>DAITMW010000008.1:29260-66135 GCA_036834945.1 Steroidobacteraceae bacterium
TGCCAACACTTCCGCGTCGACCGCGGCGTCGACCGCAGCTTCGGCCGCGGGGAATGTCGAAGGCAAAGCCAACTCCGCGGCGTCACTGACCGCCTCGACGGCTGGCAGCGCGGAGGGGAAAACAACCTCGTTCGCGAATGAGGCACGCGAGGTGAATGCTACAGGCGCTGCCTCTGGGGCGCTGTCAGGCACCGCCAACGGCGTTCAGGGCACGGGTGCTGGTAGTGGTGCATTGAGCGGAGAAATGGGTGCGCGGAATCACGCCTTGAGCGGCGCGTTGGATGGTGGTGCTAGCGCGGCAGATGGTATGCGCAGTGCTTCGGCGGGCGGTGCTGCTTCGGGCGCGGCCGCCGATTCGTCGTCGATGGCGACTAGCACGCCTTCGCGCAGCCACAGCGCCGCCAACGGCAGTGGTGCCAAAAGCGGTGGGGTGCTTGGTAGCAATGCCGCGGCGGGTGGAGCGAACGGCGGTGGGATGTTGGGCGGCGCCATGGCGGCTGGTGGCCGGGGCGCTGATGCGAGTGGAATGGGCGGACTGACGGCGAGTCGGCACGGCGCCGATGCTGGTGGCTCGGGAGTTGCGTCGACCAACGGCCGGGGCGCCGATGCGAGTGGGGCGAGTGGGCTGACGGCGAGTCGGCGCGGCGGCGACGCTGGTGGCTCGGGAGTTGCGTCCACCAACAACCACAGCGTCAATGCGAGCGGATCTGGCGCGGCGTCGGCGCAGCGTCACAGCGCTGATGCCAGCGGCTCGCTGGGTGCGAGCGCGTCGCACTGATCCGACGAGTGTGCTCGGGCGAGATGGTAGTCATCGACGCCCGCTGCAACAACGAGTCGGCGGGGTCACGCGCCCCGCCGGCTCTCGACTTCAAGTCGAGGGCGGGTGGTCGCCCGAGAACTTCTGGGCTTCCGCCCCGTGCACCGCCCCAATCGTGGCGCGGTCGCTCACGTACAGAATGACCTTGCGTTCGAACCGCATCTCGCCCTTCACGATGGTTCCTGGTCCGATCACGACCACCGGGATCTGCTCGCGGCCGAAGTTCCAGCTGTTGTGGTTCTCTTTGATCAGCACGCCGCCATCGACGCGCGCGTTGGGTCCGAGCTCGATGTTGCCCGACACGGTCTCGATGGAACCGCCGAGGTGCGCGGCTTCCATGTGGATGCCGCCATTGACGTTGATGAGGTCTCCCGATACGTCCGCGCCATGGTCGAGACGGAGTGAGCCGTTGACCGTGTGAACGTCTCCTGTCACACGGCAGCCCTCGGCAACCTGGATCCCTCCATTCACCGTAGTGAGCTCCGAAGCGGTCGCACGCGAGTCCATGCGCACGCCTCCGTTCACCGCGTGGGCGCGTCCGACGACCGCATCGGCTCCGATGCGCACCGAGCCGTTGACCGTGGTGACGTCGCCGGTGTGCTCTCCGGGTGCGACATCAATCGATCCCAGGACTTTCGAAACCGATGACTCATGCGCCACGACCGCGCCGGGCGCGGCGCTCAGAGCGAGGCCCAGAGCGGCTGCCAGGGTGAGGAGGGTGACAATGAATTTGCGGATCATGCTCGGTGCTCCCTTGGGCTTCGGTGCCCATTCAATACCCCTTGGATACGAGTGGCGCGTGTAGCGTTTAGATGGGATTGGCGTAAGGCTACGTTTACGGTGAAAATTCCTCCCATGGCAACGCGAAACAAGAAGAAGGCCGCCCGGCGGATCCTGGTGGTGGACGTCGGCGGCTCCCACGTGAAGTTCAGGGTGGGCAACGGCAAAGAGCAGAGATTTGTCTCAGGCCCCAAATTGAGCGCGGCCACCATGGTCAAAAAAATCCACAAGCTGATCGACCGCTCGGAATACGACGTGGTCTCGATCGGCTACCCGGGCCTGGTGTTCCGTGGGCGCATTGCCGCGGAGCCGTTCAACCTGGGGCGTGGCTGGGTGGGCTTCGACTTCGAGGCGGGTCTCGGCCGGCCCGTCCGGCTCATCAACGACGCCGCCATGCAGGCGGTGGGCAGCTATACCGGTGGCCGGATGTTGTTTCTCGGATTCGGGACCGGAATGGGTGCGACGCTGATCCTGGACGGTATCGTGGAGCCCATGGAGATCGGCCATCTCCCTTACAAGCATGGCCGTACTTTCGAGGGCTACGTGGGCCAGCGCGGCTTGCAGCGCTGTGGAAAGAAGAAGTGGCGCAAGATCGTGGCCGAGGTCGTGGGACAGTTGAGCCGGGCATTCGAAGTCGACTATGTCGTGCTCGGCGGCGGCAACGCGCAGTTGCTCAAAGAGCTCCCGACCGGCGCCCGGCTCGGGGACAACCGTAACGCCATGGTCGGCGGCCGCATCATCTGGGAGATGGACAATCCGTTACACCTGGACCCGAAATACCGGGTACGTCCCGAATACCGGGTACGTCCCGAAACCAGATGAAGTTCCCAAAACCAGGCATGGGAGCTGCGCCTGAGCCGAAAAGGCTTGCAGGCGGTGCCCAAGCCTGAGAGCCTTTTGACATGCCGTTTACTTTTGCGCATCCCGCGGCCGTCCTGCCGCTGCGCCGGTTCCGATCCCTGCACATGGCCGCGCTGATGGTGGGTAGCATCGCTCCGGACCTGCCGTATTACGTTCCGGCGCGGTACAACCGCCTGATGCTGGAAACCCACACGGCGATGGGTGCTCTCTATCTGGATATTCCGCTCGGGCTCGCGACGCTGTTGTTTTGTTTCCTGCTCCGGCGGCCGCTCGCTGTGTTGATGACCCCTCGCGCCCGCGCGCTGTATCTCCAGTCGATGGAGCGATTCAAGGAGGAGCCGCGCAACTGGCTATGGGCGCCGCTCGCCATTTACATTGGCGCGTGGGCCCATATCGTCTGGGATGCCTTCACTCACGACAGCGGCTGGGCCGTCAAACGGATCGCGGCGCTCAGTGCTCCCATAACAATAGGAGACTACACGGGCACGCTCTGCCACATTCTGCAGTACGTGAGCTCCGTGGCCGGATTGCTGATTCTGGCCATATGGTATTTCCGGTTACGGACCCCGCCGTCGTTGGAACAGCCCAACATGGTCGTGGTGTCCAACTCCGTGCGCGTCGCCGCCCTCGTGTTGGTGTTCACCGTCGCGATTGCGATTGGCGGCTTCATCGCCCTGCGTGTCGCGTATGCGGGCGCCAGCAACTATCGGGTGATCTACCTGCTGCTGACCCGGTCGATAGCCTGGTTCGGGCTGCTTTACCTGACGGCGGGGCTGCTCCTCGTTCTCGCCCGCCGCAAACCCGAGCCCGTCGCCGAGATCTGACCGGCTAGACGAAGAAAGCGGCCGCCCCGATCCCCAGGCCGATGACCGCGGCCAGGCCGCCGATCATGGGGAACAAGCGTTGCTTCGAGAGGAAGTAGAGGGACGACAACACCAGCCCCAGCTCCATGAAACCCTCGCCCATATCGAGTCGCAGCGCGCGTCGCTCCTCGTGCTCGCTGTCCTCCTCCTTGGCGTGCGCATCCTTTTCGATGTTCTCGGTATCGTGCGCGTAACGGTCGTGGTCCTTGTTGAGCTTGTCGACCAGCTTTGCCACTCTGGCCGGATCACTGGCCAGGGCGCTGGCGAGACTGGAGCCCACTTCCGCGAGGTGCTCGCGCAGTTTCTTGGCCTGATAGAAGGACCATTGGTCGTTCGCCTTGGTTTGAGCAATGACCGCGGCAGTGTGGGCACGGTGTGACGCAATCGTGACAACCGCGAGGACGATGCCGATCAGCCCCACCATGACGCTGACCCTGCGGCCGAACTCGTCATCGCCGTGACCGTGCCCGGTGTGTATTTCAACTTCAGCCATGAAAACCGCTCCGCTAGATGGCGCTCAAGCTCAAGGCGCGAGATCTTACGAGAACGGTGTCACCGCTGGTAGCATCTTATCCATGAACATTGGATTTATTGGCCTGGGTCACATGGGCAGTGCGATCGTCCGCAGATTCCTGCAGGCGAAGCACACGGTGCGAGTGTGGAATCGCTCGGTGGAAGCGGCACGTAAGCTGGAAAAAGACGGCGCGCAGGTTGTTGACACCGCCGCCGCGGCCTTCGAAGGCGATGCCGTTTTCTCGATGCTCGGCGATGACAACGCCCTGCGTGCGGTGTTCATGGACAGTGGCCTGCTGGAGCGCGCCTCGGGCGATGCTGTTCCCGTACATGTCAACATGGCGACGGTGTCAGTTGCTTGCGCGGATGAGCTTGCCCGGCGTCACGAGGAGCGCAAGATCGCCTACGTCGCGGCCCCTGTGCTCGGGCGGCCGGATGCCGCGGCAGCGGGAAAACTCAACATCATGGCGGCGGGACCCGGCGCCGCGATCGATCACGTGCAGCCACTGCTCGATGTGGTCGGGCTGAAAACCTGGCGGTTCGGTGAAGTGCCTTCCCGTGCCAATGTCGTCAAGATCGCCATGAACTTCATGTTGGCCGCGGCCTGTGAGTCGATGGGTGAGGCGGCCGCGCTGGCGTCCGGTTATGGTGTCGAGCCCGCTGACCTGTTTGATCTCGCGAGCCATAGCTTTTTTCCCGGTGGTGGCGTGTACGAGGGGTACGGTCGTCTCATTGCCGCCAGTGCGTTTGAGCCGGCGGGCTTCAAGGCTCGGCTCGGGTTGAAGGACATACGGCTTGCCCTGGCTGCTGGAGAAGCCGTGACGGCACCGCTGCCGTTGGCGAGCCAGATGCGGGACTCACTCCTCGAGGCGCTCACGCGCGGTGAAGGCGACAAGGAATTCGGAGTAGTACTCGGACGCGCGGCCATGCGCCGGGCCGGACGGTAATCGGGCGAATGCGTGCCGCTGTTCGCTACTCATGGCTTCGGATTTCGCACCTCGTAGAGAATCGGGGTCCGTAACGGGCGCAGACTCCTCGCGGTGGATGTGCTGGATCGCCGGACGCGGCAAATCACAGAGGGCTCGATTCTCCTTGCGCTGTTGCGCATCGCAGGTCCCGTCGTCGTCTCGACGATGCTGCAATCGTCCTACCAACTCGTCAATACTTTCTGGGTCGGCAGGCTCGGCGCCGCCGCGGTGGCCGCGGTAGCCGTAAGCGCGCCGATCACCTTTCTCCTCGTGGTGTTGGGAGGCGGCCTGTCGGTAGCTGGTTCGATATTCGTCGCGCAGTACAGCGGCGCGCGCCAGCACCAGATGGTGAGCCATGTGGCCGCGCAGACCATTCTGATGGTGGTGTTGGTATCCGTCGTCCTGTCGATCGCGGGCTCATTGGCGGCGGTCGCCGTGCTGCGTGCCACCGGAATAACACCGGATGTCCTGGCGCTCGGCTCGGCTTATGTGCGGATCACATTCCTGGGGCTCGTGTTCTCCTACGGGTTCATGATGTTTCAGGCGATTCTGCAGGGCATTGGCGAGGTGCGCTTCCCACTGCGGATCATTGCCGCCACCTTGTTGCTGAACGCGGTGCTCGATCCGCTGCTCATTTTCGGCTGGGGACCGATACCGGGGTTGGGAGTGCGGGGTGCTGCGTTCGCCACGGTGAGCTCGCAGGCGGCCGCGGCCATCCTCGGCCTGCGCCCGTTGTTCACTGGTCGCTTCGGCATTCACGTGCGGCGGGGCGATTTCCGCCCCGACCTGCCGTTCATCAGGCGCGCGTTGGCGGTAGCCATCCCGTCGTCCATCGAGCAATCGACGCGCACGCTTGCGAGTGTCGTGCTCATCATGCTGGCGGCCCGGTTCGGCACCGAATCCCTTGCCGCCTACGGAGTATCGACGCGCCTGATTTCATTCTTCCTCATTCCGTCGATCGCGTTCTCCACGGCAACGGCCACCGTGGTGGGGCAAAACATCGGTGCTGGCGCAATGGACCGCGCGCAACGCGCGGCGCACCTGGCTGGTTGGGCTGCGTTTGCAAGCCTGACCGGTTTGGGATTGTTGTTCTGGCCGGTGGCCCACGCGGTAGCCCGCCTGTTGGTGCCGGGTGATGCCCAGGTCATCGAGCTGACGGCGCGCTTTCTGCACGTGCTGGCGCCGGTGTTCGGCGTCATCGGGGCGCAATTCGCCCTGGCCGGGGCGTTTCGCGGCGCCGGTCATACCCTGACCGCGATGATCCTTTCCCTGACGATGCAGTGGCTCGTACAGCTTCCCGTGGCGTGGTGGCTGGCGACGCGGACTTCATTGGCTTTCGCCGGGCTCTGGTGGAGCTTTCCGATCGCCAATGCTCTCGCACTCGCAGCAACGCTGATCTGCATGAAACGCCTCGAATGGCACACCCGGCGCCTCACGGAAGAGGTCGCCCTGGCCCGCTTGTAAGAAAACTTTCATCAAAACCGCTACCGAGTTGCTGAGCCGTTCACAGTAGCCGGAAAAGCCGCCGCGTACCTTCGTCGCCACAATGAACGAGGCGATTCAGGGGTTGGTCGCTGGGGAGCCCGGCGGACCACTGGGCCAGGCGCTGTACACGCTTTTTCAGCCCATCATCGATGGTGCGACCCGCGAGCCCATCGGATACGAGGCACTGACGCGCGGCCCGGAGGGCCCGCTCGAGCTGCCCGCTGCCCTGATTGCCGCCGCCGCGACGGCCGGTTTGAGCATTCCCCTGGAGCGGCGCTGCCTCGAGTCGGCCTTGCGCACCCATCGCGCGTTGCGGCTCCGGGGCCGCCTCTTTCTGAACCTGCTGCCGCAGAATCTGCTGGATTGGGCGGATCTCGCCGACTGGCTCGGGCGGCAGCTCGCCGCGAACCAGATCGACCCCCACGACGTCGTTCTCGAAGTCACCGAGCACGGTCTCACGGAAGACGAGGTATTGCTCGCCAACGCGGTAGCGCCGTTGCGTGCGCTCGGATGTGACATCGCCATTGATGACCTGGGTGCGGGCTCGTCGGGTTTGAAAACCTGGGCGGCGATCCGCCCCGACTATGTAAAAGTCGATCGTTACTTCGTGTCGGGCATCGAAGAGGATGCCGTGCGCGGCGAGATTCTGCGTTCCGTCGTGGACATGGGGCGCGTGACGGGCTGCCGGGTCATAGCCGAGGGTATCGAGAATCGCGAGCAGTACGCGCTGCTCCTCGAGTTAGGTGTCGACTATCTGCAGGGCTATCTGCTCGGTCGCCCCGAGCGGGTTCCGAGCCGCAACTCCGCGGTGTTGTGCGGGTTGGAAACGATCGCGGTAGGTGCCACGGCCGATTGCGCCGAACATCTGGTTCTGCCCATTCCGGGTATTGCCGCCAACACTCCGGTGGGCGAGGTCGTCGACACTTTTCGTACCAACTCCGACTGGACGGCGCTGGCGGTGTTGGATGCCGACCGGCCCATCGGCCTCGTCTACCGGGACGAGCTCCTCATCTTCCTGAGCCGGCCGCTGCACCCGGAGATCTACAACCGTAAGCCTGTCACGAGCGTCATGACGCGCGACACGGTGCAGGTCGAGGCTCGCGCACGGCTCGACCAGGTGAGTCGCGTGGTGACGGCACGCAATGCCCGTTCGCAACGGGACGATTTCATCATCACCCGTAACGGGCTGTACGTCGGACTCGGACGGACGTTGGACCTGCTGCGTCAGATCACGGCCCAGCAGATCCAGGCTGCCCGGCATTCGAACCCGTTGACCGGCTTGCCCGGTAACCGCGAGATCCAGCGGCACCTGTCGCAGTGGCTCGCGCGCCGCCGGCATTTCGTCGCCTGCCACCTCGATCTCGATCACTTCAAGGCCTTCAACGACGCCTACGGTTATGCATCCGGCGACCAGGTGCTATTGCATGTTTCCCAGGTGATCACGCAGATCGTGCGCCCGCGGGTCGATTTCGTCGGGCACGTCGGCGGCGATGATTTCGTGTTCCTGCTGCGCAGCCAGGATTGGACGCTGCGGCTCATTGCGATCATCGAGGAGCTGGCGGCTTCGCTCGTCAATTTTCATTCGGCCGGGCACCGCGAGGCCGGCGGACACGTCGGTGTGGACCGCGATGGCATCACCCGGCATTTCCCGCTGTTGAGCGCGTCGATCGCCGCGTTTGAAGTCGATGGCAACCGGTTGGTCACCGCGGAGCTGATCGCGGAAAGCCTGCGGCAGACGAAGGCACTGGCGAAGGCCAAGCCCGGTTGCGCATGTCTACTTGCGGCGGGCGATCGAATCATTGACCTCGTCAGCCGCACCGAGCCCGTCGAGCGGGCAACGACCCTCCGCGAGCCCGTGCAACTCGACGTCATGGCTCACGCCTGATCAGCGAGTCGTTCCGAAAGTTTGAGTCCAATATACGCCGGAGTCCGTCCGGGGGTTGACCGCGAAGGCGATACCCATTTCCGTGAAGCGCGCGGTCATCAGATTCGCGCAATGGTGCGGGCTCTGCAGCCAACCTGCCACGGCTTCCTCGGGCGTCATGATGCCGCTCGCCAGATTCTCGCCGACCATCCTCCATTTATAACCTGCGTGTGTGATTCGATCCGCCGGCGAGCTTCCGTCGCGGCCCGTGTGATCCATGTAGTTATACGACGCCATATCCCTCGAGTGGACGAGCGCTGCACGCTCGAGCGCAGTATTCAACGACAGTGGCGCCGCCGCCGCGAAAGGGGTCCCGCCACAACGGCGGGCATGCGACCTGGCATCGTTGGTCAGGGCCAGTACGCGACGGCTGATCGAAGCGGCGTCCCGCGGTGACGGCGGCGTGAACGGCTGAGCTAAGGCGATCCATACGTCCGTGCCGCGCTGGTAAATACCAATCTCGCGGAATGACGGCTCAGTTGAAGCCGCACAGAATTGGCGCCCGACGATTCTTTCGATGTCGCCGCTGTCCGGAACGCCTGAAATCTCGATCGAGGCGGACGAGGCAGCGTGATAGCCCGCATCCCTTTGCGCGCGCCGGAGGTCTGTGCCGCGTGACAGCTGCCTGGCGACTGCGTTCAAGCGCGAGTTCTCGCGCAGCGGTATCTCGCCGCCGGGCCGCCCGGGGCACCCGTGGGCACGGACCTTGTTTACGGAACTCACGACATCCGCCGACGCGCTCAGGGGCGTCACCACGAGTAGCAGGAAGCCCAGGAGGGGGGGAATCCTGCCAGGAAAGGTTGGCCGCGGGCCCTCAACAAGGAGGTGGCGCAAGGTCATAGACTCAGTCATTGTTGTCCCATGGTGGATCAGCCGAATACAGAGCAATTTAACGGCAGTTGGCCGTGGCGCGGCGGGAACTGCTTCCACCTGCTGAGCGACTACGAGCAGTATTTTGCCCGCATGCTGCAGTCAATCGAGGCCGCCACGTCATACGTGCTCCTGGAAATGTACCTGGTCGAGTCCGGGATTATCGCCGGCCGCTTCGTAGAGGCGCTCGGACGTGCTGCACGCCGCGGCGTACGGGTCTGCGCTGTGTTCGATGGCTTCGGCTCGCTGAAGCTCGCCTCCGGTTATCGACGCAATCTCGTCGAGGCGGGTGTCGAGCTGCGGACGTTCAATCCCATCAGGCTGCGGACCCGATTACAAAATTTCCTGCGCGATCATCGTAAGTTGCTGCTGATCGACGGCACGACGGCGTTCGTGGGCGGTGTCGGCCTCACCGACGAGTTCGGTATTCCCGGCAAACCAGGGCAACCGTGGCGGGACTTGATTGTGGAAATCACGGGCCCTGTTGTGGCGGACTGGCAGCGTGCTTTCGATCGGACCTGGCGTCGTACCGGCGGCGTACTCGCCGTACCTGACGCAACCCCCTGTGCCGACATAGCCGCTGGCGCGGATGGGCGTGTGGCTTTGAGTGAGGCTCGCGAGCGCTCGGTTCTGGCGAATGGCGTCGTGCGGCGTATCGAGGCCTCGCGCATGCGGGCCTGGATCATGAGCGCCTACTTCGTGCCGTCGCGGCGCTTTCGCAAGGCGTTGCGCCGGGCTGCCCGCCGGGGAGTCGATGTCCGGCTGTTGGTGCCAGGTCCCCTGACCGATCATCCCTGGGTGCGCCAGGCTGCGCGTCGCTACTACGGGAAAATGTTGCGCAACGGCGTGCAGATCTACGAATACCAGCCGCGCATGCTGCATGCGAAGATGATCATCTCCGACGACTGGGTGTCCATCGGCTCGAGCAACCTCGATCGCTGGAGTTTCAAGTGGAACCTGGAAGCCAACCAGGAAATCCAGAACGCCGGGTTCGCGGCCGTCGCGGCCGCGGTGTTCGAAGGTGATTGCCTGCAGTCGGAACTGCTCAGCCGCAGGAAGTGGCCGCAACGAGCCTGGCTCGACCGCTTGCAGGAGCGGATCGCGGGGACGCTGGACCGGATGTTGGATCGCTGGCGGCGGCCTAGGGTGCCTTGAGAGGTGTCGCGGGCGCGGAGAACAACTCGCTGGTGCGGACGAACGCCAGCAGGAAAGGCGCCATGACCTCCATCTGCGAGCGGTAAGCGTGTACCGCTTGAAGCTCGCGCGCCTCCTCACCGTCGGTGAGTGTGAAAGTGAACATCCTGGGATTTCCCCTCGCCGTCGGCATGTTGAGCGGTATGCCCGGCATGTAACCTCGCGGGCTCGGCCATCCTTCTCCGCCGTGGACGATCCAGTAGCGCAGCTTCGATAATTCGCCTCGTTGCATGAGTATGCGGGTGGTCAACCTTCCGGTCGCACTGTGGTCCGGATGAGTGTCGTCGAGACCGGGGGCGAGCACGAGCGTCGGATGCACGCGATCCAGCACGGCTTCGAAATCATGTTGCAGACTTTCGCCCGTATAGGGATGACCAGGGAAGAGGGCCTCGGGATACGGGACGCTCGTGTATCCGGTCAGTCTCGATCGATAAGGCGCCACGCGATTGTTTGCGAGGAGCGCGGGGATCGCGCCATCAGGGTAGCCCAGGAACAGCTGTTGGGTGTGTGGCACGCCGAGGAGGGCGGTAGCGGTTCGCGCCTCCTGCATGCGCTTCGAGGCGAGGTCACGGACCTTGGCACGTGATGCGAACAGGCTCTTTTCAACCATGAGCATGGAGAGCATGGAGCCGTCGCCGCTCGTCACCCAAACCACACTGACCTGGCCACCCGCCGCGGCAACCCGCTCGATCGCGCCTGCGCAACATAACGTTTCGTCGTCCGGGTGAGGTGAGACCACCAGAAGCGATGTCCGCGCATCGAGCGGAGGCAAGCTATCCGAGGGCCCGACGCTGGTGGCGGCTACCGAAGCCAGGGGTGCCAGGAGGAGGGTCGCCAGCAATGCCGGGACATTATTGCGAAACAAGTGGCACTCCCTCAAAGGACGGGTATTTCAGTCTCTCACGCCAGGTGACCGCGCGCATTCCCGGGCTGTTAGAGTGGGGGTTTGCGCTAGCTACGGAGATGCCATGAGCCTGGAACGCCCCGTTTTGGCCTATCACGACCCCGAGTTCCTGGGGTCCGACGAGGCGCGCCCGCTGAGAATCATGGCTGAGTACCTGCAGCCATTGCGGGCTTTCCGGGAGGCCCACGTAAGCGAGACTGTAGTGTTCTTTGGCTCGGCACGGTTGCGCGCGGACGGCCCGAATGGCCGCTACGTTGCTGATGCAACGGAGCTTGCCCGGCTCGTCACTGAGTGGAGTCTTTCCTTGCCCGAGAACGGCCATCGTCTCGTGGTCTGTTCCGGTGGTGGACCGGGGATCATGGAGGCTGCGAACCGGGGGGCGGCACTGGCCGGCGGGCGCAGCGTAGGGCTCAATATCGGGCTGCCGCACGAGCAGCGGCCGAACCCTTACATCTCGCCCGAGCTGTCCTTCGAGTTCCACTACTTTTTCATGCGCAAGCTGTGGTTCGCGCACCTGGCTCGCGCCCTGGTCGTGTTCCCGGGCGGGTTCGGAACGTTCGACGAGCTGTTCGAGATGCTCACACTCGCGCAGACACGCAAGCTGGACCGGAATATGCTGATCCTTCTGTACGGCTCGTCGTACTGGAAGGAAGTGATCAATTTCGAGGCGCTCGTCCGGCACGGTGTCATCGGGGCTGAGGACCTGAACCTGTTTTCGTTCGTCGATGAGCCGCGCCAGGCGCTGGAGCGTTTGCAGAGCGGCATTGCGCTCGAGCCGTCTTCGGGAGCGGGTCCGCGACCGGCGTTCGCCAGATCCCGTCACCCGAGGGAAGACGACGGCCGGGAGGAGTAGGAAAGCGAACCGGGCCGCCCCGGAAAGGTCTATTGTAGGTGGTGTTTGCAAGCTTGAGGTGGGTGTCATGTCCACTCGATATCCGCGCACTGTCATGCGCTTGAGTTTCCTGGCCGGGTTGGGCCTGCTGTTGGTCTCATGCGCCACGCGATACGACATCCGCAGCCAGTCCGCGCTCAACGTCAACCTGGCGAGCTACCACACGTACGCGTTCATGGCGAAGCCGGGAACGGACAAGGACGGCTACAAGAGTCTCACCACCCAGTCCCTGGAACGCGCGGTCAACCGCGAGATGTATGCCAGGGGTTACACCCCCGCCACGCCCGGAACGGAGCCGGACCTGGTCATCAACTTCAACATCAAGGAAAAGGACAAGGTGCAGGGTGACGGGCCCGGCGGCCTCGGCTACTACGGGTGGGGTTACGGCTACGGTCCCCGTTGGGGCTACGGTTACGGCCTGGGGTTCGACGACTACAACAACAGCATCCAGACCGTGACGGAAGGCTCGCTGGTCATCGATCTCGTCGACCGGGCGCGCAACGAGGTGGTCTGGAGCGGGACGGCGGTCGGGCGGATCACCAAGAAGTCGCTCGAGCGTCCCGACGAGACCATCAACAGCTCCGTGGCCGAGATTTTCGCGCGCTATCCGATTCAGGCGCGTTAGCATGGCGCGGCCGCGTCAGGACGCCTTGACCAGGTCCAGGTAGACCCGCTCGAGGCGTTCCGCGCTGCGGTCCCATGTCAGCAACTGTTCGGCTCGCGCCCGGGCAGCCTGGCCCATCTGGCGCAACCGGCTCACGTCCGACAACAGGTCGCGCATCGCATTGGTCAGGGCGTCGACATTCAACCTCGGTACCAACAGACCGGTCACACCCTTGTCGACCAGCTCGGGAACCCCGCCGCAGTCACTGGCGAGTACCGGCACTCCGCTCGCCATGGATTCCGCCACCGGCAGACCGTAGGACTCGCGCCAGACCGACGGCAGCACGAGCAGATCGGACTTGCTGTACAGCCGGATCAATTCCTCCAGCGAGACGCTGCCGGCGAAATGCACTCGCGCGGCGGCCTGCGGCGATAACCGGGCCTCGAGCTGCCGCCGGTAACTGCGCTTCTGACCCAACACTTCCTTGCTGAGCCAGGCGAGCATCGACTGGCCGTAGAAGGGTCGCAGGCTGTCCAGGGCCGCGGCATCGTCCGTCAGCAACAGATTCACCAGGTCGAAGGGCAACATCCCGACCTTGCCCACCAAGGTGAGCTCCACGTCCGGACGCTCTCGCGCCACCCGATCGAAGGCCTCGACGAGCAGGTGCACGCCCTTGTCCGGAGAGATCCGGCCAACAAACAGCAAGCGGGGCGCGTGTTGGGCCGCACCGTTGTTACGCTGGGTGTCAGGTATGAAGCGCCGGATGTCGACGCCGTTGCCGATTGTATGGATCGCGGCGGCGCGCTCGGGAAAGCGGGCCCGGGCGCGATCGGTAACGAAGTCGGAGACCGTGACGACGGAGTCGACATTCGCCAGTTGCCTGCGCAGCATGTTGTAGTCGAGCTGCGCGAGCTCGTCCTGGTGCATGTGCAGAACGATCTTGGCGCGCGGCATCGCACGCTTGAAGCGTGCGGCGAATTGCAACTGCTGCGGGAAGTGCAGTACGTCGACGGGGTGGGCGCGCAACTCGCGCGCGACCTGCATGAAGTATTCGCGATAGTAGAGTGGCGAGTTGATATAGGGCGGGTTGGTTCTCAGGCGCCCGGCCAGCAGCTGCATGGCCTTGTGCAGGGTTTTCGCAACAAACGGGACACGGCGGATTTCGATCGTGTTCCAGCGCTCGACCGGGGGCTGGCCGGCGGCGCGCGGTGCGTAGACGGTGACTTCGTGCCGTCCGGCCAGTCGCTTGGCCAGTTCCCAGTTGACGATGGCGACGGAGCCACGTTGCTCCTCGCCGGCCACGATAGGGTCTTGCGGCTGGTTGACGATCGCGATCTTCATTATCGGGCGTTAGGGTTCCGCTGTGGTCGCCGAGGCAGTCGCGGCCAACAGTATAGCCTCAGTCGTAGCAACGGCCGTGCCCGACCGGGCGCGCTGAAAGCTGCCTGAAAGGCAGTTTTCAGCGCGGAATTCGGGAGGTCAGGGGATGCTGTAGCGCGTCCGGGTATGCTGCCCTGCGGCAGCGGTCTCAGGGGCGCCGGTCGCCGGTGCGCACCCCGCCAGACGACGGGCGGCGTCGACGACAACTGTCGGCTGATCACGCTGGATGTAGTGGCCGCTGTCCTCCACGCGTACGTGGCTCGCACCCGGAAAGTCGGCGACGATCTCATCCTGCATGTCCGCCGACAGTGCGCGCGCGGCGGGCGTCTCTCCCGCGGGCGCCCGGGTGCTCGAAAGCACGATGGTTGGAAAACCTTCGGCTTGCGGACTGTCATGAACCTGTTGGCCCGCATTGGTGCTGTCGTTGATCTCCCTGCGCATGATCAGGGGCATGAACAGCGTTACGGCGGTTCGCCCGGAATAGGGGGAGTTGGCCGCAGGCTGCACCTTCATACCCTGGTGCCAGTTGGTCGAATCCACGAGCAGCAGTCCGGCGACCTCCTTGGGATAGTTGCGCGCGAAGTACTGCATGTACAGACCGCCGAGAGAATGTCCTACGAGAACGTAGGGAGGATCTATGTTCCGGCGCTTCAGCTCGGCACGCAGCTCGGCAACGATTGTTGCCGAATCGCGCGGACCGTCCGCCGGGTCGCTGCCCAGGTAGCCGGCGCGATTGTAAGCAAGCGTACGGGTGCAACCCGCCGCGATACGTGGCTGGATGTCTTTCCAGATATCCATGGTATCGCCAAGGCCGGATTCGAGGATGACAGTGCTCGAGCCGTGACCCTCCAGGCGCACGACGTGGTGCAAATCTACATCCGGGATCGCCGAGGCTTCCATGCTCGTAAGACACAACAAGAGTGCGGGGAGTCGTACGAAAGGTTTCATGGGGCGAAAGGCGGGCTCCAAGCGAAAGGGCAGCAGCAGCGATTCTGGGTCGTCGTCAATCTCTCGGCAAGCCTCGTTCCTGAAATGGCGAGCGGATCATCTGGGCCATTGCTGGTCCAGCGCGCCGCTGCCCCGCTGCGTGTTCCCTGACTGCGAGCAGAATCACGACAATTGCGAAGTTGGGGCGGCGAGCCGCAATCCAAGATGTTGGTGACTGGCGCGTGGAACGAGCTGCGTGGCGCGGCGGCGGTCGATGCCGGGTGGGGATTTTTCGCAACAGCTCAGCCGTGCAGCCCGGAGTGCGCGGCGACGGCGCGGACCCCTGCGCACCGGTGCCTGATGTTGGCTTCCATGCACGGCGAAAGTGACATAACACGGCGGAGGGAGGATCGGAGCGCGACGGCACCGGACAGATTGTCGCAGTCGTCGACGCCACCCCTCTTTAGCATCATGTTGCATCTAATGGGGCTTGGGCGGGTGGCTGATCGTATATAATCATATCGTATACGTTGGAATCATCGGACGATCGCCCATGTCAGAGCATCTCATCCGCACCATGAGCGGCCAGATCACGGCCCGCATCCGGGAAAAAATCATCACGGGTGCCTATCCGCCCGGGTCCCCGCTGTTACAGGACGTCATCGCCGCGGAGTTCGGTGTCAGCAAGATCCCGGTTCGCGAAGCACTGGTGCAGTTGCGGGCGGAAGGCCTGGTGGATGTCTTTGCCCACCGCGGCTTCCAGGTGCGGCCGCTGTCTTCCATGGAGGTCGACGAGGTCTTCAGGCTGCGGTTGCTGATCGAGCCTGGTGCGGTGGCCGAAGGCGCGCGGCGCGCGCTGGCTTCCGATTCGGAAGCCGCGCGACTGGCCTTCGTGAATCTCAACGACGCTCTGCTGGCGGGCGAGCTGCACGACTCGGGGGATTTGAATCGAACCTTTCACATGGCTCTCATCGTGCCGCGCTTGCAGCCGGTGACGGCCGAAGTGCTGGGCAGGCTGCATACCCTGTGTCAAAGGTATGTCCGCATGCACCTCCTGCCGCGCGGACGCGTGAAGCGCGCCACGAAGGAGCACACCTCACTGTTCGAGGCGTGGACGGAAGGCAAGACCGCGGAGGTGAGCCGACTCACCCACGCGCATATTGAGACCACCCGGGAAGATCTGGCCCGGCTGCTGCAATCCCCGAAATAGGTCCACGAGGGTCTCAGATGAGCTCAATTTCCGGGCGCTCCCATACTTCGCGCCGGTTGGTTCTGCAGGCTGGCGTCGCCGCCGGCGTGGGGTTGCTCGGCGCACGCGGGTCGCTCTCTTTCGGGATGGCCGCACACCCGCTGCCCGTGATCAGGAAGCCGATTCCCTCCACCAGGGAAATGCTGCCGGCCGTCGGCCTGGGGACCAACAATTTCGACGTCGGTGATGCCGCCGACATAGCGGCGCGCAAGGAAGTCCTGCAGGGCATGCCACGGCTGGGTGGCTCGGTCGTGGATACCGCACCTTTGTATGGACGTTCCGAAGACGTGATCGGCGGCATCGTGGCCGACCTCGGTAATCGCGATAAGCTCTTTATCGCCACCAAGGTCATCTCCCGCGACAGTAGTGGCGCCGACGGCAGGGCGAGCATCGAGGAATCGTTTCGCCGTCTACGCACCGATCGCATCGATCTCATGCAGGTGCATAACCTCGGCGGTGTGGAGCAGATGATCCCCGTCCTGCAAAAGTTGAAGGAAGCCCGGCGCATCCGCTACCTTGGGATCACCACTTCCAGTCCGGGGCAGCATCCGCAGATGATGGAATTCATGCGTCGCTACCCGCTCGATTTCGTGCAGGTGGATTACTCCATCGACAACCGGGCGGTGGCCAACACCGTGCTGCCCCTGGCGCAGGAGCGGCGCATCGGTGTTTTGATCAACTCACCGTTGGGTGGGCGTCGCGGCGCCGCCAGTGTTTTCAGTCGCGTCGCCGGCCGTCCGCTGCCCGATTGGGCCGCCGAGATCGACGCACAAAGCTGGGCGCAGGTATTCCTGAAGTACGTCGTGTCCCATCCGGCCGTCACCTGCGCTCTCTCGGGCACGACACAGCTCAAGCATCTCGACGACAACTTGCGCGGCGCCCACGGACGGCTGCCGGACGCAGCCATGCGCGAGCGCATGGAGAAATACTGGGATACAAACACATGACTCGACCGCGTTTCCACCTGGCTTTCCCTGTGCGCGACCTCTCCGAGGCGCGCCGTTTCTACGGCGACCTGTTGGGTTGTCCGGAGGGTCGCTCCTCGCCCGAATGGGTCGACTTCGATTTCTACGGGCACCAGATCGTGGCGCACCTGTGCGAGCCGCGCGCGGACAGCGCGACGAACGAGGTGGATGGCGAGAACGTACCCGTACGGCATTTCGGTGTCATTCTGGAGATGCCGCAGTGGCACTCCATCACGGCGAAGCTGCGCGAGGCCGGCGTTGCCTTCATCATCGAGCCGCAGATCCGTTTCAAAGGCAAGCCAGGCGAGCAGGCGACCTGCTTCTTTCTCGATCCGTCGGGGAATGCACTCGAGCTCAAGGCGTTCGCCGACGACGCCATGGTGTTTGCGACCTAGCCGGCAAAGCTGGACCTGTCGCTTCCCGGGACTGTCGCAAGGTGCGGACAGTTCCACGGGAACTCCTCCGCCGGTACGCTTGTATTGATGTGCAAGCGACTCGTGATTCCGGAACAGGACGATGCCGAGAAGGAAGTCTCCGTCGTTCAGCCCTGGTGGAAATTCTCCGTGCGCTTCAACGTCGCGGTGACTCACAGGGTCCCCGTCGCGCGTCTGCACAACCGGGAGACGGAAGGCGTCATGATGCGGTGGGGTTTTGTTCCTCCACCGGAGCGGCAAACAGAGAGCCCGGTCGGTGCCGCGCTCGTCCGCAGCGACGCTGTGCTCGCCTCTCAGGATTACCGCAGCGCGTGGCTCTACGGTCAGCGATGCGTCATTCCCCTGGCGGGCTTCTACGTCTGGCACCTGACCGAGGGCGGGGTGAGCCAGCCGTTTTACGTGCGCCTGGTGAACCGCTCCGTGTTTGGTGTAGCAGGGGTGTGGGAGCGAACGGTGCTGGACGAGGGCGAGGACGTCGTCGAAAGCTGTGCGCTGCTCACCGTACCCGCCAATTCCCTGATGGCCGAAATCGACGACGACCGGCAGATGCCGGCGATCTTGCGCCGCGAGGACTACGACGAGTGGCTCACAGCAAACGTCTCCAGGGCGCAGTCCCTTCTGCAGCCCTATCCACTCGAGCGGATGGTCACTCATCCCGTCAGCCCGCGGGTGAATTACCTGGAGTTCGATGACCCGCAGCTGATCCGTCCGACGTCCGCTTAGCCCGCAGTTTCCCAACCTGACACCGAAGCGTATCCTGCGCGGCCACCAGGCACGCGTCCGCCGCGTGTTAACAAAATTTTAAGCCAAATTGAAAGGATGGGGCCCGTGACCCGACTCTGTTTTCGCTTGCCGCTCGCCGCGGCTCTGGCCGCGCTGACGGCCTGTCAACCGGCTGCGCCTCCTGCCCAGCCGCCTCAGCCCGGACCGGAGGAGCAGTTTGCGAGCCTCGAGCACGACTACGCCGTCTACATGATGAGTCGCTTTCCCGTGGTGGCCACCTACCTGGGCGGCTCCGCGTTCGATCCCGCGTTGTCGCATATCGACGGTAAACTGCGTGACTATTCGCCGGAGGCGTTGCAGTCGGAAGATGTGCGGTTGGACGAGTTTCGCGATCGCTTCAAGGCTCTCGATGCAGCGAAGCTTTCCGCGCGGCGACGGATCGACCAGTCCGTCGCGCTCGCCGAGATCGAGTTCCTGTTACACCAACACCAGGCGCGGCGCCACCAGCAGCGCTCGTTGGATTCCTTCGTCGACGAGCCGTTCCGCGGCGTCGATTGGCAGATCCAGGGAATGACACCCACGGGTAGCGGAACCTACGGTACCGATGCCGAGTGGCAGGAAGTCATTGCCCGCACACAGGCGGTGGCTGCGTACCTGGCGACGGCGGAAAAGCAGATCGACGCGGGTGTTGCCGCGCACAACGTACCCGACTGGCGGGTCCTGCTGGAGTTCGGGTTGAACAGTACCCGGGCGGATGCGGAGTATTTCTCCAAGACGTTGCTGCAGATTGCCTCGACCGACATCGCCTCCCCGCAGCGCGAGACCTTGCTGAAGGACCTCACGACCGCAGCGAACGCCGCGGCGGCCGCATATCTGCATCTTCGAGAGTACGTGGCAACCACGTTCTTCGACGATCCGAACGGGAAGGATGCCGCCGCGCTCAAAGCTGACTATCGCGCGGACCATTTCGCCTTCGGCGAAACCGAGTACGACTGGGCGCTGCACAACAACCTGCGGCTCGACACGACCGCGGGGCAACTGTTCGAGCAGTCGTGGGCGGTCGTGACACAAACCCGTGACAGCATGATCGCGCTGGCGCGCGCAATCGCCACGAGTCACAAGTGGAAGGTTCCCGCCGATGGCGGCGCCGTAGTCCACCAGGTGTTTGAAAAGGTCAGCGAGGAGGCACCCAAGAGCGATGCCGAGATGGTCGAGGGCTATCGCAAAACCGGTGCGGCGCTCGTCGAGTACGCTCGCAAGGTGAAGCTCTTCGACGTCCCGGATGACTATCGGCTCGACGTCACGGTCACACCCCCGCCGCTTCAGTCCGCGATCGAAGGTGCGGCGTACTATCCGGCGCCACCCTTCAAGAAGACCGGCGTCGGTCGCTTCTATGTCACCCCGACGGGAAACAACGTCACCGAGCTGCGCCAGGAGCACAACTACGCGGCGATGGCGGACCTGGCGGCGCACGAGGGCTTCCCCGGTCACGACTGGCACTACAAGGTCATGACACAGTATCGGGATGGCATCTCGCCGATCCGCTGGCTCACACCCGGCGCGGTGGAGGATTCATCCTCCATGTGGCAGGACTCGATGGCGGCGGAAGGGTGGGGGCTGTATTCGGAGTCGCTGCCCGCTGAGCCTCAGCCCGGCGCGCCGAATGGCTTCTACACGCCGGAGCAACACCTCTATCAGTTGCGAGGCCAGCTCTATCGGGATCTTCGCGTGCGCATCGATACGGGGATTCATACGGGCAGGATGCAGTTCGAGGAAGCCGTCACGTTGTTCTCGGAAACCGTCGATTTCCAACCCGGCTCGTGCCAGGACCCGAAGGCATTGAAGGTTGCGGCGAAACGCGCCAGTTGCGAGGCAGCGCGACGAGCGGTCACGCGCTACTCGCGTTGGCCCACGCAGGCGATTACCTATGAGATGGGCAAGGACCAGATCCTCGCGCTACGCAAGCGGGCGCAGCAGGAGTTGGGCGACCGGTACTCGGCGCAGCAATTCCACCTGGAGTTCATGAAGCAGGGCACGATCCCCGCCGGGTACTTCGGTGACGAGTTGTTGCTGGCTTTGAAAAAGGGTCAGTGACGGCGGGGTTTCGTCAGGAAGTCTTCGCGGTCCGCCGAGGTCACTCGAACACGCGAGGTGCTCTTACCTCGTCCCAGTGTCAGACGTACCTCGGCGCCCGCCTTCCCGGTTCCCCAGACACGGCGGAACAGGTCGGCGAGGTCCGCGACGGGCTCGCCCGCCACCTCGAGAACAACATCGCCCAGGCGCACTCCGGCGCGATGGGCGGGACCTCCCTGGGTGAGCCCTCCAACCACCAGGTTCCCCTGCATGGGAGTGGTGTACATGCCGAGCCAGGGACGCGGACTGCGCGCCGGCCGCCCGAGTCTTTTCATGTCATCGAGAATGGGATCCAACAGATCGATCGGGACGAACATGTTGGCATCGAGCGTCTCGGTGCCGACCGTCTCCTGCACCAGGAGTGAGCCCACGCCGAGCAGCCGCCCGTCCTGTCCGATCAGTGCCGTGCCTCCCCACTGCGGATGGGGCGGCGAAGTGAACAACGCATCCTCGAGCAGATATTCCCAATAGCCCGCGAACTCGCGCCGCGCGATCACTTTTGCATCGAGCGAATGCTCGACACCGCCGTGCCCGATGACGATCACACTGTCGCCCACCTGAGTGGCGGCCGCCGAGCCGCGCTCGATCGGTGGAACATTCAAATGACCGAGCGGCTGAATGAGTCCGAAGCCCGTGACCTGGTCGTAGGCGAGAGCGTGTCCGGGGACAACGGTTCCCTCCTGTGTGGTCAACCAGATCGACTCGGCTTCGGTGATGAGGTACCCGATGGTGAGGACGAGGCCGTCCGCGCCGATCACCGTGCCATGGCCGATCCGCTCGGTTCCCAGGATGGCGGCGGTGAACGCGTTGTCCGGGATCTCCGCGTGCACCAGTACGACCGAGAGCAAGGCCGCTTCGAGATCGAAGCGCAGCTCTTCCGGTTGCGGCTGCAAGCGGGGGGGAAAGGCCCAGTTACTCGTTTCGGCCATAAATAGCGGCGGTGGCGGTTAACGCTGATCTTGCCCATTCTACGCACGAGGGCGGGGGTGTGGCACCCACCCATAATGAAAAGCCTGGCTTCAGATGAGGCCTGCGCCCTTGGCCGCCTGATAGCGGTTGACCAGCTCGAAGCCCAGCCGTTGGGGTTCGGCGTCGACCATCAGCGCGTCATGGGCGGCCAGACGGTTGAAAGCATCCCGGCGAGACTGTTCGAACATATGGGCGCTTGCGATTTCCACGGTTGTTTCGGTCGACGTGAGGGGTTGCGAGGCCAGCTCCCGTACGATGCCTTCGCGCAGACTCGCGAGCAGAACCAGGTGGCGCGTGCGCAGGAGTTTCAGGGCGCTACCGAGCTCGGCGCTGTCTTCGTCACGGAAGTTGGTGATGACGATGACGAGTGAGCGCTTGTTGTGCCGCTGGAGGAATGTGCGGGCCGCATCGATGTAGTCTGAGTGGGTGGCCGTCGGCTGTACGGCATACAGCTCGCCCATCAGGGCGTTCAGCGCCTTCACACCTTTGCGTGGTGCGAAGGACTTCCGCGCTCCCGGCGGCGTTCCGAACGTCATGGCGCCGACCTCGTCACCCTGCTTGAGCGCGACGTAGGAGAGCAACATCACGGCGTTGAGGACCTGGTCGAAGTGGGATTGGCCCAGCCCGGCCTGTGTGTCGTCCGCCCGCATGCGGCGGCCACAGTCCACCAACAGCATGACGCACTGGTCACGGGCATCCTGGAACTCGCGCACAATAGGCTTGCCGAAGCGCGACGTGGCCTTCCAGTCGATCCAACGTACCGGATCGCCAATGCGGTATTCCGCGAGCTGTTGAAAATCGGTGCCCGCGCCGCGCCGCCTGTAGGTTTTGATGCCGATCTCCGCCAGACGCCGGTCTCCGGCGAGCCAGGCATAACGGGCCACCTGTGCGAAATCCGGGTAGACGCGCCGTGACTCGGTTTTTCCGAGTCGCTCCAACAGCTGACAGAGTCCGTACCGCGAACGAATCCGGACGTCCGCGGCACTGAACGACACTTCTCCGCGGCGCGTTGGCGTTACCCGGTAGGTATAGGTGACGCGCTTCCCGCCGCCGACAGCGAGAGTCGCGGGAAGTCCTTGCGTCAACAGGCTGGGGTCCGCGTGATCGTAAATCTCGATCGTCCAGGGGGTGGCGCCCGGACCATCGATGGTGAGTTCCACGTCGCGCTGCACGGCCACAGCGAGCGCAGCCGGCATGATCCGGGTCAGCTGTGGAGTCGCCTGCAGCCAGGCGCGGCGTGTGAGGCGGTAGTCGATCACGGCCACTACAGTGAGCAACACTATCCACAACACCGCCACCCCGGCAGCGTTCGGCACCGACAGGCCTAGGATCAGCGCGATCAACAGGAAGACCGCACCGCCTAGAAGGGCGCTCAGTGCGGCCGGGGCCGGGATGACGCGCAGGCGCATATTGACAAGAGTCAGGCGCGCGGCGCCGGTACGCTTTCGACAACCGCGTTGAGCAGATCGGCGGGCTTGCGGCCTTCGAGTAAGGCGTCCGGAGTCAACGCGACGCGGTGGCGCAATGCCGGCAGTGCAAACCGCTTGATGTCATCCGGTGTTGCGAAATCCCGTCCTTCCAACAGAGCAGCCACGCGCGCGGCGCGTACGAGAGCTATCGCACCTCGTGACCCGGCGCCCACCGCGAGACCCGGCCAGTCACGTGTCGCCCGAACGATGCGTACCGCGTAGTCGACGACTTTGTCGTCGACCTTTTGGCGTGCCGCGATGAGCTGCAATTGCAGGACGACGCGCTCATTGAGGCAGGGCTTCACGTCGGCCAGGGGAAGTTGGTCGCCTGACTGGCCCGTGGTGGTGCGCAGTACCACGGCCACTTCCTCCTCCGCTCCCGGATAGCCGATCTCGATCTTGAGCAGGAAGCGGTCGAGCTGGGCCTCGGGCAAAGGGTAGGTGCCTTCGGTCTCGACCGGGTTCTGGGTGGCCAGGACGATGAACGGCTTGGGCAGGGCGAGGGTCTGGCCTTCCAGCGTCACCTGGTACTCCTGCATGACTTCGAGCAAGGCACTCTGTGTCTTCGCGGGTGCCCGATTGATTTCATCCGCCAGGAGGATATGGGTGAAAACGGGGCCCCGTACAACGCGGAGCTCGTGGGTGGCCGGATCGAGTACGGCATGGCCCGTGATATCCGATGGCATCATGTCCGGCGTGAATTGGATGCGTGCCTGGTTGAGTGACAGGGCTTGTGCGAGAGCACGCACGAGGAGTGTCTTCCCCAGCCCCGGAACCCCCTCGATGAGCACGTGACCCGACGCTATCAGGGTGACGATGACCTGCTCGACGGCGGCGGCCTGCCCGACCACGGCTTTGCCGATTTCCTGCCGCAGCTGATCCAACAGCTCCGCGGCGCGCGTGATCGCGCTCACTTCAGTCTGCATGTTCCACCCTACCCGTGATGACGTCTTGTTGTCTGTGCCATGTGGCGTCGCGCCGCCTCGAGTGTCGCGATGGCCTTGTGTAACTCATGAGCTTTGCGTGCGACGGCGCGATCCATTGCCGCTGACAATTCGCCCGCGCCGAATCCTGTCAGAGGTGCGAGAGTCGCAATGCGCTCCGCAGCGGCGAGAAGATTGTAGTGAGGCACGACCCGGGCTGCCGTCTCATCCAATGCTCGGACCGCGGCAGCATGCAGTGCCCGGCCGCCGCCGAAGCGTAGCGTAAACTGTCCGGTGCCGCGGATCTGCTCGGCGAGTGAGCGACGTGCCGGATCGGGCTGCGCCATGAGCGGGCCGAAGCGAACCCCCGAGCGCCACAACCAGAGTGCGACTAACACGGCAAGCAACACCACGACGGGCGAGCCGTATCTCCAGATGAGCTGCAGCAGCGAGTCGCCACCTTGCTCGGTCAGGAACTCGATGGAGTCGCCCCGTTGCAGTTGGGTAGCGGCGACGAACAGCAGACCGTTGTCGGCGCACGTCAGTGCTCCTGCTCCGAACGGCTCGGCATTGATGATCGTAACGCTGCCGCGTCCTATCGGGATGCGTAGTGCCTGAGCGTGGGAGAGCGGGTCATCGATGCGCCACGAGACCTTCCGGGCGGTGCTCAAATACGTACGCTGCGACAGGCCACAGATCTGCCAGTGATTGCCGGTCTTGGCGGGCCCCAGCGTCACCCGGCCATCATCGGCCGGCTTCGTGCCGGTATCGGTTACTCGCTCACGCGAGACGCTGGTCCAGGCGGTGAACTGCGGGTTGGCCAACAGGTTGCGTGAAACAACCAACCGGCCTCCGTTTCTCACCCACTGCTCGAAGCGCTCGCGGCGCTCTGGGATGACGCTCCAGTTCCAGTCGCCGAGAACGATGGTAGTGCTCGTCGGCGGCGCTGCGACGATCTCGTACCGCAGTCGCGTGTGCGCGCCCAACAGTTCAGCCAGGCGTTGTGCCTCGTAGAACGGGTTCGTGAGCGCCTCTCCTTGCGGCCCGAGGCGTTCGTCGTACTGCTCCCAGTAGGTGTTGCTGGCGATCCATGCGATGACCGCCACGATGACGATGGCAGCCAGGCCATTGACCAGGTGATGGCGCTTCACGCCGCCTGCTCCGCGGTTTGCGAGGGGTTGTCGACTGCTTCCGCGAACTCTGCGCAGAGTGAGCGGATCTCCTCATTGGTTGGATCCGCGCCGCCGTACACCGCTCGTTGCCAGACTCGGATCAGGCGAGTGACATAGGCCGCGGGGCCTGACGGGAGGTGCGAGTTCGCCAGACGCAAGCAGTCCCCCTCGGTGCTCGAGTCCCGGATCGGGACGCCATGGACATGGGCGAGTCGTGAGAGTACGCCGCGATAGAGTAGAGCCAGCGCCTGGCGATGCTCGCCACGCTCCCAGATTGCGAGCGAGCCGGCGCCTATATCGTCCGGCAATGACTCGGGGCGGATATCCAGATCCCGCACGTGCGTGGGCATGGCGATTCGTAGCGCGGCGACGCGGTCACCCCCGAGCTGCAGGAATCGTTTGATGTACAACCCGAGGATGCCGGCCAACAGGACACCAATGACCCAGAGCAGCGCACGGGCGGTGCCGGCGAGCCAGCTCATGGCATTGGCGAGCCAACCGAGCCAGTCTGTGCCCTTGCCAGTGTCCACGTCCTTTCTGGCAGTCTCCCGGGTCTTCTTCCAGCGCAGGCGGTGATTCGTTTGCACCGCGCCGAGATTGGGGTCCTTGTCGAGTTTCGCTACCGCCGCTCTCACTTCCTGTTCGGTCGGTTGAGCGCCGCCCGCCATGCCCGGGGGCACCAACAGCAATATCGCGAGCGTCAAAGCAGTCCCGCCGCCCGCCGCCCGTCGATATCGCGTCTCAGCCGGCGAAGGCACGGCGAAACTCCTGTTCGATGTCCCAGGCCTCGAGCTCCGCGCGCCGGCTGAGATACAGCGCGAATCCAGCGGCCACGAAGAACGGCTCCACGAAGCCGATGGTGATGGCGTAGGCGACGGAGGTCGCCACATCGAGCCAACCTGTACCATCGAGGGCCTGGATCAGGGCCTTGAGCCCGATTCCAGATCCTTGCGGGGCAAACCAGCCGACCAGCGAAGTGAGCGCCAGCGTCACCGATGTTTCCGCGCAACTGAATGCGCTCAGGATGGCGACCCCGGCACGGGTGCGACCGGTCCGGATCTGCCTGACGCGGGCGCGCAGCCCGGCGCCGCGCAGTCCTTCCAGCTGATAGACGGGTTGGGTGAACGACCGCCACGGAGACAGCCGTCGCAAGGTCAACGTGCGCAACAGTTGGCCCCACCAGACCTGCCTCTGCTCGCGCCAGACATCGATCGGACGGGTCCGCTGGCCGAAGGCGGCGCGTGACAAGGCGAACAGGATCGTCCGGTCCAGCCACGGCTTGGCCCACCATAGAATCAGAACCGGCAGCCAGGCCGAGATCTCATAACAGGCGAACGCCAGTGCCACGAGAGGCGCGTACACGAACAGGTAACACGTGTAGACGTCCTTTGCCGAGCTCTGACACAGGCGCACGCCGAGATCCGCGGCTTCGAAGTTGGCGCGCGGTCGTAGGCGGATGGCGAATGCGTCAACGCGCACCGCGGCCCTGCAGCGCCAGGTAGGCGATCACACCGGTCCAGCACAGTGCGGCGACACCGTATTTCATGGCTGGTGGGATCCAGGGGGCGGAGTCCCAGAATGCCTCGACGGCCGCGGCAACCAACAGAAACACAAACACGCCATAGATGATGACGGTCGATTCTTTCGCGGCGACCACCAGGGACTGCACCCGCGTGCGCCTGCCGGGCATGAGCAGCGCGTGACCGAGCCGCAGGCCCGCCGCCCCGGCGAGCACGATCGCCGTCAATTCGAAAGCCGCGTGGGTGACGATGAAGGAGTAGAACGTCGCGCCGAGCCCTCTCTGCGTCAGGTAGCCCGCGATGGCACCGCTGAAAGCGCCGTTGAACGCCAGGAAAAAGAGGCTGCCCACCCCGGCGAACAACCCGCCGGCGAAGCACTGAAAGGCAATGCCGATGTTGTTGCGGATGTAGAAGCCGAACATGTACCAGTCACCCTGCGCATCGCGCGTCCTGCCGATGGATTCCGCGGCGCTCGAGTACATCCGCTCGTACTCGGCGGCCTGCGACCCATCCACGATCGCGAGAATCAACTCCGGGCGAAAATAGACCAGGCAGCCGAGCACGAGGGTCGGAATACTGAATACGGCCAGCGCGATCCAGACATAGGCGGCATGAGCGCGCACCGCGCGCGGAAAGTCGCTCGCCACCATGCGTTTCAACCGGCCCAGACCGAGCTCGGCCTGTTGATAGATGAGCTGGTGGGCATCCGCCGTCAGTTGCTCCAGCCGCTCGGTCAGGTAGGCCGGGTAGGCCCGTGCGCGAGCGAGCGCCAGCTGCTCACAGGCGCGGCGGTAGAGTGCGGCAATGCGCTCGCTGCGGCTCGCCTGTTGGTCGTTGGTCGGCCTGAACCAGGCCTGCTTCCGCACCTTCTCGAGAAGAGCCTGCAGCTCGTCCCACTCCGGCTGGTAACGGTGCTCGAACTGTAGTGGGGTCATTGCTCGTCAGCTCGCCGTTAGCGACGACCCAGGAACCATTGGGCGACTCCCAGTACCCGCCGGGTGACCTGCGGTCCGGAGCGCCCCGCATCCCCGGAGACCGGCGCGGCGAGCGCTGCGAGCTCATCCAGGCGGTCGGTAGTCAATCGCGGGGCCCGTGCGGCGAGCGCGATGATGGCCGCCTGGTCCGACGGGGCCAGCGCCAGGACGGGTGCGAGAGGCGGGATCTCGCTGGCTGCGACCCTTGTGGCCGGCCGCGGTTTATAGACGACCAGGGTGGCCGCGGCGATGTCGCCCATCCGTTTGAAATCCCGGCGCAGCAGCATGCTGACTACGCCGAAACCATAGAGCAGCGGCAGAAAGTCAGCGGCACGTAGCAGATTACGCGTGAGCGACGCGGCGGGTGTCACAGGCAGGCCGTTGTCCATGACGACCCTCAGGCCGAGGGAGCGTTTCCCCGGCGTGGCTCCCCAGCGTGACAATTCGAACGCCACCGGGTAAAGCCACTCGATGGCAAACAACAGAATCAGAGCCATGCCAATCCCGATGCCGCCGGCAAACAGGGCGAGGATCTGGAGGACGTAGAGCAGTGCCAGCTTGATCAGCTGGTCGAGCAGGAACGCATAGCAGCGGGCTGTCAGCCCGGCCGGTCGCAGCTCGAGCAGAATGCCTTCCGGCGTCTCCGCGGAGACGATCGTATCCAGGGGGTCCGGGGCCATGTGTTCCTGCTGGCCCCTGGTTCTTCCAAGGGCAGTGGCGCGGCCGGTGTCAGGCGGTGTCAGGCTGGCAGAAGAACAGGCGGGCGGGGGGTACGTTCAGGGGTTCGAACTGACGGGTGACGTAGCGGAAGATCCGCCGCAGATCCTGCAGGACGACCGTGGAGAACTGGTAGACGAGGAACGAGCCGCCGGGCTTGAGTACCTCGCGGGTCTTTAGCAGGATGCTCTCGCGCACGGGCGCGGGAATGGTGCTGAAAGGAATCCCGGAAATAACATAGTTCGCGTTGCTCTGGCCGTATCGTCGCAGGATCTCGTCGACCGCCTCGGCGGACGCTTCGACCACGTGCAGCCGCTCATCCTGGATGCTCGAGCGCAGGAAAGCTACGAACTGCGGGTTGGTTTCGATTGCGATCAGGATCGCGTCGGGGCGCATGCGGCGCAGCACTTCCGAGGTGATCACACCGACCCCCGGTCCGTATTCCACGAATACGCGCGCTTCCGCCCAGTCCACCGGCTTGAGCAGCTCGCGGATCAGGAAACGGGAGCTCGGGACAATTGAGCCCAGCATCCGCGGGTGCCGGAAGAAATTACGGGCAAAAAGCATCGCGCTTTTCAGCCGCGCCGGCTTGCGTGCGTCGTTCGACATGTTTTGACCCGCCTCGATACTGCCCATTTCAAACTCCTACATTATGCGTAAGTTCCGGTTCCCGTTCAGCCCCCGGAGCGCTTCGCGTCATAACCGAGCTTGCACAGCTCCGTGACCAGCCGGTCCCGATGGTCGCCCTGGATCTCGATGACACCGTCTTTGACCGCTCCGCCGGCTCCACAGAGCTTCTTCAGCCGCGTGGCCAGATCCTCGAGCGGGGCAGGCGCGAGGGTCAACCCGGTGATCACGGACACGCCTTTTCCGCCTCGACCGGAGACTTCACGACCGACCCGGACACGCGCCGGGCCGCTGCCGCCGGCCTGGGTCGCGGGGGCGGGCCGGGTGATCCCCTTGAATCGGGGCTGGTCCTCATGAATGACGACGCCCCGGAAAGTGTGTTTGGGTTTCACGATGCGAGCGGCTTCAGGT
Organism: Steroidobacteraceae bacterium; assembly: GCA_036834945.1. Taxonomy (GTDB): domain Bacteria; phylum Pseudomonadota; class Gammaproteobacteria; order Steroidobacterales; family Steroidobacteraceae; genus 13-2-20CM-66-19. The sequence goes on from DAITMW010000008.1 coordinate 58,529, forward strand.
CCTGGTCCCGGAGGTTGAACAGCCGTTTACGCTCCTCGTCGGACATCGGCTGTGAGAAATTGGCGAGATCCTTGCCGACGTCCGCGCCCCGTTGCACCGCCGGGCGGGCCCCGACGGCCTCGAACCACCGTTTCACGTTAGGGTAGTCGTTGAGGTCCTGGCCTTGCCAGTCATGGCGCACCACCCACGGCCAGGCGGCGATGTCGGCGATCGAGTAGGCACCGGCCAGGTATGCCCCCTTCGCGAGTTGCTTGTCCATGACCGTGTAGAGCCGCGTCACTTCGGTCCGGAAACGGTGCATGGCGTACTCGATTTTCTGCGGAGAGTAACGCAGGAAATGGTGCGCCTGGCCCGCCATGGGGCCCAGGCCGCCAACCTGCCAGTACACCCATTGGAGCACCTGGTATTTGCCCCGCGTATCGGCGGGGAGGAGCTTGCCGCTGCGCTCCGCGAGGTACTGCAGGATGGCGCCCGATTCGAAGATCGTGAGTGCCCCGCCAGGGGCATCCCGGTCGATGATGGCCGGCATCTTGTTATTCGGGTTGATGGCGTCGTATTCGGCCGTGGACTGGTCCCCCTTGTTGATGTTCACGGGGATCACGTTGTACGGCAGCCCACACTCCTCCAGCATGATGGTGATTTTCTTTCCATTGCCGGTTGGCCAGAAATAGACGTCGATCATGTGCTTAGACTATTCCTTGGGGTCACAATAGAGCTACTCTACGCTTAACTTGCCCCCGGGTGGGGGCAAGCCCAACTCATCCCCCCGGCGGGGGTGGGGCCAGGTCACCCCGGGATGGGGTCGGAACTTGCTGGGTATCGTCTCCAAGAGGAAAGTCTCATGGCTTTACGATCGATCGCCTCGCTGACGGTTTCATTCGGGCTGGTAGCCATCCCGGTGAAGCTCTATTCGGCGACCCGCAGCACCGGCTCCATTCACTTCAACCTCCTCCACAAGAAAGACGGCTCGCGCCTCAAGCAGCAGTACATCTGCCAGAAGGAGGGGGTGGTCGTGGAGCGCGACGAGATCGTGAAGGGCTACGAGTTCGCCAAGGACCAGTACGTCATGTTCACCCCGGAGGAGATCAAGGCGCTCGAGGAGGCCGGCACCAAGAGTGTCGACGTCCAGGAGTTCGTTCCCCTGGCCTCCGTGGACCCTGTCTATTTCAACACGACCTACTACCTGGCCCCCGACAAGGGCGGTGCCAAACCATACACCCTGTTCGCGACGGCCCTGCGGGAGAGTCAGCGCTGTGCCGTGGGCCGCTGGGCCACACGCGGCCGGGAATACGTCGTCATCCTGCGTCCCGTGGAGAATGCTCTCGTGCTGCACCAGCTGCACTTCGCACCGGAAGTGGTGCCGCTGAGCGACCTGGAGGTGGAGGATACGAAGGTCCGGGACCAGGAGCTGAAGCTGGCTCAACAGCTCATCGATCAGCAGACCACGGATCGTTTCGACCCGAGCTCGTACACGGATGAGGTGAAAGCGCGGATCGAGGCGGCGATACAGAAAAAGGTGGAAGGCGAGCAGATCACACTCGCCGAGCCGCGGGCGGCGGCCGAAGGAAACGTGGTCGATCTCATGGAAGCTCTGCGCGCCAGCCTGAAACGCAACACGCATGCACGCGACGAAACCGCGCGCCTGGGCGAGCGCAAGCCGCCGAAGCGCGCGGCTAAGAAAGCCGCGGGAGCCACGCGGAAAGCGTCCAGCCGCTGATTTCTTTCGGATTTGAACCGCAGCTCATGCACTCCTACGGTGTGGGCGACGTCGAGCGGATGTTGAATTTGTCGCGCAGCACGATCCGCGGGCTCATCTCCCGTGGGTTCGTGGCGCCGGCGCGAGGGCCGCGGCGCGAGTATCGATTCTCCTTCCAGGATCTGCTGGTTTTGCGCACTGCGCGGGCACTCGTGCAGGCCAAGGTCCCCGCGCGCCGCATCGGGCGCTCACTGAATGCCTTGCGGCGCCAGCTCCCGCAGTCGGTGCCCCTGACCGGACTGACCATCTGTGCAGTCGGGAACGACGTGGTGGTGCGCAAGGGCGCCAACCGCTGGCAGGCCGAGTCAGGGCAGTATCTGCTCGAGCTCGACGTCAACGTCGCGGGAGACTCGTTGCAGATCGTCGAGATCGACAGTCGCAGTGACGCTGGCCGCACCGCCCCCGCCGCCGCGGCGAAGGACGGTGCGACGGATGCGCAGGCCTGGTTCGAGCGCGGCCTGTCCGAAGAAGATCACGATGTCGAAAAGGCGCTGCAGGCCTATGAGCGCTGCCGGCAGATGGATGTCGGCCATGTGGCGGCGCGGATCAACCTCGGCAGGCTGTTGCACGAGTCCGGCCGGCTCGCCGAGGCGCAGCGCGTGTATCGCGAAGCGCTGCGCGACTGCGAGCCTGATCCAACTTTGTACTTCAATCTCGGTGTGCTGTTGGAAGACAGCTCGCGCAGCGAGGAGGCGATCGAGGCCTACCTGCAGGCGCTCACCGAAGACCCTGACTTCGCCGATGCCCACTACAACCTGGCGCGACTGTACGAGTCGGGCGGCAAGCCACAGCATGCGATTCGCCACCTCGGCGAGTACCGCCGCCTGCTGAAGTCTTAACGCACGCTGAACCTCCTAACTTCAAACTGCCCAGGTTGCCGGGGCGGGAACCCCGGGGCGCGCGTACCGTTCTAACACCTGATACAGGTGGATGGTGAGGAGGAAACATGACGACCAAGATGACTGCAATGCTGGCGGCTCTCGCCTTGGGCTTTGCGGTAACAGGTGCCCAGGCGGGCGACAAGGCCAGCCACGAGGAGGCGGCGCTCAGTAACGCCAAGGTATCGCTCACCCAGGCCATCGGCATCGCCGAGAAGCAGGGCAGCGGCCAGGCGATCAGCGCCGACTACGAAGGCAAGAAGGATGCCATGGGCAATTATGAGATCAAGGTGTTGAGCAGCGATGGCTCCAAGTTGACCAAGTATCATGTCAGCGCTGCGACCGGCAAGATCTCGGAGGCCTCGAACGAGCCGTTCGAGAAGGTGTTTACCCGAATCAAACCCACCGACCTGCAGAACGCGCAGACCTCGTTGAAGAGCGCGATCACCACGGCGGAGTCGCAGTCCGACGGTAAGGCTGTCGAGGCCGATACGGATCGGACCGGCGACACGGTGCGCTATACCGTGAAGGTGGCCAAGGCCGATGGCACGACGGCGAAGGTGAAAGTGAACGGCGCCGACGGGAAGGTGGCGACGGCCAGGTAATAGAGCCGGGTAAGCCGACTCGGGTCTCGAGCGAGGGCCGCGTGGGTATCACCCCACGCGGCCCTTTTCATTCGCATATCATGTTGCGATGTCACGAGCTCATTGGATTGCCATCGCACTGCTGGCCACATCGTGTGTCGGCGAGGCGCTTGCACAGGGGGCGGACGAGGCCTACTCGGAAGTCGACCCGTTCATCGGCACACAGGGCGGCGGGCATACCTTTCCGGGCGCCACCGTGCCGTTCGGCATGATCCAGCTGAGTCCCGATACGCAGATCCGCTATTACAAGCAGAGCTATCCCTGGGCCGCCGGGTATCAGTACCAGGACCCGACCATCCTCGGCTTCTCCCACACCCATTTCTCGGGGGCGGGACACTCCGACCTGGGAGATGTGCTGACCGTGCCGATCTCGGGCGACGTCCGTCTCGACCCGGGCGACCAGGACAAGCCGCTTTCGGGCTATCGCTCCCGGTTCAGTCATGACAGCGAGCGGGCCGAGCCCGGCTATTACGCGGTGACCCTTTCTGACTACGGCGTGCGCGCGGAGCTCACCGCGACCACGCGTGTTGGCTTGCATAGATACACGTTTCCGGCCGGCAAGCCGGCTCACATCCTGGTGGACCTGCGCTCCAGTATCTACGACTACCCCGGTAAGGTTCTCTGGTCGCGGATCCGTGTACGACCCGATGGCGCCGTTACCGGCTATCGGGAGACGCGTGGCTGGGCCCCGGGACGGCAGCTGTATTTCGCTATGCGTTTCTCACGTGCCCCCGTGGCGCACCACCTCTACGACCGCGAGCCGCGACCGGATTACGACCCGAACTTCTCACCCTGGGCTGAACCACAGGAAGTTGTGTTCCGCGAGGGGCGTGGGCTCGTGGCCGTGTTCGATTTCGGTGTTCTGCCCTCACCACCGGTGTTGGTGAAGGTGGCGATCTCGGCGGTCAGCGAAGACAATGCCCTGCGCAATCTCGACCAGGAGGCACCGCAGTGGGACTTCGATGCGAAGCGGGCGGCGGCCGCGGCCGAGTGGCGCAAGGCGTTGGGCGCGTTGGACATCGATGCTCCCGAGCCGACGCGCCGCTCCCTGTACACCTCGCTCTATCATGCCTTCATGGCACCCAGTGTCATGATGGACGTCGATGGCTCCTATCGGGGTCCCGACCACGAAGTCCATCATGCGGATGGGTTTACGTTCCGTTCCACGTTCTCCCTGTGGGATACGTATCGAGCGTTGCATCCGCTGCTGATCCTGTTGCGTCCCGAGTCCGACAACAACGACTTCATCCGCTCATTGCTGGCTTCCTGGCGCTGGAGCCCGGATGGAGTGTTGCCCGTGTGGCAGTTCGCCGGACAGGAGACCTGGACCATGATCGGCTACCACGCGGTACCGGTCATCGCGGATGCCTACCTGAAAGGAATCCGAGGGTACTCCGCGGACGAGGCGCTCCAGGCCATGGTCGCCAGTGCCACGAATCCCCGTTACGCCGGTCTCGACCAGTACATGAAGTTGGGTTGGGTGCCCGCGGACAAGGTGCGTGAGAGCGCTTCGAAGACGCTGGAGTACGCTTACGACGACTGGACCATCGCGCAAATGGCGACCGCCATGGGACGCGAAGACGTGGCGTCTCGCTTTGCCGAGCGTGCGCACAACTGGCGCAATGTGTTCGATGAGAAAACCGGTTTCGTCCGCGCGCGCAACAGCGACGGCAACTTCCGCGAGCCATTCGATCCCACTGTGGCCGGCAATGGTGACTACACGGAGGGTAATGCGTGGCAGTACAGTTGGTACGCTCCGCAAGACACCGCGGAACTGATCCGCCGGGTCGGCGGCGACCAGCGCTTCGTACGCAAGATGGACGAGTTGTTCGACTCGAAGGTGGACCCGGCGAGCTTCGCCAATGTCGAGGATATATCGGGGCTCATCGGGTTTTACGCGCATGGTAACGAGCCCAGTCACCACATCGGCTACCTCTATGTGTATGCCGGTAGCCCATGGCGGACGCAGCAACGATTGGCGCAGATCGTCAAGAGTCAGTATCAGGCGCGACCTGACGGCCTGGCGGGCAACGACGACCTGGGCCAGATGTCGGCGTGGCTCATTTTTACGTCGCTCGGGTTCTATCCGGTTACACCCGGCTCGGGTGAGTACGTCATCGGCCGTCCGTTCGTGAGCCGTGCGTCCCTGCACTTGCCGAACGGCAGGCGTTTTGTCATCACGGTCGACGATCTCAGTGACGCCAACGGCTATGTCGGTTCGGTGCGTTTGAATGGCCAGCGCCTGACCCGGACTTTCATCCGCCACGAGGAGATCATGGCGGGCGGCGAGTTACATTTCGTGATGCAGTCGCGCCCGGACAAGAGTTGGGGCGCGAGTGTCGCGGGCCGGCCGTTTTCGCTGTCGGCCCGGCACTGATCCGATCCTCTCAGGGGCCGGCTGGGTATGGGTTTTGCGGCTCAGCAGGGTGTCAACGGCAAAGCGTGAGGTCGGCTATGGATACCCTTCGCAGCTTGAGCGTGTTGGCGGCTTTGAGCTTCATCGGGGCCGCTTGCGCGCAGACTCAGACGACTGCGCCTGATGGTCCATCGACCACGGTGACCCATCCCACGACGAACCCCGAGCTCGACGGTGCATCAACCGCGCCCCGCAACAAAGACGAGCGCCTGGCTACGGCGTCCACGTCAGCGGTCAAGAACGGCATGCAAGTCAGATCCGAGTCCGGCGAACTGCTGGGTAAGGTTGCATCGATCATCCCTGGCGACGCCCGTAACGAGAGTTACGTCGTCGTGGGTGACTTGCAAGGTCTTGCGACCATGATGCCGTACGAGACCGCAACCGCGATGACCCGGCACGACAAGATGGTGGTCGACCGAACCGCGTTCGAGAAGGCGCCCAAGGTGCAGCAGACGCAGACAGAAGATCAGCCTCTCGAGGGCTCGCAGCGCAAAGCGGACGAGTACTGGAAGAAATACGCGATGAGTGAGGACTCGACCGGTCCAGTGCGGCGCTAACCGAATTGACGGCGTGCGATGCGCCACGCGATGAGCGCGGCGCATACGCACCCGATCGGGGAGGCCAGGGCCATACCGGTCTCCGGTAAGTAGCCCATCAACCAATCCACGGTGGTGAGAGTTGCTTCTGCAACATAGGGGGCGAGGATCGCACCCATCGCGACGATGATCACGGTAAGGGCCAGTCGCAAGAACAAGTGCGTCCGACGAACCTTCTTCAGCTTCGCGAGTGTGACGTTCACAAACGCTTCGTCGTTTGCGCTCACGGCGGGTGCCGCGTCGAAAAGCCGGAGCAGGTTGGGATCGAGCCCCTCGTCTTGCGGGGAAATGTCATTCATGCATAGGCTCCCAACAACTCGCGGAGGCGGGCGGCGCCACGCGTGATATGTGATTTGACCGTGCCCAACGGAAGTTGTGTCGCCTCGCAGATCTCACTGTGACTCATGCGCTCAGCATACGCCAGGGTGATGCACAGGCGCACCGCCGGCGGCATTGTCGCAAGCGCGCTGTCGAGATCCAGCTGCTCGCCGAGCAGGGCAGGGGGTTGAGCCAGCTCCTCGGACAGCGCATCGATATCCTCGGTAGCGGGGCGTGCAGCACGGATCCGCTGCAACCAGACATTCACCGCGAGCCGGCGCAGCCAGCCGCCGAACGCGGCGGGTGACTTCAAGGTGTCGATGCGACGCCAGGCCTGCATGAACGTCTGTTGTGACAGGTCGTCCGCCAACGCCGGATCACGGCACAGGCGACGAAACAGTTGCCGGATCGGTACCTGGCGTCGCCTGACCAACTCGCCGAAGGCGGTGTCGTCACCAGCGATCGCGCCGGCCACCACCGTTGGTTCGTCTGCCCCGCGCAGTGCGTTGGCAGACAGCGGACGGGTCACGCCACTTTGCCCCGGCGCAGGACGCTCGCGGCAATCAGCAGACCAACACCAACGCAGACCGCGAGCACGCCGGTACCGAGGACGAGCCAGTGGTAGGGAGGGAACACGAGGGAGACGAAAAAGGACAGCAACGCCACGCCCACACCGGACGTGCACGTGATGATGCCGCCGATCTGCAGGTCGAGGGGGTTGACGGTCTCATGCCGCTCTTCCCGACCCAGCAGCCGGGTGATGATCTCCGGGTCGAGCTGCTGACCGTGCTCGATCGCGATCCGCAGGGGCTCGAGGGCCAGTTGGCGCTTGCGGTAGTCCTGGATGATGCCGGCAACGGACACGACGGCAATGAAGATCCAGAACGCGATGGCGACGGCCGCTATGGCGGGGTGGTGCATGGGTTGGGCCTCCGGAACGAATTTGGGGGTTACGACCGGTAAGATGCGCGCCCGGCACGGTTTGGATGCAGTTCGTGG
>DAITMW010000009.1:0-21250 GCA_036834945.1 Steroidobacteraceae bacterium
GCTATCCGAATCCTCGCGCCCATGCGCATCCCCCTCACGTTTCAACCCGGCCTGCAGGGCGATAGCCTCGGCGCAGTTCTGCAGCGCCGGCAACATACCCTCGACATTCGCGCCGCCCTTCTCTTTCAACATGGCGATGGTGAGCGCCGCCTTCATGGAAGACTGCGGCGGACCGACGAGTACGCCGATATCGAGAGCGCCGACAAAACGCTCGCCTTCGGCGCGCTCGTAACCTCGCGAGCGGATCGTCGCCAGGCGTTTCAGGAAGGCGGCACGCCCGGCGGGCTTTTCGCCCTGCCAATCTTTCTCACGCCCGAGAATCTCGTCACGCACGTGCTCGTCCATGTATCCCAGCAGTACGCGGCCCGAAGTCGTGTGCATCGGTGAATGCAATGACCCGACTTCGACGGAGAGCCGGAACGGCTTCGGACTTTCCGCCTGGGCCAGGACGAGGACGCGTCCGTGGTGAATCACGCTCAAATGACACGACTCACGCAGTTCCTCGGCCAGGCCCCGCATCAGCGGCTGGGCCACTTTCAGCAGGAGCTCGTAGGGCGAGTGGGTCCTGGAGAGCTCGAAAAGCTTCAACGTCAGCGAATACGCGCCGGTCGCCGGCTCGCGGCGCAAGTAGCCACGGCTTTCGAGGCAGGCGAGCATGCGGAAAATCTCTCCCGCCTGGCGCTTCAGTGCCCGGGCCAATTGCGCCTGGGTCAGTGGAACCGCCTGCTCGGAGAGGTATTCGAGCACGTCGAGCGCTTTCTCGAGCGCGGGCACGGAGTATTTCGTGCGACGCTCTTCCAGACTCAGCAGTTTTTCCTGGCTCACGTGGCCTCCTTCGTGAGAGGCGTGGTGCCGGTTGCGGCCAATGGCTTACGGATCCGGGCTTTTCCGCCCACAGTGTAAATTGCGGCCGCGACCACCAGCACAGTCCCCTCGATCATGCCCTGATAGTTGGCACCGAGGTTGAGTATGTTGAACCCGTTGGTCAGCGTAAAGAGCAGCAGCGCCCCTGCCAGTGTCTTGACGACGCTGCCGGCCCCACCAAATAACGAAGTTCCCCCCAGGATCGCCGCGGCGATCACGGTGAGCTCCTCGCCCTGTAAAGCCGTGGGATTGATCGCCCCGAACCGGCACCCGAAAAGCACCCCCGCGAAACCGGCGGCCACGCTGGATAGGATGAAGGCACCCATCTTATAGCGCCGGACGTTGATGCCGGACAGTCTTGCGGCTTCCGCGTTTCCGCCGACGGCGTAGATACGCCGGCCGAAAACTGTGAAATTCAGCGCGAACCACACGGCGAGGGTAAACAGCCCCATATACAGAACCGGGTATGGGATCGGACCCAGGCGCCCGCTTTCGAAGGCCGTCATGGCTGCCAGGGCACCGGGACCCTGAACCATCAGCGACCGGCCATCCGTGACTACGAGAACCAGGCCTCGCACGGCCGTCAATGTCCCGAGCGTGACAATGAAGGCGTTGATACCGACCAGTTGCACCATCACTCCATTCAGCAGTCCCACGGCCCCCGAGACAGCGAGGGCCAGGCCCAGCGACGGGACGAAGCCGACCGAGTCCACGGTGCTGATCTGCACGGCCGCAGCCAGTGCGGCTACGGAAGCAACCGACAGATCGAAGTTGCCGGTGATGAGAACGACCGTCATCGCGACACCCATGATCGCGACGGAGGAGGACTGATAGACGATGTTGGTGAGGTTCAGAGGACTGAGATAGCTCGGGCGTCCCATGACGGCCGTCACTACGGCCAGCGCGGCGACCAACAGGCCGAGTGCGTAGTAGACGCCGGCCGAACGCAATCCGAAGACACGACCAAGGTCGCCCCGCATCATGATGGCTCGCTCGGCCGCGTGAGGGGCGGCACGGCGGGACCCGACCCAGCCGTACCGCCCGCTAACAGAATGAGCTCCTGTTCGTTGGTTTCATCCGAGTAGCGCTCCGCGATGATGGCTCCCTCGCGAAGCACGAGGATGCGATCGCAGACCGCCAGCAACTCCTCGAATTCCGAGGACACCATGACGACGCTCCCGCCCGCGCCGGCAAGATCACGGATACAGCGCAGGATTTCGGCTTTCGCGCCGATGTCCACGCCCACCGTGGGCTCATCGAGCAGAAGGACCTTGGTAGCGCCGGTCAACCATTTCGCGATGCTGACTTTTTGCGCGTTGCCGCCTGACAGATCGCGGACCGGCACGTCGACGCTCGCGGCCTTGATGCGAAGGCGGCTGATGGCCTGTCGCGCCTGATCGATCTCCTGGCGGTGACTCATCACGACGCTGCGCCAGGCGAGGCTCTCGAGGAAAGGCAACGTGACGTTGCGCCAGATGCCGAACTCGGGAATCAAGCCCTGACTCATTCGGTCCTCCGGGACCAGGCCGATGCCGGATCGGACTGCCGCGGCGGGTGAGCGGTCGACCAGTTTGCCGTGCACTCTGACCTCACCGTGCGCGTTGGAGTCTGCTCCGAAAATGGTGTGCAGGAGCTCGCTGCGGCCGCTGCCAAGGAATCCGGCAATGCCGAGGACTTCGCCTGCCGCTACGGCGAAGGAGCAAGGCTTCAACTTGCCGGGTGAGTGGAGTTGGTTAACTTCCAGGGGCGGTGCCGCGTCGTGGTTTGGCCTGGCGGACTGTCGTCGCTCACGGGTCACGGCCTCCACGGCACGACCTGCGATCGCAGTCGCGATTTTCGCCTCGTCGAGATCGGCGGTGTCGGCATGCAGAACGGCCACACCATCACGGAGCACGGTGACTTCATCCGTGAGCGACACGATCTCGTCGAGGAAGTGACTGACGAAAAGGACGGCTGTTCCTTCCACGTGTGTCAGGTGCTTGATGGTGCGATAGACGATCTCGCGCTCGGCGGTCGCCAGGGACGCCGTCGGCTCGTCCATGATGATGAGCTGTGCCCGACCCGCCAGGGCCTGCAGGATGGCTACCATCTGACGTTGGCCGATCGGGAGATCGCCGACCTGCGCATGCGCATCGATGTGATAGCCGATTTTGTCCGCCAGGCCTTGCAACCGCGCTTCCAGCTCTACCGACCTGCGCCAACCGAAGCCCGACGCCGAAGACTCGGCCAGAAATACATTTTCCAGCACTGACAACGTCGGGACGAGCGGTATGTGTTGATATAAGGTCGCGATGCCCGCGGCCTTGGGCTCCGAGGGACCGTTCCACCGCATTCGCTCGCTGCGCCAGATGATGTCTCCCGCCGTCGCTGCCTGGGCGCCGGACAGGATCTTGATGAGAGTCGATTTTCCAGCTCCGTTGGCACCCAGGAGGCCATGTACAGCGCCGGCGCGAACGGTCAGATTGACGCCGCGCAGCGCCACGGTGCCGTTGGGGAAGGTCTTGGCCAGACCTCGGATCTCGAGCAACGGATCGCGTGATGTTGTGCTCGAGGTACTCATCACCACTGCGCCGTGCATTGGCCGATTTCGGAACGTGACACGCCGGGCGTGCGATACGTGATGAATCCGCCGTGCCGCGCTCCCCTGCCGGTGACATTCTCATAGAGCGCGGCAAAAGCCAGCGCTCCCAGGTCCTCCGGCTTGTAACAGACCGTGCCGTCAATGCGACCGGCCTTGATGGAGACGACCGCGAGCTTCGAGCCGCCGATGCCAACGAGACGCGCGTGCGATCCGGCGGCGCGGACCGCGTGCGCGCAGCCGACCGCCATGTCGTCCGCCTCGTTGAAAAACAGATCGATGTCGGGATGCGCCGCCAGGATGTTCAGACAGGTCACATCAGCTTTTTCGGCGGTCCAGTCACCCGGTTGGGATGCGACGATCCGGTAGCTGACGTGACTGGCCTCCAGCCCCTGGCGAAAGCCCTCGGCACGCTGCAGCACTTCGGCGAATCCCGGAGCACCCTCGATGACGGCAATGTTGGCCGTGCGGTCACGGGGAACAATCCGTGCGGCAAGCTGCCCTGCCTCACGGCCCGCGGCGACTTCATCCTGGGTAACGAGCGCCACCAACCTGGGATAAACGTCCTGGAGCGCCCGCTTGTTGGGGTCGCCGATCTGCGAGCCGACGGCGACAACGGCAATGCCGGCCGCCGAGGCACGATCAACCCAACTCTGCGCGACCACCGAGTCGAGCGGCATCAGGGCGATGCCGTCCACCTTCTGACCGATGAGATCGTCGATGTCGTTGGCCTGTTTCTGAACACGCCCCTGCGCGTCCAGAATGACCGCATTCGCGCCGGCCTTCGCCGCGGCCTCCTGAAAGCCCTTGGCGATTGCCGCCGCGAACGGATAGCTCAGACCCACGCTCGAGAGCCCGAAGCTCATCCGGGCCGCGTGCGCGGGCTGCAGCGTCAGGCCCAACACGGCCAACGCCCCGCAAAGACGCCTTACGGCAATGCGCTTCGGCGCTCGACGAGGTAGAGGTGCTCGCATGCAAGAACCGTTTCCCCGCGTTGGTTCGCGATGTTGACCGCTTCGACCACGATCCCGTGTGTCCGGCGCTTCGGGTGATCGCGCTTTTCCGTGATTTTCGCGGTGACCGTGATCGTGTCCGCGATGAATACCGGCCGGATGAAACGCACCCGGTCATACCCGTAGGACATGGAGCGCGGGTTGATCGTGGTCGCCGTCATCCCGATGCCGACACTCAGGATCAGGGTCCCATGCGCGATACGTTGTTTGAAATCCTGAGTCGCGCACCACTCGGCGTCCATGTGATGCGGAAAGAAGTCGCCTGTCTGACCCGCGTGGACCACGATGTCGGCTTCGGTGATGGTGCGCCCGAAACTGCGGCGGGTGAAGCCGATCTCGTAGTCTTCGAAAAACTGTTCGGTGATCATTTATTCCCGCGTCACGCTATTGGCGCTTCCCGCAATTCCCTCCGCGGCGCTCCGGTCGTCCACCGCCGGATCGAGCCCAAAGGTGCGGATGATCTCCGCCGTGTCGCGTCCCAGGGTCGGGGCGCCACGCTGACTGGTCAGTACCTGGCCATCTATGCGGATCGGACACCGGGTAGTGAGCATCGTGCCATGGTCGTCGTCGCGGATTTCCTGCGTGAGGCCAAGGGCCGCGAACCCATCCTGCGCCAGCAACTCCGGCCACGTATAAACCTCCGCGCACCAGACATCGGCGGGCTCGAGTATGGCGAGCCAGTGTACCGTCGGCTGTTCGACGAGGTGTTGCGCCAGAATGCCCTTGATCCGTGCGCGCTCGCTAAACCAGGCGCCCGGGTCGCCGAATGCAGTCAACGGCTCGCATTGGATGAGCTCGCCGAGTCGCTTGATGGGTGTCATCGCCAGGGCAATGTACCCATCAGCGGTCTGATAGACGCCGTAAGGGGCGCCCAGGTACACGCTGGCGCTGTTGGTCTCGTCCCGGGGCGGTTGCGAGCGCTCGCTGTTGAGAAACGCCGTGAACTGCTCGAACTGCAGATCAAACGCGGATTCAAAAAGACTGACATCGACACGGCCACCACGTTGGGTGACGGCGCGGCGTACGAGAGCGGCGAGAATGCCCTGGCACAGGTGCGCACCCGCGGTCATGTCGGCAATGGAAATGCCCACTGGGACCGGGCCCTGGCTGGCGTCACCGGAGAGCCAGGCGAGTCCGGACATCGCCTGCACCAGAAGATCTTGTCCCGGCTTGTCTCGCCATGGCCCACGTGAGCCATAACCGGTGATGGCCGCGTAGACCAGGCGCGGATTGAGGTCCGAGACGGTCTCATATCCCAGGCCCAGGCGATCCATTACGCCAGGGCGGAAGTTATGGACCATGACATCCGCGCGGGCGACCAACGCCTTGACCCGCTTAAGGTCGGCGGGATTCTTCAGATCGGCCGCGAAGCTCTTCTTGTTCCGGTTGATGGTGTGAAACAGCGCGCTGTCGCCGGCAAATCCCTGGTCCGCCAAGTACAGGCCACGGGCGAGATCCCCGCCCTGCGGGCGCTCGATCTTGATGACCTCGGCTCCGAGGTCGGCCAGTCGCAGTGCACAAGAGGGCCCGGCCAGGAACTGGCTGAAATCCAGGACCAGGAGACCCTCTAGCGGACGGTGGGTCGCGGCATCCGGCTGCGCTTGCGTCAATTGCCCCCCTTTCAAGGCATGGCCGTATAATTCACATATGAATGCTAGGTTTGTTGACAAACGGTGTCAACCACAGGTCTGCTAGCGCCATGAGAACTGAGCGACCGTTACGCGGGATGACGTGGAGTCATCCGAGGGGATTCGACCCGCTGGTGGCGTGCTCGCGCGCGTGGCGCGACCAAACCGGTGTGGAAGTGCTCTGGGAGCGACGCTCCCTGCAGGATTTCGAGTCTTTTCCCGTGCGGACGCTGGCGCGGCAGTACGACTTGATCGTGATCGACCACCCGCATGTCGGGCAGATCACCCGCGAGCAATGCCTGCTTCCACTTGATGACGTGACACACGAGAGCGAGCGTGCCGCCCTGGCACGCGATTCCGTTGGAGCCTCGTTCGAGAGTTACGTGTGGGAAGGACGACTCTGGGCATTGCCTATCGATGCCGCCGCGCAAGTGCAGGCATTCCGGCCTGACCGTCTGTCAGACGCCGTTGGTGACTGGGCGGGCATGCTCCACCTCGCCCGACGTGGGCGCGTTCAGTGTCCGATGCGGCCCCCACACAACCTGATGTCGTTTTACACACTGTGCGGACAATTGGGGCAGCCGGGGCGGGTTGATGGACAGCCGGAGCTCATCGAGCCTGCGGTCGGGGTCGAGGCTTACGAGCTGCTCCGGGAGTTGCTCTCCCTGCTGCGTCCCGCGTGTTTCTCGATGGACCCCATTGCGGTCTTCGAAGCGATGTCGCAGCAGGACGCGTCGATCGACTGCGTACCGTTGATTTATGGGTATGTCAGTTATGCCCGGGAGGAGTTCCGGCAGGCGCGCCTGGCGTTCGCGGACATCCCCGTGGTCCGGGGTGGCGGCACGCCGGTTGGTTCGGCGCTCGGGGGAACCGGGATTGCCGTATCGGCCGGGTCATCGCAACCGCAGGCCGCTGTTGAGTTTGCTTATTGGGTTGCGAGCGCCGACGTGCAGCGCGGGCTTTATGCCGCCCACGGCGGGCAGCCCGGGAATGCGGCGGCCTGGGCTGATCCGGGTGTGAACGCGCCGGTGTTTGGATTCTATCGGCGGACGCAGGCCACCCTGGCCGGGTCGTGGGTACGGCCGCGGCATGACGGGTATATGCGGTTTCAGGACAGCGGGTCGGAGCGACTATTGGCTGCGCTGCGCTCGGGAGAGCCCGGCGCAACGCTGGTGAGTGATCTGAATCGGATGTTTCGCGAGTCACTGAGGATGGGATCGGGTCATGGCTGAACACACTCGCCGCACGTTTTTGAAAGTCGCCTCCGGCGCCGCGGCGCTCGGAGCGATGCACGGCGCCGCAGGGCTCGGGGCAACGCAGGTCGCCGCCTCTCTGGAGCCTGACAAGGTCCCGCCGCCCCCGTTTGTCCGACCGCCCCCATTGCCGTCGCCCCCATTTGTCCCACAGCCCCTCGAGGAGTTTGACTACAGGGACGTTCGGCTGACAGGCGGCCCCCTGAAGGAGCAGTACGATCACATCCACGCCCACTACCTCGGGCTCGACAACGACCGGCTACTCAAGGTTTACCGGCAGCACGCCGGATTACCCGCTCCAGGGCGTGACATGGGCGGTTGGTACGATGCGGACGGCTTCGTGCCGGGACACTCGCTCGGGCAGTACATCTCGGGACTCGCACGCATCGGTGGCTCTACCGGTGATGAGGCCTGTCACTCCAAGGTGCGCGAGCTGGTGCGGGGGTTTGCCGCCGCCTGCGACGCGAACGCCAATCCGTTCGCGGGACCCAACTCCGAAAAAGTCTGGCCCGCGTACGTCATGGACAAACATATCATCGGCCTCATCGACGCCTATCAGCTCAGCGGCTTCGAGCCGGCACGCGCCCTCCTCCCGCGTGTCATCACCAATGCCCTGCCATTCGTCTCGCCGGAGAGTCGCGACCGTATCGGTAAGAAGGACCCGCCCTACGACGAGACCTACGTGTTGCCGGAAAATCTGTTCGCCGTGCACGAAATCACCGGCGAACGGCGCTTCCGCGATCTTGCGGTGAACTACCTCCTCAACCAAGAGTATTTCGATCCGTTGGCGGCCGGCGAGGACGTGCTCCCGAGCAAACACGCCTACAGCCACGCGATCGCGTTGAGCTCGGCGGGGAAAGCGTATTTCGCCCTACACGACGGCAAGTACAGGAAGGCCATGGTGAATGCCTGGCGCTTTCTCGATTCGCAACGGTACGCCTCAGGCGGGTTCGGGCCTGACGAGCAGTTCGTCACTCCGGGCAAGGGAGCGTTGTTCGACAGCCTGGGGCGCACCAAGGATCACTTCGAAACGCCGTGCGGGAGCTACGCGAGTATGAAGCTCGCGCGATACCTGATACGAGCTACAGGGGAAGCGAGTTACGGGGACGGTCTCGAGAGGATTGCGTACAACGCCTTGCTGGCAGTGAAGCGTCCTGACAGCGACGGAGGCTACCCGTACTACTCCACTTACGGAGCGCACGCCGTCAAGGAATACTACCCGCACAAGTGGCCGTGCTGCTCAGGAACACTGGTGCAGGGAGTCGCTGACTATGTGCTGGGGATTTACTTCCGCAGGTCCGACAGTGTGTATGTGAATCTGTTCACCCCTTCGGAGGTGACCTGGTTCGTCTCGCGTACCCCTGTGAAGCTCGTGCAGGAGACTACGTTTCCTGTTGGAGAGGTCACCACGATAACGGTGCAGGCTCAGACGCCGACCGAGTTCTCGGTGGGATTGCGCGTCCCGGGCTGGCTACCTGGCTCGCCCGAGATCCGGGTGAATGGGATCAAGCAGAGCGTGCCTGCACAGCCAGGGACATTTGCGATGCTGACGCGCAAATGGCGGAGCGGCGACACGATCGAAATGGAATTGCGTCAGGGTTTTCGCACTGAAGCGATCGACGGGTCGCACCCGGATACGGTCGCGTTGATGCGAGGGCCGTTGATGTATGCGTCGCTCGATTCCTCCCTTGGAGCGCAGCCCCCACTCCCGCTCGAGGTGAGGCGACTGTTCCCGGCCGGAGCGAGCACGGACACTTATGTGCAGCAGGATGCCGGACGGCGGACGGTATTCGTGCCGTTCTACAAGGTGCAGAACGAAACCTACAACGTCTATTCGCGGCAGGCCTGACATGGGCGACCGAGACATGGGCGACCGAATTGAGGCCCGATATTGGATCGAGACCGCGTTCCCGCTCGACGCGGCGGCGGCGACCATGGCGGGAGAGCAGTCGACGGGCACTTTCATTCGGGTGGCCGGCGAGACGGATGAGCTGCGCGAGCGCTTTGCCGCGCGGGTGGAGCAGATTGTTGAGTTGGGCGAGGTGCAGAGGGCTTCGTTACCCGGCTCGGGTATGCCGAAATCGGGATCAGGCATGCCGAAACCCGGCTCGGGAGCGCCCGATACCGACATCGGGGCCGCGAAGTCAGCGTCGACGGACGGCTCGCGGTCGCCTCGAGGCACATCGAGCTCCAGCGCCGCGCCACCAAAGCGACGGGTGGCCGAAGTAACACTCTCCTGGCCTCTCCATAACCTCGGCACTTCTCTCCCCAACCTCCTGGCGACCCTCGCCGGCAACCTCTGGGAGCTCAAACCCTTCTCGGGCATGCGACTGCTCGACGTGCGCCTGCCGCCGACCTTTCTGCAGGCCTACCGCGGGCCGCAGTTTGGTGTTGCCGGGACACGCTCACTGACCGGTGTTCATGGGCGCCCGCTGATTGGCACCATCATCAAGCCCAGCATCGGCCTCTCTCCAGAAGCCACCGCCGCCCAGGTCAAAGTCCTGGTCGAGGCCGGCATCGATTTCATCAAGGACGACGAGCTGCAGGCCGACGGCCCACTTTGTCCGTTTGACGCACGGGTCCGCGCAGTCATGCGCGTCATCAACGCACATGCCGATCGCACGGGCAAAAAGGTCATGTACGCGGCCAACATCACGGGCGAAATCGACGAGATGCTGCGGCGTCACGACCTCGTTGTCGCGGAGCACGGCACATGCGTCATGGTCAGCATGAACAGCATCGGCCTTCCGGCCCTCAAGGTCCTGCGCGAGCACGCACAGGTCGCGATTCACGGTCACCGCAATGGTTGGGGCCTGTTGGGACGCTCCCCTGCCATCGGCATGAGCTTTGTCGCCTACCAGAAATTCTGGCGCCTGGCTGGCATCGACCACACGCATGTCAACGGCTTGCGTAACAAGTTCTGCGAGGACGACGCCTCGGTGCTCGCATCGGCACGCGAGTGTCTGACTCCCATGTTCGAGGTCCCGGGACGCGGTTGCGAGATCATGCCAGTGTTCTCGTCCGGGCAAACGGCTTCGCAGGCACCTGACACGTATCGTGGTCTCGGCTCGTTGGATCTGATCCACGCCGCCGGCGGCGGCATCATGGGGCATCCGAACGGTGTTGCAGCGGGCGTACGCAGCATGCGCGAAGCCTGGGAGGCGGCTGTGGCCGGTGTTTCTCTCGATGAATACGCTCGGTCACATCCTGACCTGAAGGCTTCACTGGAAAGGTTCTCACCCGCGTGAGCGCAGCGCTCTATTCATACTACGGCGACGACTTCACCGGCTCGACGGACGTACTCGAAGCGCTGGCAACCGCGGGCATACGCAGTGTCCTGTTTCTCGGAGTTCCCTCCGAAAAGCACCGCCGTCAATTCGCCGACTGCCAGGCATTCGGCATCGCCGGCGACAGCCGCAGCCGCTCGCCTGAATGGATGGACGCTCACCTTCCGGAAATCTTCGCGGAGCTACGCACATTCGGCGCGCCGGTCGTGCACTACAAGACCTGCTCGACCTTCGACAGCTCGCCACGAGTCGGGTCTATCGGCCGCGCGCTGGAAATCGGACACCGTAGCCTGCAACCCACGCTCATCCCAATCGTCGTCGCAGCGCCTCATCTGCGCCGCTATGTCGTCTTCGGCAACCTGTTCGCCGCCGCCGGCGAGCCGGTCTACCGCATCGACCGCCACCCGACGATGCGGCAGCACCCTGTGACGCCCATGCACGAAGCGGATCTGCGGCGCCACCTGGCGCAGCAGACCCAGATGCGCGTTGGCTTGATCGACCTGCCGACCCTGCAGTCCGGCGACGCCGCTTGCGAGCTCGCGTCACAGCTCGCCACGGGCGTGTCGGCGGTGTTGTTCGATGGCGTTGGGGAGAATGATCTGCTGGAGACCGGGCGGCTCATTTGGGAGAACGCACTGCGGCAGCCGCTGCTGGCGGTCGGGAGTTCGGGGGTGACGTATAGCCTGGTGGCGGCATGGCGGGCGAACCACCCTGGCGCCTCAGCGCCAAGTCACCCTGCCATATCCCCGCAACCCAACTCGACCCCCCAAGGCCTCGAGTCGGCCGCTCGGCTACTGGCCATCAGCGGTAGCTGCTCGCCCGCCACCGAGCGCCAGATCAAACATGCATTGAGCCACGGTTACGAAGCAATCGCCATCGACCCAGCGGAGCTCCTGTCCGACACGCTCGCTACCGCGGCCATGCGTGGCCACGTCGAGCGGGCCATCACCGCACTCCGCGGCAACGGCAAAGTCGTTGTCTATACCTCGCTCGGCCCGCTACCGCCTGGCGTCGCGGCGCGCGGAGACACTCTTGGGCAACAGCTGGGCGCGATGCTTCGCGACATCATCAAAGGCTCCGGCGTGCGACGCGTCGTCCTGGCCGGCGGCGACACATCCAGCCACGCTGTGGCCCAACTTGGGCTCTACGCACTGACCTGGTCGGCAACCATCCAACCAGGCGCACCGCTTTGCCGCGCACACTCGGATTCTCCCGAGCTGGACGGCCTCGAGCTGGTGTTGAAAGGGGGGCAGGTTGGAACCGAGGACTTCTTCGAGCGCGTTCGTACCGCCAAATGATCCGCAAACGCTATCTCGTCGTCGGCCTCCTCGGCCTCGTCTCCGTCATCACCTTTCTCGACCGCATGGCCATTGCGGTCGTGGGACCGTTGGTCCAGCGCGATCTGCACCTCTCTCCCGAGAAGTGGAGCTGGATTCTGAGCGCCTACGTCATTGCGTACGGACTCTTCGAGATCCCCTCCGGAGCCCTGGGCGACAAGAACGGGCAGCGCCTCGAGCTCACACGCATCGCTGCATGGTGGTCCGCCTTCACCGCGCTGACAGCCTGGTGTACAGGCTTCATTCAGTTGTTCGTCGTGCGATTCCTCTTTGGAATGGGCGCCGCCGGCGCTTACCCAAATGCCACAGGCGTGCTCTGGCGTTGGTTACCGGCCCGCGAGCGCGCCCGAGGACAAGGAGTCGTCTGGGGAGCGAGCCGCCTGGGTGGCGCGCTGGCTCCCCTGACTCTCGTGCCGCTGGCACTGACGTTAGGTTGGCGCGCCGTCTTCTGGGCATTGGCGGCACTCGGCATCATCTGGGCCGCCGTATGGTGGCTCTGGTATCACGATCGCCCAGCAGAGCAGCCAGGTATGACTTCGGCCGAGCTGGCCGAGATAGGCGGCGAGCACGGCAGCCGCCTCCACCAGGCACCCCCCTGGGGCAAATTGTTACGGCTGCGGCAACTCTGGCTGATCGTGTTGGCCTACGGCTTCTACGCGTGGGGCAGCTGGTTCTTCTACAACTGGTTTCCGACCTGGATGGTATCCGCCGCGCACTTCACGACACGGGAGATGGGAGTGTACGCGTCGGTGCCATTCATTCTCGGAATGGTCAGCAATCTCGCCGGCGGCTATCTCTGCGATCGGTTGGGGATGCACTTCGGCTTTCGTTTGGCCTATCGTGCGATCACCTTCACCGCGTTGGCCATCACCAGTGTGCTGCTGCTCGGCATGAGCCTCGTGACCAGTCACGTTGCCGTGGTCATTCTGGCCAGCAGCAGCTTCGCGGTCATGGACCTGATGCTGCCGGCCGCGTGGGCCATGTGCATGTCGATCGGCGGGCCCTACGGAGGCATCGCATCGGGTGTGATGAACACTGCCGGGCAGGTCGGTGGCCTGTTCTGCACGCTCGCGTTCGGCTACATCGTCAGCGCCACCCACAATTACAACATCCCGGTACGCGTAATCGCTATGATGGTTTTTGTCGCGGCGCTGCTCTTTTCACGCATCGATTGCACCGAAGGACTGGCGGCCGAGGGTGAGGCGCCTGATGCGACGCCCCAACCCGCGACGCGCTAGGCGCGCACGCCTAGCCGCTCGCCTGACCCGCCCGCCCCACCGCTCTCGCCTAACACCACTCGCCTAACCCACTCCCAAACTCACCTGCCCAGCAACACTTCCCGAGTAGCCTTGACTCCCAACTCAGGGCTGGCCAACACCGGCGCCCCGACGGCACCCGGCGGGAGCCCCTCGAGCACCCGGGCCATGGACGCCTGGGCCAGCACGATCACATCCACACCGCGCAGCCGGTTGGTGAGTGCATCACCCACGATGCGATCGTGAGTGGCCGTATCGCCAGCCATCACGGCCTCGAACGCCCCATCGCACAGACATTCCACGATCTCGACCGGCTTCCCTGCCTCTTCTGCTTTGCTGCGCACGAGCGCTGCGGTAGGCGCGAGAGTCGTGCTCAGTGTGGCAATGACACCGATCCGCTGGCCCTGCTCCACCGCCTTCCTGGCCATCGCCTCATCGACACGGATCACAGGCCGGTCGAACACCGTTTGCGCGATCTCGACGCCAGGGCCGATCGAAGAGCAAGTCACCAGCACGGCGTCCGCCCCGCCGTCGAACCCAGACCCGATCTGACCGATGAGCCGCCGGATCGTGATCTTCTGCAGTTGCCCGGCCTCGATCGTGTTCTTGATGAGGCTCTCGTCGACCATGTGGAAAATCCGCACCTCCGGCATCCATTTCGCGCACAGCGACGCAAACAGCGGAGTCAGCACGGGCGAGGTATGCAACAGGGCGAGCTTCTTGCCAGTCATCTTCAGAGTCCTCGAGTAAAATCATATCGTCCGGAGCCCACCTCGAGCACCGCACCTTTCGAGCTCATCGTCACGATGCGCAGGTCGGCGCGCCCAACGAGCTCGCGACGTCCTTCACGCCACGGCTGGGGGGACTCGGGAAGATGAATATTCGCCATGCTGTTGGGCGGTATTTCCACCTTGAGCCGGGTCAGCCCCTGGGAGTCCCCGGATACTTCCGACGAAATCCGTCCCAGGCAGGAGTCGTAGTGCGCACGGATGGCGCCGATGCGTGGATCATAGATCGGGTCGATGTCGATGCGACGGAATCCCGGCTCGGCCGGTGTTATACCGGCGAGACGCCGGTACATGAACCCGACTACCGCACCGAAGGCATAGTGGTTGTAGGAATTCATGGCGACATCGCCGACATCCCCATTCCAACGCTCCCACATCGTCGTCGCGCCTTTCGCGAGCATATAGCCCCATGACGGATAGGCAGCCTGCAGCAGCAGCGAGACAGCCACATCGGCCTGTCCGTTGTCGGCCAGAACATCCAGCAGGTAGGGAGTACCCAGGAAGCCGGTCGACAGTTTCATGCCGCGGCGCTTGATATCCGCCGCGAGGAGCGCGGCGGCAGTGCGGCGCAGGTCCGGCGGCACGAGCTCGAAACGTAGCGCCAGAACGTGGCTCGTCTGGCTTCCATTGCCCACAGTGCCGTCAGGTTTGATGAACATCCGCTCGAACGCGGACTGGATCTGTACGCGCATCCGCGCATAACGAGCCGCGTCACCGGTCCGATTCACCGCCAACGCCATCTCATTCATGAGCGCGGCACAATAGGCCCAGTACGCCGTCGCGACGAGCACTCTCGGAGTGGTCTCGTCGGCAGGCTCCTTGGCGTCCACCGAAAGCCAGTCCCCGAGATCGATGCCTCTGCGATTGCGGTAAATGAAGTCCGGATTGGCACTCTCGATGTAGTCGAGCCAACCTTCCATCGCCCGCCAGTTCTCCTCGATCACACGCGTGTCGCCATAACGGCGATATAAAACCCACGGGAGAATCACACCCGCGTCACTCCAACCCGA
The DNA here is from genome assembly GCA_036834945.1 of Steroidobacteraceae bacterium. Classification (GTDB taxonomy): domain Bacteria; phylum Pseudomonadota; class Gammaproteobacteria; order Steroidobacterales; family Steroidobacteraceae; genus 13-2-20CM-66-19. The sequence goes on from DAITMW010000009.1 coordinate 15,015, forward strand.
CGTGACCGTCGCCGGGAACGAGCGCGGCTGTGGCGTAACGATAGGGAATCCGCCATCCTTCCCTTGCGCGGCGCGCACTTCCGTCATGAAGCGCCGGATGAATGCATCGACGTCCATGTTGAATGCCGCCGCATCGAGAAAGACCTGGATATCGCCCATCCACCCCATGCGCTCATCCCGCTGCGGGCAGTCGGTGGGGACGCCAAAGAAGTTCGAGCGCTGGCTCCAGAAAGCGTTGCGCCAGATTTCCTGGATCTGCTTGTTGCTCGCGGCGAGCTCTCCGGTCACCGCCGCGTCGGTGTGCACCACGACACCGACGATGTGATCAGGCGCGAGATTACCGGGCAAACCGCTGATCTCGACATACCGAAACCCGTGGTACGTGAAATGCGGCTCGTATGTCTCGCCGCCCGGTGCGCCGCTGAGTGTGTATCGATCAGTCGCCTTCGCTCCTCGAAGGTTGGACATGTCGACTTCGCCGGAGCTTTGCAGAATCTCCGCATAGCGCAGTTGCACAGTAGTGCCCGCGGCACCCTTGACGCGCAGGCGGCACCACCCCGAGAAGTTCTGACCGAAATCGCAAACAAACACACCCGGGCGAGTCCGTACGATACGCTTGGGCTCGAGTGTGAGTGTCTCCCGGATCGGTGGATCGACCTGAGCGACGAGCTTGATCGAGGGATCCTTGCCGGTCTCGCAGACGGCCCAGCCCCGAGCGTCGAAACCCGGCTGATCCCAACCGGGTTGCTCAGCTCGCGCATCGTAATCCTCGCCGTTGTAGATCTCGGAGGAGCGGACCGCGGACTCGGCCTTCTTCCACTGCGGTCCGGTTGCAATAACCTCACGGCTCCCGTCAGCGTAGTCGATGACCAGCTGCGCGAGAAAACGACGCGGACCATCGCCCAGGGCGTATCGCTCGTTTTGCCATGAGAACGCCGAGGCATACCAACCGTCACCTACCAGCGCGCCAATCGCGTTGGCGCCGGGTCGCAGCAGGCTCGTGACGTCGTAACACTGGTAGTAAATATGGTCGGTCGCCACGCTGATCTCGGGCGATAGCCGCGCGTCGCCAACCCTCTTCCCGTTGATCCGAGCCTCGTAGGCTCCCAAGGCTGTCGCGTACAACCGGGCACGGACCAGGTGCTTCGATATGTTGAACTCGTGGCGCAACAACATGGCCGGTTGCGGCGGCCACGGCTCGCATTTGGTATTGGCGTGGGAAATCACGGCGTGTTGCCACTCGGTGTCGTCGAATTCCGGTCTCTGCCACCCCGATACGTCAGCGTTGGAGAACAGCCAATCGGGACCCGTTGTGAGCCGGCTGACCTGCCCGTTCGACCCGGTTACTTTGAGCAGCGCGACAACCGCTCCGCCGTCGGGCGGAAGAAACCCATTCGTATCCGCCGTGGCTTCGACACAGAGCACATTCGACCCTGCCCGGAGATCGAGCGGGAAGCGCAGCATGGTGCCCCAGAAGATCTGCTTCGCGGGCGGCAGCGGCAAGGAAACGCCGTTGAGCCAGACACCGCGCAGGTTGTCCTTGGCGGCGAGCAGCAGCTCGGCCCGCTGTGGCGCCACCGTCAGCGGACAGTGAAAACGGAACTTCTGCGGCTTCGGGTCGAGCGCCTGTGGACCCCAGATCCAATGCAGCCCCGCCGCTCGATCCGCGATCTCCTCCGCTCCCTCGACCGCCAGCCACCGCGCCGCCTGCCACGCGGTGGGCTCCAGCAAGCCCATCTCGAACCAGGCCGGCTCCGCCAGGGTTGCGGTTTGATCGTGATTGTCCCAGACCTCGACCCGCCACCATGCGCGTTGACCCGAGTGCAGCACGACACCCGCGTACGGAATATCGAAACACCGATCCGATTTGACCCGCCCGCTGTCCCACAGATCGGCCTTACCCGCCAACAGCGAGGCGGCGTCGGAACCCACGGTAACGCGATATGCGGTCTGCGTAACATTGCGGCCGGTAAATTCCAACGCCCAGGAGAAGCGGGGCTGGGGTATCTCGAGCCCCATCGGCCGGTCGATGCATTCCGTTCGAGGCCGGATGACCCGGGGCCGGGCAAGCTCAGCGCGCAGCAACCTCGGCGCGGCGGCGATGGCACCGCTGGCCACCAACACCTGCCTGCGGTTGATCCGGATCATAACGAGGGGAAGGCGTTCAGATCGACCACCCCCGCCATGGCCCGATAGCCGGCGTCATTCGGATGCAGGCTGTCCCCCGACTGGTCGGCGCCGAGATAACGGGAGGGATGTCGCGGGTCCCGAACCGCTTGCTCGAAATCGAACACCCCGTCGAAGGCCCCGCTGCTGCGGATCCACTCATTCACGGCGAGCCGCACGCTCTCACCTTCGGGATGGAAGTACCCGGCGCCCTCAAAGGGATTCAGCGTGCCGGCAAAGATCTTCACTCCGCGGGCGTGAGCCCGCGCGATCAGCTGTTTGTAAGCCCCGACGATATCCGCCACCTTCAAGGGCCCGGTATCACCGTTCGGATCGAAAGCCCAGCCAATGTCGTTGATTCCCTCGGTGAGTATGATCGCGCTCACGCCGGGAATTTCGAGAGCGTCCCTGTCGAACCGATCCAGCGCCTTCGGACCCGACCCTTCGTGGAGCAACCGATTGCCACTGATCCCGGAGTTGATCACCACCCAGCCCCTGGCCGCATCACTGCCATCGATGCGACGGGCCAGTTGCTCGGGCCAATCCATGTTGGTCCCGGGAGTCGCCCCCGCTCCCTCGGTAATGGAGTCGCCGAACGCCACCACGACACGATGGGGCTGGCCTGTAGTAACTTCGACACCGCTGACGATCGCGGGTGCCCGGGCAGTTGTTCCGCCCGGCCACAGCGATTCCGCACCATGGTCACCCTTCGCGGACAGGTGTACCTGCAACAGATGGCCGGAAGGCGCCAGCCTTTCAGGGTAATAGACCGAGATGCTCAGATCGGCGAACGTGCCCACCGCCATTTCGACGGGATCGCTCAAAAGCGCCTTGCCAACAGGGATCAGCGCTTCCCGCTGGCCGTTGAATGTCAGAACGTGGTCCGTCTCGGGCTCGGTGACCGCGTTGGGAGAAGACAATGCGATGTGCACCGAGCCGACTTTCACCGGCGTCAGGCCCAGCTCGTTCGTCAAGCGAACCCGCACACGGTTGCCGCCGACCTGCAGGCGGACGACCTGGCGGACCGTCTGGTGAGCAAATGCGCGAACGTCATTGAAAGCCAGTACCGCGGTCGGCGGAAATGGCGGCGAGTACCAGGCCTCGATCCATTTACCGGCCACATCCCGCGCAGCAGCAGACACAGAGAACACCATCGTGACAGCCAACAGGATGGCCGTTCGCATGCGTCGCGACTTCATACTCACCTCTGCGCGACGAGCGCGTTCCCAAATCCGATGACGACGGTCGAGCCGACCAGCACGAGCAAGCCGCTGGTCAGGAACAGGAGACTGCGTCCGCTGGCCCCTTTCCATTCGCGCAAGCCCAGACCCCAGAGCGTCGCGAAAATGATGATGCTGGACATGTGCAGGGTCCAGCTCGAGAACTGGTACCGTCCCATCTGGCTCTCACCCATGGTGTAAAAAAAGAACTGGAAATACCAGGCCGTGCCGGCAAGCGCACACAACAGGTAGTTGCGTCCCATCGATGGGACGGCGTCCGCACCGGCCACTTTCACCTCGCCCAGGAGCTCGCGCGCACTGCGATTCCTGAGGATGAGAGACAGACACCACACTGCGTTGGTGGTGAAGCCACCCAACAGAACCACCACGAGAACCGGCAATCCCTGGGCGAGCGGATCGGTACCGTGCGCGAGAGTGAGCTGGCGGATCGGCTCGCCAGCTGCGAGCCCGTAGGCAAAACAACTGCTCATGATTCCGGAAAACACCGCAACGCCTATCCCCTTGCGGAAGTCAGCCGCGCGCGGCAAGTCACTCGTTGATTCCTCCTCTTTCGAGGCCTGCTCGAGCTCCTTGTCGTGGCCGGCCTTGCCCACGACGGCAATCCCGATCAAGGCGGTTGCCACACCGGCCATTACGACGAGGCCACCGGTGGAGTGGATCAGCGAGCCGAACAACTGACCACTCACCAGCGGAGGGATGAGTGTTCCAAAAGCTGCCGTCAGTCCCAACGCGACAGCGGTTCCCAGCGAGATGCCTAGATAGCGCATCGTCAGCCCGAAGGTCAGGCCGCCAAAACCCCACAGGACGCCGAAGAAATAACATAACGCCAGTGTCGCGAACGGCGCCTCGGAAAGGACTGCCAGCAGATCGTGCGTTCGCAACGCCGCAAACAGCCAGGGCGCGATGATCCAACTGAACACGCCGCCGACGAGCCAGAAGATCTCCCACGACCAACCGCGTACGCCCCGATATGGAACGTAGAAACTCGCGGATGCGAGGCCTCCCAGCCAGTGAAAAAAGACGCCCAGAATCGGGTTCGGCACAGTATCGACCCCTCGTTGCCGATTGGAGCTCAACTAAATTCGATAGATCCGCTCGGCGTTGGTGGCAAACAACCTGGCGCGCTCGGAAGCGCTGCAGTCCGCCACGAGCGACCGGTAAGCGTCGTATTGACGCTCGAAGGAGCCGAACAGCTTGTCGACCGGGAAGTTGCTCGCGAACAGGCAACGATCGACGCCGAAGATCTCAATCGTCCGCAGCACGAAGGGCCGCAGACTATCCAGGGTCCAGCGCCAATCCAACATCGCGAGCCCGGAGATCTTCACCGCCACGTGCGGCTGCTGCGCCAGGGCTTGCATGCCCGTGCACCATTGCTCCAGGCCGGCGGCGTCGCGATCCACGGGCATTCCCGTGTGGTTCATGATCATGGGAATGTCGGGGTAGCGGCTCGCGAGCCGCGCCGCAGCCGCCATCTGCGCCGGGTAGACCTGCAGATCAAAGGAAAATCCGTGTTTGCGCAGCAGCGCGAAGCCCTTCTCCCAAGCCGGATCGGCGAGCAGATCGCGGGGCGTGTAGGTCTTCGCGGGATCAGGATGCCAGTTCAGTATCTGCCGTATGCCGCGCACGTTGGGATGACTTGCGTGCTGTTCGAGCAGCGCTTCCACCTTCGGACTATTCAACTCCGCGTGAGCAACGATCGCATGCGGATAGCCACGCGTGTTGGCCATGCTCTGCAACCAGCGCGTTTCAGCCAGCGACGCGGCGGGGTCAGCACCTGCTTCGACATGGACGACTTTCGCGACGCGAACAGTGTCGCTGGCGCCGCTCGTATCGCTCAGGTAGTCCTCGAGCAAATAGTTCCTGGCGATCGCGCTCACATCCCCCGTGATGCCCACAGGCAACGGCGGTGTGAGCCAGGGATACGGAATCTTCTCCAGATCCCACAAGTGCATGTGTGCGTCGACGACCTGGTCCGGCACGACAGCCCCCTTTTTCTCGCTCAGTAAGTGGTGCGTCCACCCGAAATATCGAAGGTCGCGGCGGTCGAGAAAGAACACTCCTCACTCGAGAGCCAACACACCAGGGCGGCGACCTCGGAAGCCTCGCCCAGGCGCCCCATCGGAATCTTCGACTTCATGTAATCGATCTGGCTCTGGGGCAACTGGTCCAGGATCGGACTCTTGAACGTCGCCGGGGTGACGCAGTTGGCACGGATACCCGTGGTGGCGAGCTCCTTGCCGAGTGATTTCGTCAGTCCGATGACGCCGGCCTTCGCGGTCGAATAGGCGGAGGCATTCGGGTTGCCTTCCTTGCCGGCCACCGAGGCGATGTTGACGATGCGGCCGTAATCGTTCTTGAGCATCTGCGGCACGATCGCCCGGCAGGAGTTGAAAATCCCGTTCAGGTCGATATCGATCACCCGGCGCCATTCCTCGACGGGATACTCCCACAGCTTGGCCGTCGGACCGGTGATACCCGCGCTCGCGACGAGAACGTCGATCCGGCCAAACCTGGCGAAAACAGCTTCCGCCGCACTCACCAGCTGCGCGGCGTCAGTCACGTCCACCTGCATCATGTGGACGCCCGTGCCGATGGAGGCGGCCGCCCTGGTCAAGGCAGCCGCGTCCCGATCCCAGAGGCTGACTTTGCCGCCCTCGGCGACGATCCGGGTACCGACCTCGAGCCCAACACCCGAGGCGCCGCCTGTAATGACAGCTACCCGATTCTTGAATCGTTCGGAATACAAAGTCGCCTCCAATGAAAAATCAATCCAAGGGCCGCCAGCCGATGACCTGCTGCTGCTGCTCGCCCAACTTCTGGATGCCGAGC
>DAITMW010000009.1:21350-41529 GCA_036834945.1 Steroidobacteraceae bacterium
GGGCCGCCAGCCGATGACCTGCTGCTGCTGCTCGCCCAACTTCTGGATGCCGAGCCGGATGGTGTCGCCGGCCTTGAGGAATATCGGCTGGGGTTTCTTGCCGGCGCCCACCCCTGGAGGGGTACCCGTCGTGATGATGTCGCCGGGCTCGAGGGTCATGAACTGGCTGGTGTAGCTCACCAGCTTGGCGACCCCGAAAATCATGGTCCTGGTGTTACCGGTCTGCATACGCTGGCCGTTGATATCGAGCCACATGTCGAGGCTCTGAACGTCACCCACTTCATCGCGCGTGACGAGCCACGGTCCGACAGGCCCGAAGGTGTCGCACCCCTTGCCCTTGTCCCAGGTACCGCCACGCTCCAATTGGAATTCGCGCTCCGAAACATCGTTCACGACGACGTAGCCCGCTACGTAGTTGAGAGCAGCGCTCTCTTCCACGTAACGCGCTGTTGCGCCGATGACGACACCGAGCTCCACCTCCCAGTCCGTCTTCCTGGAATTCTTCGGGATCATCACCGGGTCATTGGGGCCCTGCAGGCAGCTCACGGCCTTGGTGAAGATCACCGGCTCGCTCGGGATCGCCATATTCGATTCGGCGGCGTGATCGGAGTAGTTGAGTCCGATTGCAATGAATTTACGGGTGCCGGTGAACGGCAAGCCCAGCCGCGGGGTGCCTGGAACCAACGGCAATGTCGTGGGATCGATGGCAGCCAGGGACTTGAGTGTGGCGGCACTCAACTCTCCGGGACCGATGTCCGGGTGGCGGCCTGACAAGGTGCGGATCTGACCTTGGGCATCCAGGATGCCCGGTTGCTCCCGACCGACGGGACCGTAGCGCAACAATTTCATGACGACTCGAGCCTTTTGCTGATTGGGGGACGCCCAATGTATCAGTGGTTGTACGGCCGATGCAGAGCAATGTCGCGATTGAGCTCCACGCCGAAGCCCGGAGTATCGGCAAGCTTCAGGCGACCGTTCACCGGGACGGGCTCGCCGATCAATTGCGGATGAAACATGGGAACGACACGCTCGGCGGCGGGCGCCATCATCAGGAATTCGGCGAACGGGCTGTTGTGGCGCGTGATGACGAAGTGATAGCTGTACACGCTCGAGCCGTGCGGAATCACAAGGACTCCGCGACTATCGGCCAGCGCGGCGATCTTCATGAGCTCGGTCATTCCACCGCACCAGCCAACATCGGGCTGGATGATGTCGCAGCAGCCCATCTCGAGGAGCATGCGAAAGCCCCAGCGCGTCGCCTCGTGCTCACCGGTCGTGACCAACATGCCGGGCGGCGCGTTGCGCTTCAGCTCGGCATAGCCCCAGTAATCATCCGGTGACAACGCCTCCTCGATCCACTTCAGCCCGCAATCCTGGGCACGCCGGGCCAGCTTGATCGAGTAGTTGAGATCGAGGCTCATCCAGCAGTCGAGCATGAGCCAGAAGTCCGGGCCGACCTTGGCGCGCATATCCTCGAGCATGGCGATGTTGCGCGCGAAACCCTCCTCGCCCTCGGCGGGCCCATGATGCAGAGGCATCTTCCCGCCAATGAAGCCCAGCTCTTTGGCAATATCCGGCCGCGCACCGGTCGCGTAGAACACGAGCTCATCGCGAACCGCGCCGCCGAGGAGCTGGTATACGGGTTCACCTCGCAGTTTTCCGAGCAGGTCCCAGAGCGCCAGGTCCACGCCGGAGATAGCATTGACTACCAGGCCCTTGCGGCCGTAGTACTGTGTAGAAAAATACATCTGGTCCCAGATCTTCTCGATCTGGGCCGGGTCGCGCCCTTCAAGAAAGCGAGCGAGATGCTTCTCGACGATGAATGCAGCGGGCTCACCACCGGTGGTGACCGCAAAACCGGTCGTGCCGTCGGCCGCCTCGATCTCTACGACCAGGGTGCCCAGCACATTGATGCCAAAGCTCCGGCGGCTCTGCCGGTACTCGGGGTAGCGGCTCATGGGCGTCGCAATGTGATCATCGATCCAATGCGAGCCCTGCTGGTCGTGGTAGTCGGCGCCGCCGCCGCGGATCACGCTGGCGCGGACTTGTCGGATCAATGGGAACGGCATAGCTCGCTTTGTGCGGCGCGGGCCGCGAGAGATTCGTTGCGGGCGGAACGTATCGTCCCACATACTAATATGGGTATCACATAATGGGAAGAACACCTTCAGTCCGGCCGGAGCCTGCCATCGCGGCAGGGGACGAGGCTGCGGAACCGCAGCGCCTCGGCAGCCAGACTTTGTTTCGCGGATTGGACGTGATCGAGCTGGTCGCGGAGGGACCGATCACGCTCGGAGATCTCGCGGACCGCCTCGGCCTCACCCGAAGCACCACGCATCGGCTGGCATCTGCCCTCACCGACCGTCGCTATCTGACATTCGTACCACGTAGCGGATACAGCCTCGGTCCCAAACTGCTCGAGCTCGGCTTTCGCGTCCGTGACGAACTGGATCTGCCGCGCGTGTCGGGACCACAGCTCGAACGTCTGGCACTCCTTACCGAAGACACCGTGCACCTGGGTGTGCTCGATCGAGGTCGCGTGCTGTACCTCGATAAGATCGCGGGCAAGCGCCGTATCAACATCAGCTCGCGCGTCGGGGAGCTGCAACCCGTAGTCTCGACGGGGTTGGGCAAGGCACTCATTCTCGAACATGACGAGGAGGAGTGGATCAACTTCTTCCGCGCGGAGAGTGGCAGCCACCGCACGCCGTTGTCGTTGAATGAGTGGCTCACGCGCATGCGGACTTACGCGGGCGCCGGATATGCGTTCGATCTGGAAGAGAACGAAGACCAGATCCGATGCGTGGCGGCCCCGATCCGTGATGTTGCCGGTCGCATCATCGCGGCGATCAGCGTTTCGAGCGCTGCACAATATATGAGCGATCAGCGCATGCAGTCGCTCACGAAGGATGTTGTGGAGACCGCCCGGCGCATCAGCGAGGACCTGGGGTGGACGGGCAAGCCCGCGCAGGCGCCGCCTGCGAAGCCTTTGCAGAAGCTTGTGGTCCAGGCGGTTCAGAAGCCAAAGCCGCGCAAACGCAAAGTGGGCAAGGCGAAGGTCAGATAGGCGGCTGCGGCAACCGGATCAACCGACAATCACTACCGCTTCATACCTGACACGCACAGGCCCCAGCAGTCCGGCCGGCGACAGCACGGTGCCCGGCCCGCCCGGCAGCCACTGCTTGCCCAGCCGCAGCGCTGGCACGACGAATGTCTTGCGCTCGCCGTCCGGCTTACCGAAGTCGCCGATCAGGCGGTTGCGCCAGGTGTTGGTAACCGCGAGGACGATCCTGTTGTTACCGGCGCGAACGGCGCGTGTGATGTCGACCGTGAATGGCGGTTTCCAAAGGACCGCAACATGTTGGTCGTTGACCTGTACGGCGACGAGGTCGTGCACTTCGCCAAGCTCCAGCAGCAATCGGTAACCGTCCGGCGGGGTCGACAACGTGAGGTCGGCCGTGTAGGTGGCGGTGCCCGAGTAGTATTTGACGGCAGGCTCGTCCTGATCAGCCCAGGACGACAGCGTCTTCAATGTCAAATCCACCGGTCGATCGACGTGATCCGCAAACCGTAGATTCCACAGCCCTGTCACCGCGACCGGCTCGGGAAGCCCGACGACTTTCAAGTCATGCGTGGCGCCACGGGTATCCTTCAAGGTCCAAGCGCCGGGCTGCGCCACAATCGCCTCGATCCGCCCTTCGCGCTCACTCAGGCGAACCGCATCGCTATTCGCGCCCAAGATTGCGGTGAGGAACGATCGGTCCGCGCTGGACTGAGCGAACAACACGAAGAGCGATCCCGCAGGATCAAACGAAAGCGGAACGATCGTACGGCCCGCCTCCTCGCGCCACATCGCGAGCTTTTCGATCTCGCCCGTATCGGGGCGCCAGATCTCCGGCTGGCGGCCGGCCACGCGGAAGGTCGCGGTAACCGCGAGGGGTGTGGTGGCTTGGTTTGAGAGGAAATAGAGGTCCCAACCTGCGCCAGTACGGTGCGTCCAGCGGACACGATCGACCACAACATCCACATCCGGCAGCACGCCAACAGCGCTCAACACCTGTTGCAGCGGCACGCCCCAGACAACCCTCCCCTTACCAACCCGTCGGTCAATCTGGGCTCCGCCCACCTCCTCGCCCCAAAGCTCCCGCGCCACCTTCGCCACAACCGCATCAGCCCCCGGAAACCCCATCAAACTCGGCGAGCGCACCGGCCGAGGCCCCATCACGACGGCGCCAGCGTGCACCAGCTCGCGCAACCGGCTGGCAATCTCCGGCGTCAGCAGCACGTCATCGGGCAACACCAACACCCGATACCGCCCTCCGCTTTTCAGTACGAGCTGTCCGTCCCGGACCTCCGCCTGGTGCAGAAGGCCATCGCGATTGATACAGTCGTAACTATAGCCAGCAGGCAGCGCAACGCTCAACTGCCGGGGCAACAACGTACGCGCAGGAATATTCTCGCCAGTGAAGTAGCAGACATCCGCAACGGCGTACCCCTCCTGCAGCAGCGCCTGACAGCGGCGCAGGTAGTCAAACCACGCCTTCCCCGGCCGCCACCAGGTCTGCGTCCGGCTGAAAAAAGTCCCGATCCCGCTGAGCGTCATCCCCGGCGCACGATCGAGCCAAGGCTGTTGCGCGTAGACATGCAACATGAACCGGTTGATGCCCTCGCAATACATGCGATCGCCGAGCCCCTTGAAGGTGAAGGGATGCTCATCCCAGTTCATGAGCCCCTCGGTGAACGACTCGGCGGCAGCGATTCGCTTTCCATATAAACGCGAGCCGCTCACCGCGTCCTTGATATCCGTCGGCTTGTCGTTACGTGGCGTATTGAGCCAGAACTCCCCCATCGGCCAGTCGACGTGCGCCAGATGCTCCATGCCGTCGGCGGGGAAAGTCGGATTCGGCGGCTCGGCGCTCATGAGACAGCCATGGGAATGCGCGAGCGACGCCATGATCTGGAAAAACTCACTCTGCGTGAGGTCATTGATCGTGCGGCGCACGTCCAACAACACCCGCTCCGAGACATCGGCGCTCTCGACCGGCACGCCCGTCAGCGTCGCGATGTAAGGCAACAAGTCGTAGCCGCGTAGCTCGTGAAACCCCGCGGCGAACTGTGGTGACCAGTTCTGCGAGCCGGCCTCCCAGCTGTCCACGTGCAGTACGTGCAGCACTTTACCGGCCAACCGTGGCCCCACTTTCCGCAACGCCAGCCCGAACCAACTGTCGAATTGCAACCGCGTCGCCGCGGCGGAAAACCGATCGCACTCCAGTCCTTGCGCTCCGCCCGCGGCAGAATTCTTCGAGCCGGTCGTCGTGTAGCCGATCCGCAGCAGGCGCCACCGTCCCGGCGGCGCATCCCAGGTGAGTCGCCCGCTGGCATCCAGCATCGGCGTCAGGTTGATAATGTCCTTCAGCCGGACGCAAGCCTCATCAGGCACATCCCGCGCCGTGGTCCGGCGGCTGATCGCCCACTGCTCTGCGGATTTGCCCTGCAAATGATGAATTCGCGGCTCGCTCGATAGCACGATACTGAACACACGCAACCGCACGTCCTGGCCGAAGTCGTATTCCTCCTCGTAAGGCTGAGTTGGAATCTCGTGATGCACGAGTCGGAAATAGCGCGCCGTCGTCTGTGGTACGGCGTGCGTGAGCGTTGTGAGATCCGTCTGCCATCCATGCCGTGGGTATTCGAGGAAGCCAACGTGACGAAAGGTCCGGCCGTCATCGCTCGCCTGTACTTCCAGGCTGTTGGCCGCACGATAGACACCGGGTGAGTACCCCGGGGGCGACGGCGTATGGACTCGAACTGAGCGCAGAGTAAACGGAGCGTCAAAGCTGTAATCGATCCAGCCGGTCTGCTGGGTATCGAAGACTTCGACCGCGTTCGCGGGATCAGAAAGCACCGCGACATCAGCCACTTTCGCGGGCAAATTGGTCGTCACCCGAGCGCGCTGCGAAAGGCTCGTTTCATCCCACACGGCAGGATGCGGCACCGCGATGGTGGCGATTTCACGGTAGTAGTCCATCTTCAGCGGTGGTCTAGCCAGGGTACCGTCGAAGCGCTGCCCGCCATCGACCGTCTGCTCCGACCAGACCACCCGCTGCATCGACAGCTCGGGTGTAATCCAGGGTCCGCTCGCCGTCGCCCAGCCATCACAGCAATTGAGGGAAAGAATGAGACCGAGACGTGCCGCCTCGGAGGCCGCGTGCTCGACCAACTCCCACCAATACGGCGTTAGCGCATCAGCAGGTGGCCGAACAGGCGAGTCCGCCGCGCTCTTGCCGATTGCAAAGAGCATGGGCGTCCAGATTCCGGCATCGCGCATCGCCTCGAGATCGGCGGTGATGCCCTCTCGAGTCACGTTTCCGCCCAACCAGTACCAGTAGGCACCCGGCCCCGCCCCTTGCGGAGGATTCGCGAAGACCTCGGCAAGGCCATTCGCTCGAGGGCCTGCGCGCGCCTCGCCGAATGCCGCCCGCGCCTCCTCCACGAATGGAGCCATGAGACCACTCGCCGCCAGGTACTGGAGGAAGAGGCGACGATCGATGCCCGGCATGTGGCCCTCGCTTTGTGATGGAATCTGTTCCATATTGTGAGGTGTGATTCCACCAATTGAAAATGCCTGGTTAGGGCTGGCCGCCATTGCGGCCTTGGGCGTAGCGGGACCCGTGGCAACGGCGGCGGACGCGGCAGCACCGCTCGCGATGGGCACGGCGTGGTATCCCGAGCAATGGCCGCAAGCTCGTTGGGAGAAGGACCTCTCCCTGATGGAGGCGGCACACATCAACGTCGTGCGGGTCGCGGAGTTCGCCTGGAGCTGCCTGGAACCGCGTGATGGACAATTCGAGTTCGACTGGCTCGACCGCGCCATCACCCAAGCCGCGCACCATCATATAAGAGTGGTTCTGGGGACCCCTTCCGCGGCACCTCCGGCATGGTTGACCACCAAGTACCCGGATGTTCTGCGGGTCGACGAGGATGGGCGACCGGACGAGCACGGGGGGCGCGAGCAGTTCTCTTTCAGCAGCCCCCGCTACCGCGAGATGGCACGCCGGATCGCCGAAAAGATGGCGAGCCGCTACGGACACAATCCCAATGTCATCGGCTGGCAGATCGACAACGAGGTCGGCCTGACCTCCTTCGACGCCGAGACCCGTAATCAATTCCACCACTGGTTGCAACACAAGTACGGCAACATCGCAGCGCTCAATCAGCATTGGACGACGGCGTACTGGAGCCAGACCTACGACGACTTCGACCAGGTCCCGATGCACAGCAAGAACGAGAACCCCGGCTTGCTGCTCGACTGGAAGCACTTCGTCACGGACACGTGGGTCGATTACATCAACAACCAGGTCGAGGTGATCCGGCAGCACGCCGAGTCGCGGCAATTCATCACGACCAACACCATGCATTGGAACCGGGGATTCGATCACTACGTCGTCCATCGCTCTCTCGACATGGCGGCTTGGGATGAATACATACCGGATGGCCGTTACGAATGGCTCGACTACGCCGTTCAACAAGATCTCGTCCGAGGTTACAAGCGCGCGAATTTCTGGGTGATGGAGACGCAACCGGCGTTCGTCAACTGGTCCCCTGTGAATCGCTCACTCGACCCCGGCCAGGTGCGTGAGATCGCCTGGCAGGCGGTCGGACATGGCGCGGACGCCGTGCTCTACTGGCAGTGGCGCAGCGCGCTCAATGGCCAGGAGCAATATCACGGATCGCTCCTTGGCGCGGACGGAACCCCGGTGCCGGTCTACGGGGAAGTTCAGAAGATCGGCGCCGAGTTTGCACGGGCCGGCACCGCCCTGTCAGGAACGACTCCTCACAGCCGCGTGGCCCTGCTGCAATCCTACGAAAGCCGCTGGGCGATCGACTTTCAGCGTCACCACAAGGACTTCGACCCGGTCGAGGAATTCGACGCGTTCTATCGACCGCTCGAGCTCGGGGCACAATCCGTCGATGTGATCTCAACCGACGCGCCTCTGCAAGACTATGCGCTCGTCGTCGCACCTGCTCTGAATGTCATTTCCGAAGCGCAGGCGGAGCATCTCGCCGATTACGTCCGCAACGGGGGCCACCTCGTCCTCGGTCCGCGCAGCGGCATGAAAGACCCCTACAACGCGTTGTGGACACAGCGCCAACCGGGACCGCTCGCCGACCTGTTAGGTGGCCACGTCGAGCAGTATTACGCGCTCGACCAACCTGTCACGTTGACCGGTGAGCCCGGCGAAGGCCAGGCGAAAATCTGGGCCGAAACGCTCGAGCCCTCGTCACCGGAAACTCATACCTGGATGACCTATGGGAGCGACCAGAGCTGGCTCAGCGGTAAGCCCGCAGCGCTGACACGCAAAGTCGGCAAGGGCACCATCACCTACCTGGGTGCCTGGCTGGAGCCGGGGCTCATGCAAAAGGTGGCCGGGCGCTTGCTGAAAGACGCCGGAGTCAACCCCATCGTCCCGGGCCTGGACACCAACACCTCCATCGAGATCTGTGAGCGCTCCGGGAACGGCAAGCGAATCTGGATCATCATCAACCACGGCAAGGATCCGCGGACGATCCATTTGCCCGTGGAAGTGAAAGACTTCGTCATCGGTGCGGGCAAGGGGCAGGATATGCAGTTGGCCCCGCACGATGTCGCGGTCGTCGAAGTCGCGCTCCAGGGTCCTTCGAGGTGAGACGGTTCAGAGGGGCGGGGCGTGCGGCGGCGAGCAGCATCGCGACGTCAGCGCGGACGGCAGTCGTCGCAGCGTCGGTGTGCGCATGGGCATGGGCGACCATGATTGCGACGCCAGCATTCGCATCGGCAACACCGGCATCAGCAGCCACCCCGGCCGCCAACACCGCAAGCGAGCAACTCCGCCTGGGCGCCGCCTGGTACCCCGAGCAATGGCCGGACGACCATTGGGAGCAAGACCTCGCGCTCATGCAAGCCGCCGGCATGAATGTCGTGCGCATCGGCGAATTCGCGTGGAGTGCCCTCGAGCCCTCGGAGGGCCACTACGATCTGGAGTGGCTCGCACGCGCAGTAAGGCTCGCGGAGAAGCACCACATCGCTGTGGTCATCGGCACCCCCACCGACACGCCACCCGCCTGGCTGACAACCCAACACCCTGAGGTGTTGCGCATTGGCCCCGACGGGAAACAGGCCGAACATGGCGGACGGCGACAATTCTCTTACGCCAGTCCCGTCTATCGCCGCTATTGCCAGGACATCGCCACACGACTCGCCGAGCGCTTCGGCCACGACCCCAACGTGATCGGATGGCAGATCGACAACGAGTACACCGACGAGTCCTTCGACCCCGACACCCGGCGCCAGTTCCAGGACTGGCTGCAACACCGTTATACCCGCCTGGAGGCCCTGAACGAGGCCTGGGCCACCGCCTACTGGAGCCAGACTTACAGCGCCTGGAGCCAGATTCCACTCAACGCCAGGCCCGGCAACCCGGGACTGTTGCTCGACCATAAGCGCTTCGTCACCGACACCTGGCGGAGTTACCAGAAAGTCCAGATCGACGCCATCCGGGCCCACGCCGAGCCGCGGCAGTTCATCACGACCAACATCGGAGGCCTCGGTTGGAGTGACAATTGGGATCACTACTCGATTACCGCGGACCTGGATGTCGCCTCGTGGGACCCTTACGTAGGCCAGGGCCATCTCGACTATCTCCGCCACGGTGCAATCAGCGACTACGTGCGCGGCTGGAAGAGGCAGAACTTCTGGGCCATGGAGACGCAGCCCGGCTTCGTCAACTGGGCGCCGATCAACACATCGCTCGACAAAGGAGAAGTGCGCGCGTACGGCTGGGAGTCGATTGGTCACGGTGCCGATGCAGTCCTTTATTGGCAGTGGCGTAGCGCACTCAGCGGTCAGGAGCAGTATCACGGCACTCTCGTAGGTCCCGACGGCAAACCTGTGCCGCTCTATGAGGAAGTCAGTCAATTAGGCCGGGAGCTCAAAGCCGCCTCACCTGTATTGGCGGGCACTGCGCCACGGCCGGACGTCGCCATCGTGACCACGTATGAAAGCCGCTGGGCGATCGACTTTCAGCAGCATTCCCGCGACTACGACCAACAGCGGCTCCTGCTCGACTACTACCGCGCCCTCGACGACCTGACCCATGGTGTGGACATCGTCCAGGCGACCGCCCCGCTCGATCACTACAAACTGGTGCTGGCACCCAGCCTGAATGTCATTCCCGCCGCATTGGGTGCACACCTGGCGGAATATGTTCGCAACGGCGGTCATCTGATTCTCGGCCCGCGTAGCGGCATGAAGGATGAATTCAATCGCCTCGACACCCACCGGCAGCCGGGCCCGCTGGTCGAGCCTCTCGGAGGACGCGTCGAACAGTACTATGCGCTCGATGAGCGATTGTCCGTGTCAGGCGAAGCGGGCTCCGGCACAGCCTCCATCTGGGGCGAGGACCTTGCGGCACGCGAGCCCGGGACAAAAGTCATCCTTCGTTACGGAACGAACGAAACGTGGCTGAGCGGCAGGCCGGCGGCACTGCGCCGGGAATACGGGAAGGGAACGATGACCTATCTCGGGACTGTGCTCGATCCTGTCATGATGAGCGCCTTTACCAAACAGGCGCTCGATGCCGCTCACGTGACGCCAGCGTTCGGCCCTTTACCACCCGATGTAGAGATCATGCGCAGGCAGACGGCCTCCGCTGACCGCGTCGTCTTTATACTCATCAACCACGGTAAGCAGACGAGAGCGGTAACCCTGCGCGCCGCGCTCCGTGATGTGTTATCGAACAACCGGTCTGTCCAAAGCGTCGCGCTTGCTCCCCAAGGCGTTGCTGTTCTCCAGGAGTCGCATGCACATTGAGCCTCTCAAGCGGTTCGGTTTCATCGCCGCGCTCATCCTGACCGCCACGGCAACAGCGGCCGACCCGCCCGTTCCGGACTATTCCAGGAAAGTGCAAAACCAACTGGCGAGCGTGGACGCGAAGATCCGTCGCGGTCCCTTCCAGGCGAACTGGAGCTCGCTCGCCGCGTATCGCGCGCCCGACTGGTTCAGAGATGCGAAGTTTGGAATCTTTCTCCACTGGGGCGTGTACTCCGTGCCCGCCTTCGCGAACGAATGGTATTCGCGCAACATGTACGTCAAGGGGAATCCAGCGTACGAATACCACCGCGCCGTCTACGGGCCGCAATCGAAGTTCGGCTACAAGGATTTCATACCCTTGTTCACCGCGGCGAAATTCGATCCGAATGCCTGGGTCGATCTGTTTGCCCGCGCGGGTGCGCGCTACGTCGTGCCGGTAGCCGAGCACTGCGATGGCTTCGCGATGTATGACTCAGGGTTCACCACCTGGGATGCCGCCAAAATGGGCCCCAAGCGCGACGTCGTCGGTGAATTGGAACAGGCCACCCGCGCCCGGGGATTGCACTTCGGTGTTTCGTCACATCGGGCCGAGCACTGGTGGTGGTACCACGAAGGCACCGAATACGACTCCGATGTGAACGATCCGCGCTATGCGGGTCTGTACGGTCCGGCCCAGCCCAGAACGCTCCCGGCCGACTCCATCACCGAGGAGCCGAATCCGAGTCATCTCGAGCGCTGGCTGCCGCCTTCGAAAGCCTACCTCGATGACTGGTTGGCGCGCGGCACCGAGCTCGTCGACAAGTATCATCCTGACTTCATTTATTTCGACTGGTGGATCAGCCAACCCGCATTCGCGCCCTACCTGCAGCGGATGGCGGCCTACTACTACGACGAGTCCGCCGCACGCAAACAAGGACCGGTCCTCACCTACAAGCAGGAGGCCTTTCCACCCAACAGCGCCGTGCTCGACATCGAGCGGGGCAAGCTCGACACCCTGCGATTGCAGCCCTGGCAGAGCGACACCTCGGTCAGCATCAAATCGTGGGGGTACGTCAAGGATGATCGGTATCGCACCGCAGGCTCGCTGCTCGGGGACCTGATCGACGTGGTGAGCAAGAACGGCAACCTGCTACTGAATGTAGGCCCGCAATCAGACGGGACGATCGCACCGGAAATCCGCGACGTGCTTCTGCAGATCGGCGCCTGGTTACAGACCAACGGCGAGGCGATCTATTCGACTCGACCCTGGGTGTTGTACGGAGAAGGGCCCACGAATGCCGCACAACACGGCGACGAGACCAGCCACGTCTACACGCCCGCGGACCTGAGGTTCACGACCAAGGGTGACGTCCTCTACGCACTCGGTCTTGCGCGTCCCGCCGATGGCCGCGTCCTGATCAAGACGCTCTATGCGAATACTCCCTATCTCGAGCACCCCATCACGCGCGTCAGCCTCCTCGGGTCAGCGGCTGCTTTGCAATGGAATCAGACGCTGACGGGGCTGGTCATCCACTTGCCGGAAGGGCACGATGATTTGCCCTATGCGCTAAAGATCGAGACTCACAACTGACACGGCAGGAAGAAACCATGCTCCTCGAAGGCAAGACAGTTCTGATCACCGGTGCCTCGCGTGGCATTGGCCGAGGCACCGCCCTCGAATGCGCGCGCCAGGGCGCGAATCTCGCATTGAACTGGTACAAGGATCGCGAGGGTATCGATGAGACCATGGCTGCCGTGAAGGCTATCGGACGCCGGGTAATCGAGGTCGAAGGTGACGTTGCCGAGCGCAGCGCGGCGACACAGTTCATCGCCACGGCCGCCAGGGAGTTGGGCAACATCGACGTCTTTGTGAGCAACGCCGGGATCTGTCCTTTCCACACCTTCCTGGACACTCCGCCAGAGGTCTTCGAGCGCACCATGGCCGTGAACCTCCACGGAGCCTATTACATGGTCCAGGCGGCGGCCAATCGCATGAAAGATCAGGGACGGGGCGGCTCCATCATCGCCATAAGCTCCATCAGCGCATTGGTCGGCGGTGGGATGCAAGCCCACTACACGCCGACAAAAGCCGGTGTGCACTCTCTGATGCAGTCCTGCGCGATTGCGCTGGGCCCCTATAACATCCGCTGCAACTCGGTGATGCCGGGCACCATTGCGACGGATATCAACAAGGAAGACCTGGCGGACCCGAAAAAGCGCGAATACACGGTAAATCGTATTCCGCTGGGACGCCTCGGCGAGCCGCAAGACGTCGCCGGCTGTGTTGTGTTCCTGGCCTCGGACCTGGCGCGCTACGTCACAGGAGCCGCGCTGTTGGTGGACGGAGGCTTCTTCGTAAACCTGCAGTAGAGCTCACGTCGCTGGCCAGGGCTTGGACCGCGCGACTGAAATCCCGCGCACGTCGTTGGGCCATTTACCCCCCACGGCGCAGTAGAAATGATAAAGAACGCCCTGGTATGAGATCACTGACGGCTTGTGCGCGTAATCCTCGTCGATGGAGCCGGGGGGCCCCACGTCGATGAGAATTTCGGGCACTTTCGTAAAGTGATAAGGGTTCTCACCCAGGGCGATTAGATCCCTGGCGCGACCATTCGCAGCCAGGCCGTAGTAGTAAAGCGCCCACCATTTCTCATAACGCAGCACCGCCGGGTCGCTCGCGAAGCGCGCATCCCACGAATCAGGCGCACCGGCCTTCACAATCGGGTTCCCCGCATAGCGGATCCACGTCTTCAGATCCTTGGAGGTCGCGACGCCGGTTTGCTCGATCCAACCGTGCGTGACGTTGTTCTTGGCGTTGTAGTAGAGGTAATAGGTATCACCCGACTTCACGAGATACGGCTTGTACAGGCCGCCCCGCTCCCAATCCGCGCCATCCTCGGGCCGCAGGATCGGGTCCGTGCGTTTCCAGTGCCGTAGATCGTCGCTCCAGGCGAGCCCGATCACCGCCGGGCCTGCTTCGTACCCCGCGTTCGGGTAAGCGTGCCAACAACCAAGGTAGCGGCCGTTGACCTTGCGCAACGTCGCTTTCGATTCCAACGCGTCATCCCGCAGGATGCACATCAGCGCCAGGTTGTACCGGGTGATGGGATCGCTGGGATCGCGCCCCATGATCAACCCGACTCTCTCCCAATGGACGAGGTCCTTCGACGTCGCCAGCCCGGTTTGATAGCCGGTGCCGTCAAAGCCGACATAGGTCATGTAGAACCGCCCGTCCGCCGCAAAGACAAACGGGCAATCCACCGATTTCTCGTCGAAGCTGCCGGGTATCCCGGATTTCTCGAGGATCAGCTTGCCGTACTTGTAGGGCGTACGGAACGGCGCCACGTCCGGAGCAGGCGTCGCGGGCTCGCCCAGTCCGGCATTGGTCGCTTCGCCCGCGGCAGCAGCCCTCGGTTCCGCCGGGGTGGCCAGAGCCTGCCGGAGCGCGCCCGGCCCCGCCGCGGCGCCCAAGGCTTCCCCGACTGCGCCCGCTCCCGCGGCGGCCAGCAGGCCGCCCAACATCGTACGGCGCGTCGGATCAAACATGACGCCGGCTCAAAACTTGAAGCGGACACCTACGAGGTACTGCCGGTCATCGATCTCGTACGTGTTCGGGACATTCGGCGTGCCGTAGAACGTATGCAGCCTGGTCCGCAACAGGTTGGAGCCCTGCGCGTACACCGACCACTGGTGAGTCACGTCATAGGTGAGCGATGCATCCAGCCAGCCGTACTGTTGGAAGAAGATCGGGTTGGCCGCCAGCGCGGCGGTCGCACCCGAATAGACGGTCTGGTAGAACTGGCTGCGCCAGTTGTACGCGAGCCGGGCCGACAGCGGTCCCTTCTCATAGATGCCGACGAGGTTGAAGCTGTGCTTCGACAGACCCGGCAGAGTCGTGGTCACACCCGCAACCGAGGTCGGCGAGATCGCATCGATATAGGTGTAGTTCGCCTGCACACCAAGGCCGCTGAACAGGCCTGGCAGGAAGTCGAAGAACTGCTGGTAACCGAACTCCCCGCCCCTGATCGAGCCGTCGCTGCCGTTCAGGGGCTCGGTGAGGTTGTAGTTCATCCCGTTGATGAGCACGTTCGGCACGACGTTCGTGAAGATGAAATCCTTCACCTTCTTGTAGAAGATGGCGCCGTAGAGAGACGACGAAGGCGCGAAATACCACTCCAGGGTACCGTCCACCTGGTCCGCCTTGGTCGGCTTCAGGAAAGGATTGCCTCCCGTGACGGACAGACTGGTCGCCAGGATGTTGTAGGACGGGGCCAGCTGGGCGAAGTCCGGATAAGTGACGACCTTGGAGGCCGCGAGGCGTGCCTGCAGGGTGTCCGTCAACTTGAAGCGCAGGTTGAGGCTCGGCAGCGGGTCCGTCTCGCTATTCGAGTAGGAGATGGGGTTGAAGCCCGTGAGGTTCTTCCCGTTGTAGACACCGGCGAAGCCGGTCAGGTAGTCCGCGTTCTTGGCGACCCGCACCCCGATGTTGCCGTCGATCGGGATTCCAGGGTCGAACTTGAAGTTCACCCGCACGTAGCCGGCGGTGTTCTTCTCATCCGCGTTGTAGTTCGAGCCGGGCGATACCGTCGTCGCGCCCGACAACCCGTATGCCGCGGCCACAGCCGGGAAGTTGTGCTGCAGCTGCCACATGTTGAATGCCGGCATGAGCGGCTGGACCACGTTGGACTGGGTCGCGGAGTAGAAATTGCCGAAGGGCATGGGCCCGAAGAACTGGGGATTCGCCTGCAATGCAGCTGGCGACACAGTCGTGCCACCCGCCGTGCGATACGCCACGAAATCGAGCGAGCGCTCGGCATAGCGCACACCCGCCGCTACCGAGCTGATGAAGAAGTCATCAAAGTCGTAGCTGGCGTCGAGCTTGAACGCCTTTTCATCACCCTTGTAGTAGTTCTGGCTGTCAGTGAACAACGCGCCGTTGTTGAAGCCCGCCAGATTGCTCAGATCGGCCCCGCCCACGGTCGTAACCGGAATACCGCCGAGCGTGATGTTCTGCGTCAGGGTCGGAACGGTCGCCTGCGGCGCCACCGTTGGATTGACCAATATTTCGGTGGCCCGCGTGTAGCTCGCATCGCCGCTCAGCGTGAAGTTACCGGGCGTCCACTTTCCATTCAGCGCGTACTGCCGGTTGACGTCGTTGACGTCGCGGTACGAGTTGTAATCGTAAACGCTTGCATTCGAATAAGTGGCCGAATTGCCGTCCGGCGTGCCCGGGAAGGTCGTGACGGAACCGGGTACGAGATTGGGCGGATTGTTGGCGGCGAAGTTGCCGACACTGTAAAAGCTGAACTGGTCCTGCGACGAGTCGAACTGCTGGCTGGAATATTCGCCGTAGAACTGCAGGTCGTCGGCGGGCTGCCACTGCAGCACGGCGTCGACGCCGATCCGCTTGCGGTCACCATCGGTCAGTGTGTTGAAGGTTCCGTTCGGAACCAGGGTGTTCTGCCCGGGGAAGGCCGTCGTGCTGAGGTTGTAGCCATTCTGACCTGAGTTATTGGCCCGGTAGGCGCGATCCTGGTACGCGAACGACACCAGCGCTCCCACCTGTCCGATTCCCGTATCCCAGCGATCGCTGGCGAGTGCGGTGAACTCGGGCTTGGTGCGACCGGACAGATCGCCATAGCGCTCCGCCGCGCTCGCATCGAGCTCGAGCCCTTTGAAGTCGAAAGGCCTGCGAGTGCGCAGGTCCACCGTGCCGCCGATGCCACCGGAGAGCAGATCGGCTGTGGGGTCCTTGTAAACGTCGATGCCGGCCAGCAGGTTGGAGGGGACGTCCTCGAAGTTGAGCACGCGACTGCCGGTCGCTGTGAAGACTTCGCGACCATTGAGTGTGGTCTCGACCTGCGGCAAGCCGCGAATCTCGATACCGCTGTTGACTGCGGCGCCACCGATGCTGACGGTGCCACCACCTTCACCCAGGTCGCGTCCAATCTGCACGCCTGCAATACGCTGCAACGCTTCGGTTGCCGTAACGTCAGGCAATTTGCCGATGTCCTCGGCGACGATCGAGTCCACGACCGTATCGGCCTTCTGCTTGATCTCCTGCGCGTTCTGCAGGGAGGCCCGGATCCCCGTGACCACGACTTCCTGCAGGTCCGCCGGCTCGTCGGCCTTCTTCGTCTGGCCGCTCGCCGCCTGGCCGCTCGCCGCCTGGCCGCTCGCCGCCTGGCCACTCGCCGCCTGGTCACCGGAGCTCTGCGCGAGCGCCAGGACCGGTAGCGTGCTGCCCAGAGCCGCTGCCACCGCCGACGAGATCACCGTATTTCTGAAACTCATGCTCTCCCCCCTCTCATCCGGAAAACATGCGGGTATATATTCGCATGCAAACGACCAGTTCGTATACAAATAACACCTGAGGTTCCGGATATGCAAGCTGAAATTCCATATTGTGGTATTCATGCCCACATTTTCGGAACAACGGAACCCGGGCCCGTCCGGCCCGGATCAACGGTGCGCCAGATGAGCGATGCGAGCTCGCCAGCATGACGAGTCGACGCGCGGTGCTGAGATGGATGAGCCTGGGAGCTGCCCTTGGAAGGTCCCTGGTGCCCGTGTTGAAACAAGTGAGCTGGTCCAAGGGTCTCCCTGGACGCGCGCAGGCACGGGGCCGCGGCGATTGCGCCCTACGTCCCGACAATCTTCGTGTCGAGTGGCGCCCGGCACCGCGCGGAATTGATTCAGCAAGACCTAGATTTTCCTGGACACTCGCGGCTGTCGATAACACGGCGCGCCACCTGTATCAACATGGCTGCCGGGTCGTCGTCGCCTCTTCGGTCGCAGCCGCGCGCTCCGGCCATGGCGATGTCTGGGATAGCGGCCAGCGCCCGGGTGCGCGGTTGTCCATAGCGCCCGATCATGACCTGACGCTGCCGCCCCAGGCACGGCTCTATTGGACCGTGTCCGTGTCGGACCAACAGGGCCATCGCTCGCCGTGGAGCGAGCCGGAGCAGTTTGTTACAGGAATTTCAGCTTCGCGTGGCTGGCGCGCAACGTGGATCGCGGCCGAGCCGGACCGCCCACCGGCACCAGGCCCCTTCCCCGCGATCAACACACAGCCACCGGTAGAGCCACGCGCGCTGCCGCTGTTCCGCCGCGACTTCCAGATCGGTAAGGCACTCGACCAGGCCATCGTCTGCGTCAGCGGGCTCGGGCAATACGAGCTGCGACTCAACGGCAGTCGTTGCGGCCGCGGAGTGCTCAACCCTGGTTGGACGGACTACCGCAAGACCGTACTGTACGACACGCTCGACGTGACCGGATTGCTCCGCCGAGGCGCTAACACGATCGGCGTGCTGCTCGGGAACGGCATGTACAACGTTGCAAAGTACGCGGGCCGTTACACCAAGCGTGTTGGATCATACGGCCAGCCAAAGCTCATTCTGCAACTCAGACTGCGCTTCACGGACGGCAGCGAGCAGCTGCTCGTCAGCGATTCGTCGTGGCGGACGACTCCGGGACCCATCGTTCTCTCCCAGACTTATGGCGGAGAGGATTTCGATGCGCGCCTGGAGCCCGGAGGTTGGGATCAACCCGCGCCGCGCGACAGCGGTGACAACTGGGCCGCAGCTCTGGAGGTCAGCGGACCGGGAGGAGCGCTCCGGGCTCAGAACACACCCCCCATCGTCGTGGCGAGAACCCTGACACCGCTGACGGTCACCCAACCTCGCCCGGGGGTTCTCGTCTACGACCTCGGTGAAAACTTCTCCGGCTGGCCGAAAATCGTGGTGCGCGGACCCGCCGGCCGCAAGGTCAAGCTGCTTCCCGGCGAGCTGTTGGACAAGGATGGCCTGGTCACGCAACACAGCGCCAACGCCCGCCCGGGTAATGAGGTCTCGTTCTCCTACACCCTCGAGGGCAGCGGCGAGGAGACCTGGCAACCCCGATTCACCTACTACGGCTTCCGCTACGTCCAGGTGGAAGGCGCCACCGGCGATGTGGTGTTGGTGTCCCTGCAGGGCGAATTCCTGCACGCCGATCTGCCGCGGACAGGCAGTTTCGACTGCTCGAACCCGCTGCTGATGCGCATCCACTCCCTCATCCGGCAGGCCCTGCTGAGCAATACCATGAGCGTGCTGACGGACTGTCCGCAGCGCGAGAAGCTCGGCTGGCTGGAGCAGACACACCTGAACGCGGACACGGTGTTCTACAACGAGGACGCCGTGACCCTGTACGAGAAGATGTTGCGCGACATGCAGGACAGTCAGCTCGCGAACGGCATGGAGCCGGAGATCGCTCCCGAGTACGTAGCATTTCTCAACGCCGATGGCAGCGACTCGATCTTCCGCGACTCCCCCGAATGGGGCGCGGCAATAGTGCTGAGTCCCTGGGCCGCGTACCGCTACTGCGGAGACTCGCGCATTATCGAGAGCGGCTACACCTCGATGCAGCGCTACGCCCGATACCTTTCATCCCGCTTACAGGACGGGCTCCTCGACTTCGGCCTGGGCGATTGGTACGACATCGGTCCGAAGCCACCTGGCCAGACCCAGTTGACCAGCCGCCACCTGACCGGTACAGCCGTCTACTGCGAGGTTCTGCTGACTCTCGCACGGATCGCACGCGTCCTGGAGCGAAATGCCGATGCCGCTCGCTACACGAGCCAGGCCACTGCCGCGACACAAACGCTCAACGCCAGGCTCTTCAATCCGGCCACCCACCAATACGACCGCGGCAGCATGACCGCCAACGCGATGCCCTTGGCCATCGGGCTGGTACCTACGGCGCATCACGCTGCGGTCCTGGCGAACCTGATCGCCGACATCCGCGCTCACGGAAATCACGTCACGTGCGGCGACGTCGGCTTTCACTACCTGGTGCGGGCTCTCATGGAAAACGACCGTGGCGACGTGCTCTACGACATCCTGACCCGCGCCGACACCCCTTCATACGGCTACCAGCTCGCCCGGGGCGCGACCGCCCTCACCGAAGCCTGGGATGCGAATCCCAACAACTCGCAGAACCACTTCATGCTCGGGCACGCGGAAACCTGGCTCTACGGCGGGCTCGGCGGACTTCGTGTCGACTTCGACCAGCCCACCGGAAGTCGCATCCGCATCGCGCCCCAAGCGGTCGCGGGCATCGAAGCCGCTGCCGTGCGCTACCGCTCGGTGTTGGGTGAAATCATCAGCGCCTGGCGCAAGACGGATGGACGCCTGCAACTCCAGGTCGACATCCCTCCCGGTGCTACGGCGCAAATCGAACTCCCAGCCTCCGGTGCCAACAAGGTCACCGAAAGTGGCGCCCCTCTACAAAAGTCGCGCGGCATTCTCCATATCCACGCGCGCGCGCGGAAAGTCATCCTTACCGTAGGATCCGGACGCTATAGCTTCGAAG
>DAITMW010000009.1:41629-43047 GCA_036834945.1 Steroidobacteraceae bacterium
GGATTCCCCAGGGCATCGAGCGGCACAGGCGATGGATGCAGGGTGAGCCACCCTGCCCGCTCAGTGAGATCGGCCCAGGCCGCCTGGCCGGGCTTGGGCACCCGCACCTGTAACCATTCAGGTTTCAACCCCGGTGAGCCGAAGTCGTCACGCCAGGTGAAGTTGCCTGTCGTCGGATCTGCGTCGGCGGCGGATCGCGCGACCAACGCCGGCGCCGACGCGACATAGGGGATCGCCTGCCCGTGGGGCAGAATGACCGGCCAATCCTTGTCCCACGTGACCGGCAACAGAAACGTCTCGCGGCCGGTGTTGTAATGAACCCCCTCGTACGGCCGCGACGCCAGGAAAACCGCCCACCAGCGACCATCCGGCGCCTCCACCAGGTCGGCATGTCCCGCGTTGGTGATCGGATCGGCCCGGTCGGGCGGCAGATCGCGTTGCGTCAGGATCGGATTACCCGGAAAGGGCTTGAAAGGCCCCCAAGGAGAGCGAGCCCGCAGGACAACCTCGGAATGTTGAACGCTCGTGCCACCCTCCGCGCACATGAGGTAATACCATCCGTTGTGGCGATACATGTGCGGCCCTTCGATCCACGCTGGCTGCTTGGAAAGATCGACGCCCCCGTTGATCAACACCTTGCGAGGACCAACGGGCTTGCGGGCCGCAACATCGAACTCCTGGATCCAGATCGCGCGATGCCCTTCGTATCGCGGCCGCCCCGCGGGCAGGCCGTTGTTCAGAATGTAAGCACGTCCGTCCGTATCGAAGAACAGCGACGGGTCGATGCCTTCGATTCCAGGCAACCAGATGGGATCCGACCAGGGACCGGCGGGATCGCGGGCCACAGAGAGAAAATTGCCGCCAGCGTCGACGGCCGTGTTGACGACGTAGAACACGCCGTCGTGGAAGGCGATCGCCGGAGCAAAGACGCCGCGCGACATGCCGAGGCCGTCGAAGTTGAGCTCACCCGGGCGGTCGATGACATGCCCCACCTGGCGCCAATGCACGAGGTCGTGGCTTTCCAACACCGGGATGCCGGGAAAATAGGCAAACGTCGAGTTCACCAGGTAGAACACGCCGTTCACCTGCGTGACGCTCGGGTCCGGATAGAAGCCGGCGAGTATGGGGTTGCGGTAGGTACCAGGCGGGGCAGGCTTGTCGAAAACAGCGTCGTGACCGGTGTACTCGAACCAGTCGAAATGCGCAGCCGCTGGCGGCACTGCGCGTGTCGCAATGGCTGGCGGCGGCGCTGGGGTCGCAACAGCCGGGGTCGCAACAGCCGGGGCCGCAGCAACCGCCGCGGCGGCCATCATCACGCCTGCCATGACACTTCCGAGAGCTCGAAGGGCCTTTCTCATCCCATGAGCATAGCCGAAGCGCCGGCCTTATGTTAGCGCTATCTCACCTCAAGCCGTCGC
>DAITMW010000009.1:43147-52404 GCA_036834945.1 Steroidobacteraceae bacterium
GAGCATAGCCGAAGCGCCGGCCTTATGTTAGCGCTATCTCACCTCAAGCCGTCGCCTGCAGCGACAGCTCCTCACCCTTGCGCGTGCCATTGAGCTTGATGTTCAAGCGCAGCTCGTTCGCCGAATCCGCGTTCCGGATGGCCTCGTCGTACGAGATGGAGCCCTCGTTGTAGAGATCGAACAGTGACTGGTCGAACGTCGCCATCCCCAGCTCGCGCGACTTCTGCATGATGGCCTTGATCTCGTGAAACTCGCCCTTGAGCAGCTTGTCCGCGATGGTCGGCGTGTTGATCAGGATCTCGACCGCGGCGCGCCGGCCCTTGCCGTCGCCGGTGCGGACCAGGCGCTGCGATACGATGGCGCGCAGATTGCTCGACAGGTCCATCAGCAACTGCTTGCGCCGGTCCTCCGAGAAGAAGTTGATGATCCGGTCGATCGTCTGGTTGGCGCTGTTGGAATGCAACGTGCCCAGGCACAGATGCCCCGTCTCGGCGAATGCGATAGCGTGCTCCATCGTCTCGGTGTCACGGATCTCGCCGATCAGGATGACGTCAGGTGCCTGCCGCAATGTGTTCTTCAGCGCGTTGTGCCAGGACTTCGTATCGATACCCACTTCGCGGTGAGTGATCAGAGACTGGTGCGACTGGTGGACGAACTCGACCGGATCTTCCACCGTGACGATGTGTCCCGCCGATGAGCGGTTGCGATGGTCGAGCATCGCTGCCAGTGTGGTGGACTTGCCCGAGCCGGTGGCGCCGACAACCAACACCAGGCCACGCTTGGTCATCACGATGTCCTTGAGCGTTTCCGGCAGTCCCAGCTTGGAGAAATTCGGGATTTCGTTGGCGATGGTGCGCACCACCATGCCGACATTCTGCTGCTGCTGAAAGACGTTTACACGGAAGCGCGCCACGCCCGGGAGCGAGATGGCGAAGTTGCACTCGAGCTCCGCCGCGAATTCCTCGCGCTGGCGCTGGTTCATGAGAGCAAAGGCCAGCTCGCGCGACAGGTCGCCCGTCAGCTTCTGATTGGTGAGCGGTTGCATGGAGCCCTGCAGCTTCATGCTGGCCGGGAAGTCCTTGGAGACGAAGAGATCCGAGCCTCCCGCGCTGCTCATCGCGGTGAGCAGCTTGACGACATAACTCCTGGCCTGATCTTCGCTGAGGCTCGCCATCGATCCCTCGAAAATGAACGGACGATTTGCCCACGAGCGTAGCGAATCACCGGCACGCCGGTACGGTATTGCTTCTCAGTGCGGGCGGGCGGCTATTGCTTCTTTCGTCTCGATGGCGCGCGTCTGCCGTGTACGTCACGGTTGGCGCGACTGTCGACCGGCCCATGGGTCTGCCGGGCCGTGCGGCTGGCGGTCATCAGGCGCAACAGCGAGCTGGTGTGCTCGCGAATGACTTTTTGTAATAAAGCCAGGCGGCGCGCATCGACCTGGTCCCAGTTGAGCTTGGTCAACACACTGCGGCGCGCGACCTGGAAGACCATCAACTGACCGCTGAGTGTCATGGTGCGGATGAGGGTCTCCTCGTCATCCGCCGGCCGGCCCAGCAGGCGCCCGACAATGGTCGAGGTGACCTTGGACATACGGCTGCTCACACATTGATACATGACCTTGAATCCGGCGGCGGGACCTTCACCGGACTGCAACCGGGCCATGAAGAGGCGCCAGTCGTCGGCATCCTTCGACGTGAACATGAACTCCGCGAGTTGCACCTGGATGGCGCAAAACGCCTCGATCAGCTCCTCGTCGTCCGCTTCCGCCGCGGCCACTCGTTCGGCGCGCTCGACGACCTGAGACAAGTAGTCCCACACGCCTTTTACAATATGCTCGACGCAGGCGACGAACACGCCTTCCTTGTTATCGAAATAGTACTGGAGTGCCGGAGCGTTCACGCCCGCGGCAGTGGCGATATCGCGCGTCGAGGCGCCGTCGAAGCCGCTCTGCCCGAACAGCTTCAATGCCGCGGTAACAATCCGTGCGCGCGTCTCTTCCCCTCGCGCATACCCGCCTTCAACCGAGTGTCGGTGCCTCACGGCAACTGTCATCGAAGCGTATTCCTGCGAGTGATGAATTACGGAAAGTGAAAATATACCAGTTGACACACTTTTTCCAGATGGCATATTTTTAACGAGCGGAACAATTGTTAAGGACCCCATGGACACCCTGGCCAAAGTCGAGGCACCGCCTGCGACCAAAGTGAGCCGGCGGACAGTAATGCTGTCCGTAACCGGCGTATTGCTCGTCGCTGCCCTGGTCTGGGGCATGCGCTGGTGGACAGTCGGCCGCTTCTTGCAGAGCACCGACGATGCCTACCTGCAGGCCGACAGCGTAACGGTGGCGCCGAAGGTGTCGGGCTATGTCGCGGAGGTCTTCGTCGCCGACAACCAGGCGGTGACGACTGGTGAGCCGCTGGTACGGCTCGACAGCCGCCAGTATGAAGCCATCCTCGAACAGGCGAAGGCGACGATCGCCGCCCGCAAGGCCGACATCGAGCGTGGCGCGGCCGAGTTGCTCCAACAGAAAGCCAACATCCAGCAGGCACGTGCCCAGTTGGAAGGCGCCCGTGCCAACGAAACCCACGCCATCCAGGAAGTGAAGCGTTACGAGCCCCTGGTGGCGACCGGCGCCGAGACCACCGAGCGCCTGGCTGACCTAAATAATGCCCGCAGTCAGGCCGCGGCCACTGTCGCCGCCGATCTCGCGGCTGTGGAGGCTGCCGAGCGTCAGCCCGCGACGACCCAAGCGCAGATTGACCAGGCACGAGCGCAACTCGAAGCCGCCGAGGCCAGCATGCGCCAGGCCCAACTCGACATGCAGGACACGACCATACGCAGCACTCTCGCCGGCCGCGTGGGCGACCGCTCAGTTCGCGTCGGGCAGTACGCACAGCCCGGCACCCGGCTGATGACCATCGTGCCCGTGCAGGACATCTACCTGGTCGCGAATTTCAAGGAGACGCAGATCGGTCTGATGCGCGCCGGGCAGCCCGCGACCATCCACGTCGACGCGTTGGACGGCACCGATCTGCACGGGACCGTCGATAGCTTCTCCCCCGGCACCGGCTCGCAGTTCGCTCTCCTGCCACCGCAAAACGCAACAGGCAACTTCACCAAGATCGTGCAGCGCGTTCCGGTGCGTATCCACGTCGATCTGGGCCAGGAGGCCCGCAAGGTCCTCGTACCCGGACTCTCGGTCACTGTGCGCGTCGATACGCGTAGTGGCCGGGAGGCGGGGAAGCGCCTCGAACGCGAGAACACCCGTGGCTGATGCCGAGCATCACAACGCTTCCGTTACCGACTGGATCGCGGTCATCGGTGGCGCGCTCGGCGCCCTGATGGCGACGTTGGATATCTCGATTACCAACTCGGCGTTGCCGCAGATCCAAGGCGAGATTGGCGCCACTGGCACCGAAGGCACATGGATCTCGACCGGCTACCTGATGTCGGAAATCGTGATGATTCCGCTGGCTGCGTGGCTGACGCGCGTCTTCGGCCTGCGCATGTTCCTACTCAGCAACACCCTGCTGTTCACGGTGTTCTCGGTCATGTGCGGCATGTCTCACAGCCTGCCGCAGATGATCGTCGGCCGTATCGGCCAGGGATTCACCGGCGGCGCGATGATTCCAACCGCACAGACCATCGTGCGCACACGCCTGCCGCCCCACCAGATGCCGATCGGCATGACCCTGTTCGGCCTGATCGTGCTGACCGGCCCGCTGCTGGGTCCGGTGCTCGGCGGCTGGCTGGCCGAAAACATCGATTGGAGCTGGTGCTTCTTCGTCAACGTGCCGGTGGGCATCGCGCTCATGATCCTGTTGTACGCCGGGCTGCCGAAGAGCATTCCCGACTGGCACCAGTTCGTCTATGCCGACTGGCTGGGGATCGTGGGCCTGTCCACGGGATTGAGCTCCCTCACCGTGGTGTTGGAGGAAGGCCAGAGAGAGAACTGGTTCGACTCCAGTATGATTTTCTGGCTGAGCATCCTCGCCCTCGCTGGGATTGCAACACTATTCGTCTCGCAGTTCACCGCGAAGCGCCCGGTCGTCCGCCTGCAACTGCTGACCAACAGGAGCTACGCCAGCGTCATCTTCATCGTGTTCGTCGTGGGCGCGGGCCTGTATTGTGTGTCCTACCTGGTACCGCAGTTCCTCGCCGGCATCGCCGGCTACAACGCGGAACAGTCGGGAGGCATCATGCTCCTGGCCGGTCTGCCCGCCTTCGCCATGATGCCCATCCTGCCGCGCATGCTGACGAAAGTGGATCCCCGGCTGATGGTGATCGCCGGCCTGCTCTGCTTCGCCGTCAGTTGCATGCTCGACATCTCGCTGACCGCTCAGAGCGTCGGCCACGACTTCTACGGGTCACAGATCCTGCGCGGCGTGGGCCAGATGCTGGCGATGATGCCGCTGAACCAGGCCTCGATGTCCGCCGTATCCAGGGAAGAAGCCGGCGATGCCGCCGGCCTGTACAACATGGCGCGCAACCTCGGCGGCTCGGTGGGACTGGCACTGTTGGGCGTCTATATTGACAGGCGCAATGCATTTCATGACGCGGTGATCCGCGATTCGGTGACCGCGAACTCCCTCGTGGGACAGGAACACCTCGCCACGACCTCCGCGGGCTTTGTGGCACAGCACGGCGACACGGCGTACGCGCACCTGCAGTCGATCATGCAACTGGCGGGCGAAATTCGACTGCAGGCCGCGGTCATCACCTACTCCGAGACGTTCTGGGTGCTGGGCATCGCCCTGCTCCTGTGCATCCCACTCGCCATGTTCCTGAGGAAGCCGACACCGCTCCCACAGGGCGCCGCACGGGCCCAGACAGCCGCGCACTAAGGAAAAGGAACGGATGTCACTCAGTCATACAGCACTGCGCGCGCGGAAGTCCGGCGCTATAGGCCTCGGCAGCCTGGCAGCCGCGCTTCTCCTCGTCGGTTGCAAAGTCGGCCCCAACTACAAAGGACCGCCGGCAGTCGCGCCCAACGCCGCGCAGGCGAAGACTTTCACCCGTGCGCCGAAGGACGGCGTAGCCGCCGCCCCAACGACCGCAAAGTGGTGGGAGGCTCTTGGCGACCCCACACTCAACGAGCTCATCGAGACTGCGCTCGTTCAAAGCCCAGACATTCATGCCGCGGAGGCGCGCCTGGTGCAATCTCGGGCTGGCCTGCGAGGGCAGCGTAGCAACGAGCTGCCCAAGTCCTCCGCGAGTGCTGCCTACCTCCACGCGCACATTCCGAGCGATTCCTTCGGCATCGGTTCGATCGGTGTGTACAACATCGGCTTCGATGCAACCTGGGAAGTCGACCTGTTCGGTGGCACGCGACGGGCGATCGAAGCCGCCTCCGCCGAGGCAGAAGCCGTCGATGCCGACCTCGCCGATGCGCACGTGCAGCTCTCCGCCGAAATTGCGCAGGCGTATGTCGACTTGCGCGACCAGCAGCAGCGCATCCAGCTCGTGCGGAAGTCAGCAGAGCTGGAAGAGCAGATACTGACACTCACACAGCAACGTCGTGCCCAGGGAGTAGCATCCGACCTCGATGTCGAGCGGATCCGTACGCAGGTTGAAAATACGCGCGGCACGATCATCCCGCTCGACGCGCAGATCACCGAATCGCTCGACCAGTTGGCCGTGCTGACCGGGAAGGAGCCCGGGGCACTCGATGCCGAGCTCACCGCCGGCGGCCCATTGCCGACGCTTCCCGAGAGGGTGGCGGTGAGCGATCCCGCGGCGCTGTTGAAACAGCGCCCCGATATACGCGCGGCGCAATGGCGGCTCGTCTCCAGCAACGCCCAGATCGGGCAGCACGAGGCGGACTGGTTTCCCAAGCTGACCCTGATCGGCGACCTCGGCTTCAGCGCCACCGACCCGGGACACCTCGTTCGTACCAACAACTTCATGTGGATCGGTGCTCCGCTCCTGCAATGGAACGCGCTCGACTTCGGGCGCACCAGGTCCAAGGTCGACCAGGCCAAGGCCGGCTTCCAGGAGGCCGCGGCGAAATACGAAAGCACCGTGCTCGGCGCTCTTCGCGATGCCAACGTGGCACTTTCCCGTTACGGGCACCAGCGCGACAACGTCGTCAGTCTCCGCAACGTGGAAGAGTCCGCGACGCACGCCGCAACGCTCACACAGCAGCGCTATCGCGCTGGAACGAGCTCCGCCCTCGATTGGCTCGATGCCGAGCGAACTCGCTTCTCGGCCGAGCAGAGCCGGATCGCGGGCGATGCGGAGCTGATCAAGGACTACGTGGCTCTGCAAAAGAGCCTCGGGTTGGGCTGGCAGCCCCCAACACCCGCGTCGGGTAAATGATCCGGTTGGGAGTCGATCGCACGCTATACTGACGCGGCCGGATGAGCTACCGGGGGGAGCTTCCATGCCGTCGTCCATTGCCTCGCTTCTCAACCTGCAGTCCGTAGCCGTCGCGCAGCGGGCCGCCCTGTGGACGCGCGGCGTCAAAGACTTCTTCCCCGGTCTGTCCGTCCGCGAGCTGGGAGGAAATCTCAATAACGGCTCCATCAGCGGCATGCGCTTCGGACCGGGGCGGCTTTGGTCGATCCTGTCGCCCCCGCTGCTGGTGAGCTACGACCCCGCGAGCAGCCCGGGCGAGACCCAACAATTCTCGGTAATGATGCAGTTACAGGGCGCGACCGCCGCGCGCCAGCGACATCGGCGCTGCTTGCTGCAGTCGGGCGACTTCTGCCTGATCGACAGCAGCGCGGCCTTCGAGCTCGAGGTCTCCGGATCGTCCCACGTCATGTTCATCCAGATGCCTCGTCCGGCGGTGCTGGGAAGGCATCCGTACCTGGAGAGGCACACGGCCGAGGTTTTCGATCCCAATGAGACGGGCGCGGCGCTCCTGCGCGGACTGCTGCTCAACATCCTGGACAGCGCGCCGCTGTTGGAGGATTACCAGAAAGGCTCCGCGCTGGGCGCGATAATTCAACTGCTGGGCGCACCCAAGTACGTGCACAGTGAGGCGATCGGCGAGCTGAACTGGCGAGTCCGTGCGGCCCTGGCCTGCATCGACGCGCAGTTCGCGGACACGAGTCTGACCGCGAGCCGGGTCGCCAAGGAGCAAGGGATCAGCCGGCGGCGGCTCGATGAGATCATGAGACAGTCCGTCGGCCGCTCCCTGACCGGTCAGATCTGGAGCCGACGCCTGATGCAGGCCGCGACCGACCTGGCCGATCCCCAGCGCAGCGGTCAAAGCGTGGCGCAAATCGCCTTTGCGGCCGGCTTCGAGGATGCCGCCCATTTCACCCGCGCGTTCAAGCGCCGCTTCGACTCTACGCCGCGCGAGTGGCGCCGCCGAGGCGTGCCGGGACCCAACTTCCGTGCACACCCGAGCGTAGCCGCATCGGTAACTTGATTCGTGCGACGGGTGGCTGCTCCAGTCGAGCGGCCTCGACGACAAACACCTCCGCCACGTTTTCCTCGTGTCGGTCGACCACGAAGGCGAGATAGCCCTCATGTCCGGGCTTCGCGGACGGCACGTGGATCGGCTCCTGTATCGTGGAGCGGGGATCAATAGTGAGTGTCGTATAACGCCCGTTGCGCAAGTCCAGGCGGCTGACCGCGTTGAATCCCGCTCCAACAGGCCCTGACAGAATCGGCGGCCCTGCCGTCGGCTCGTACCTGCAGTAGTACGCGACGTCGTAGCGACGCATGGCGTCCTTGTCGGCGAGCCTGGGTAGGTCGCCGGCCGGACCTAACACCTCGCGCTCGATGGTATCGCCCGGTTTGCCGAGGTCGAAGCTCCAGCGCACGACATTGCCTTGCACCTGGTCCGGGCGCATATGGAGCCCGCCGGCTTCGCGGATGAATGGGAAGGCCGGCACATCGCTGACACTGAAGTCGACGTGCACCTTGTTGCCCTCGGTGAACGCGTTGAAAAAATGAAACGCCGAGCAGGGGGGCCCGCGGAACCAGCGGATCTGGCTGACCCGGCCATCGCGCGGCATGACGCCCATGAACGTCTCGCGTGCCCCATCCCACGCCCAGTGGGGCCCGCCCGCTTCCATCCGCTCCAGGCTCGCGACGATCGGGAAGATCGGGAATATGACGTGCTCCTGGGTCACCGCGAAATCGTGCATCAGCGCGCAGTACGGGGCTTCGAACCATTCCTCCCGCACCAGCCGACCGTCCTCGTTGGCGACACAGAACGCCACGTCGCGCGTGGCGAGGCCACCCGCCTCATAACCGAAAAAATACAGCTCCCCGGTGTCAGGATCGAGCCGAGGGTGGGCCGTCATCGTCTGGCTCCGCAGCCGGCCGTCATAGCTCCACTCACCGACCGTGGCGAGCGTCACCGGATCGAGCTCCCAGGCGCGGCTGTCCTCTTTCAGGGCTAACAAGCGGCCCCCGTGCACGATCGGAGTCGTGTTGGCGGCACCCCTGCCCTTGCCGCGCACGCTCGGATCGTCGGTGTAGGGATTTCGATAGAGACCGTAAAGGGAGCGGCGCGCCGCGCGCTCGTTCTTCCAGCGCTCCGTCTGGACGTAGCGCATCCGGAAGTCCACGTGACCGTTCTCGAACCGGAACAGGCTCACCATGCCATCGCCGCTGAGATACGTGTCATCCCCCATCCGCGGTGGATACTGCGGATCGGGCACTGACCGATACCAGGAGCCGTTGAACTCGGACGGCAGTGTGCCTTCGACCACCAGATCGTAGATATCGCACTCGATCCGGGCAGGAGCATTGTGTCCGCTGAAATCGGGGCTCGTGGGAAAAGCAGTCGTCATGTCAAATGTCTCACTGGTGCTCGTTCTGATGGCCCCAATCTTCCTGCGCACGGGAAATGACGTACGCGTGGATCGCGTCGGCATCCTCCTTGCTCAAAACCTTCGCGAAACTCGCCATGCCGCGATCCGAACGGATGCCTTTCAGCACGATGTCATCGAAGCTTGCGTGCGTTTTCATGTCCATGAGGCGTAGATCCTGCACGCCTCCAACAGCCTGTTGCCCATGGCATACCGCGCAGTTCGCGGCAAACAGTTCCGCGCCATGCCGGACTGTCGCCAGGCCGGCTGGCCCGTTCCGGCGTCCAATGAGATCAGGCGTCCATCGAGAGTGGCGATGATGACATGCCCCTCCCACCATGCGAGTCCGCGGCTCACCGGCTCACAACACGCGTAGCGCCCCCATTCTTTGGGAACCTGCGGGTCATACTTCCAGAGGAGCTTGCCGCTTCTGACATCGAACGCGTAGGTGATGTCCCATGCGCTGATGTCATACAGGACACC
>DAITMW010000009.1:52504-61605 GCA_036834945.1 Steroidobacteraceae bacterium
CCAGGCGAGCGCCAGCACCGCCACCCTCGCCCAACGCATCCGGCGGCCGCGTATCAAAATTGCTTGCGAAGTGTCAGCGCCCATTCACGCGGTGGAGCGATCTGCCCGTCGATGTAACCGACGCCGGTGGCAGTCTTGGTAATGTAGTACAGCTTGTCGGTCAGATTCGTGACCTGCAACGCGAGACTCCAGCCGCGCTGGGGGGACCAGTAGGTCAACCGACCGTTGACCAGGGTATAGGGCTCATTCTCCACGTCCGCATCGCAGGTCAGATTGCCGCAGGATCTCGGGGTGTAGCTCGCATCCACGCGAGGTGTCAGCGACCCATGACCCCGCAAGCCGATCTCGTATTGTATGCCGAAGCTCGCCTTGACTTTGCCGACGTTGGGAGCCGGCGCGCCCACCGGCACCGAGGGCGACAAGGACTTCGTGAACTTGAAGTCGAGATAGCTGAACGAGCTGTCGATCAGCAGGCCCTCGACCGGCCGCAGGTCGAACTCGGCCTCCACGCCCTTGCCGTCGGCGTTGGCCGCGTTGATGTATTCCCCGCAGGGGTTGCTGAACTGCGGCGGCAGCAGGTTGCCCTGCGCGTCCACGCAGGTCGTCGCCGTACCGAGAGCCTGGTACCCGTCGTACTTCTCATCGAAGACGGCCAGGTTGGCGCGCACGCGGTTGTCGAGCCATTGGCTCTTCAGACCGGCCTCGTACGACTTCAGCGTCTCCGGTCCGAAGGGAATGACCTGGAACGGGTTGTACGGCCGGGGTGTGACACCGCCTCCCTTGAAGCCCGTGGACCACTCGATGTAGGTCATCAGGTGCGGGGTCCACTGGTAGTCGAAGTTGATCCGGTAGTCGACGTGCGAGCCGTCGAACACACCTTCGGTGCCGTTCAGCGGATAGGCCGGATTGCTCAGCGGCAGATATGGAGTGACCCCGTCGATGTTGAGGCGCTCGAAGGTGTACGTCTTATGCTCTTTCGTATAACGGACACCCGCGTTCAGCGATAGCGCGTCGGTCAGGTGCCAGGTAGTATTGGCGAATGCCGCGTGCGTCTTCGTCGTGGTCGGGTCGTTCTGCAGGAAATCGAACGTCGGAGTCGTCGGTCCGCCGTAGAGGATGAAGAAAGGATCGTCCTCACGGGAGGAGTAGAACGTCTTCTGATCGAAATAGATGCCACCCACCGTGTAATCCAGCAGCGTCCCGATAGCGCCGTTGAGGCGGATCTCCTGGCTGAGCTGACGGTGGGTGAACTCACCCGCCTCCAACACCAGGGGGATCGGTGAGTCGCTGTTGTCGTCGCCGAAGCGGCTCGTGTAGTGACGATAGGCCGTGATCGATTTCAACGCCAGGCCGTCCATGATCTTCCAGTCAACGGTACCCGAGCCACCAAACGCGTTCAGGGTGTTGTT
Source organism: Steroidobacteraceae bacterium (assembly GCA_036834945.1). GTDB lineage: Bacteria > Pseudomonadota > Gammaproteobacteria > Steroidobacterales > Steroidobacteraceae > 13-2-20CM-66-19. The sequence goes on from DAITMW010000009.1 coordinate 53,914, forward strand.
CGGATTCGCGTAGAACGGCCCGTTGGGCACACCGGCGGTGCCAGCAGTATCGATCGCCGTATAGGTCACGCCCGGATCCAGGAAATTGGCGTAATTCGCATACGGATGGTTGGGAATGAAACGGTTGTCGTACGGAACGTTTTTCATCCAGGGGACATGGGCGTCCGGCAGGAAGAGCAGTGGTGTCGTTCCGACCAGCGTACTGGGAGTCGTCCCCGAGTTATCCTGCGTGACGTCTCCAATGAGATTGACTTCAACATTGCTTGCAGGCAGCCAGCGCACGGAAGCACGCAGGGCGTTGTAGTCGATGCTCCCTTCCGTCCCTGTCTTGCAATCGGTCGTGGAGTTCCCCCGCGGGATCGCTCCCGAGAGCACGTAGGGATCGCTCGGGTGTGTGCACGCGTAGTCATACAACTGCACAAACCCATCCTGGCGGCGTGCGACGCCTGAAATGCGCACGAACAAGGTATCGGGTACGAGTGCGAAATCGCCGCTGGCCCGTACGTCAACGCGATTCAGGCTTCCATAGGTGGCCTCGATGTAGCCCTCGTTGGTGCCCCTGGCCTTCTGGGAATACAGCTTTACGGAGCCGCCCAGGGAGTTCATTCCGGACAGCGTCCCCTGGGGACCACGCAGAATCTCGATCCGGTCGAGATCGAGGAGCGCGAAGTCGGAGCCCGTCAGGGTGGCGAAATAAACATCGTCGACATAGACACCGACTCCCGGATCGACCGCGGGATCGAAATCCGTCTGTCCGACGCCGCGGATCTGAGCACGCATGGAATTTCCGGCGCCGGCCGGATTCTGCTGCAGGATGACGTTCGGCGCCTGCGCGGTGACATCCTCGAGACTGGTCTGACTGCGGGCATCCAGCATCGCGGCCGTGATCGCCGTGATGGCGATCGGAGTCTCCTGGAGGTTCTCGTTACGGAACTGCGCGGTGACGGTCACTGTCTCGACGGCGTTGGCGTCACCCGCTTTTTCCTGCGCCACGGCCGCACTGGCGGCCGCGCTGGTGACGAGCACCAGGCCCAGCGATAGTTTGGATTTCGACACGATGTCCCCCTTTCGGGAACATCGTATAGCGGGTCATGGCGAGCGCAGTTGACTGCGCTAGAACGGCGAATTGACGCGCGTGGAATCCCACTGGGCCGTCATGTTGTACGGCACGGACTCGAACAGGGATTCCACTCTGTGGATCCGACCCTCGCGGATCTTGAACATTTCCATGAATTGCAGGGAGTTGGGTGACTTGAACGGACTGTGTTGAGTCTTGCCGTCCGTGGTCTGGTAGGTAGCGGATTCCGCCGCATGGTCGATATACCCCGCGGCCACGACCACCCCGCGCTCCTCGTCCGCCAGGAAATACCGCCTGCCGCGCACGCGCTTGTCATACTGGAAAACACCGAGCTTGAACTGCGACTCGCAGCCTTTCACGTCGGTCACAAAGGCCACGGCGGTCGTCTGGATGCCGTTCTCCTGGCGCTCGCAGTCGGGAGCGAACTTCGTGCGGATCGTGCCGTCGTTGCGCTGCAGGGTACTGAAATAGCCGTCGGCCAACGCTATGAGGGTTTTACGGGGCGACCGTTGAGCCGGGGGCAACACCTCGGCGAACGCCGGGTCGTGCACGTAGTGCGCAGGATCACCGAATGGTCCGGGATCCATGCCCTTACGCCGCAATACGATTTCGACCTCGGACGTCTTGCCGTCCTCGACCTTCAGCCGCATGGCGTAGTACGAGGGTTGCCCGTGCTCCTCGACGGATCCGAACCAGGTCACGTTGCCCGTGGTTGGATCGGCCTCGAGCTGAGGATGCGCGTCTTTGGCGGTTACGGTGCCCCACACGCCGTCCCCGATCATCATGGACACACTGTTCTCGGTATAGCGAACCGTCCTGGCCCAGTGAATGCGCGACGTGTCCTTGGACACGAGCGCGTCCATATAATCCTCAGCCGCGCGAATCAGACAATCCCGATCACACGACTGACCCGCGGTGGCCCTGGAAGGTTTATCGAGCGCGACGGGCTGTGGATCCGCCCAAGGCGAGTGCATGAAATACGGCACGTAGGTAAACACCGCCTCGACGCGGTAAATCTGGCCATTACGGATCTTGAACGCCTCCATGAGCGAGATGGAGTTGGGCCATTTCAAGGCGGTTTTGCGCTCCTTGCCGTCGTTCGTCCTGTAGGTGTCGAACGTATTGGCATGGTCGAAAAAACCCGTACCGACGACCACACCGCGCTCCTCGTCGACGATCGGATAGCGTCGCTCCCTGACCCGTTTGTTGATCCGATAGATGCCGAGCTTGAATTGCGCCTCGCAGCCCTGCGCGATCGAGGCCGCGCCGCTACCGCCACGCGTGGTGCTGATCCCGTTCTCCGTGCGCTGGCAATCCGGATCGAAGTAGGTGAACACCTGCCCATCGTTGAGCTCGACGGTGCTGAAATATCCATTGGCAATCGCTATCAGCCGCTCGCGCGGGCGGCGCTCATCCGGCTGCAGCGGCGCCGCGAAGGCGGGATCGTGTACCAGCTCCTGTGGATTGCCAAATGGCGCCGGCAGCGTTCCTTTACGGTCGACGACCGTCTCGACCTCGACGATCCGGCCCTCCTCGACTTTGAGGCGCATGGCGTAGTACGCGTACTCATCGTGCTCCTGGACGATACCGAACCAGGCGGCGTTGCCAGTGTCGGTGTCGGCCACCTCGAGTCCGGTTTGCGCCACGCCGCTGATGGAATTCCACAGCCCGTCGCCGATGGGCATCTCGACATCATTTTCGGTGAATCGGACGGACTTCGCGAACCGCGCGCGAGCGGGATCCTTGTGCGCGAGCGCGTCCATGTAACTATGGAGGAAGCCAATCAGACAGCTACGGTTACAGTCCGTCGGAATGACCGCACTGCGCACGCCCGGCGCCTGTGCCCACGTAGTGGTCCCCGCGGCCGCCAGCGCCAGAGTCAGCAAATTCAGCGCCAGGCCCTTCTTCGTCATGTTGATTCTCACTGCCGCCCCTCGTTGAGCATCCGCCTCTTTACCGTACAGGTGAGACACGGCAGTTTTCAACAGCCCGATTTAGGGGCATCATCCGGCCCGCCTTCGGTTGGATGGAGAGAATGGCATGCGGTCGTTGCCGGTTGCGCTGTTGGGCCTGCTCTGCACGGGTGTTGGAAGTGCGGTTGCCGGTCCGCTTCCCGATGTCGTCATCGACGACACCCATGTCTACCCCGAAAGCATGAGCGCCGCGAAGGACGGCCGACTGTTCATCGGCAGCATCAAAGGCATTGTTTTTCGAGCCCAACCGGGCAGCGCGAAGGCGGAGCCCTGGATCAAGCCCACGCCCGAGAACGGACTGCTGTCGCTGCTGGGTGTGCTGACCGACGAGCGCTCGGGGACGCTGTGGGTCTGCTCCTCGCCGAACCCTTTCCGGAATCCTCCCGCGCTGGGTACGGCCTCACTGGTCGCGTTCGACCTGCGGACAGGAGCAAAAAAAAATATCTATCCCTTCCCGCCACCGGCTTCGGCCTGCAACGACATCACGGTCGCGCACGACGGTACGGTGTATGTCTCGGACACGCCGAACGGTCGGATATTCGCGCTAACCTCCAACGCGCCAGCTTTGGAACTGTTCGCGCAGGATGAGCAACTCAAGGGCATCGACGGCCTGGTGCTCAGTGGCGACGACACCATGTACGTCAACATCGTCACGCGCGGATTGCTCCTGCGGATAGATCGCACGGCGAGCGGCGGCGCCGGAAAAATCACGCAGCTCACGACCTCCGCGCCGCTCGCGGCGCCCGACGGATTCCGGCTCATCCACGATCGGACTTTCCTGCTTGCGGAAGGCAATGGAGGCCGCATCGATGAAGTCACCATCAACGGCGACCAGGCGCGGATCAAAGTGCTGCGCGAGGGCCTGATGGCGCCGCCGGCCGTCACTCTCGTGGGGCGAACGGCGTATGCGCTCGAAGGCAAGATCGGCTATCTGGTCGACCCGAAGCTCAAGGGGCAGGACCCGGGGGTCTTCAAAGCGTACGCCGTGCCACTGGCCAGCGCGCACGACAAAGACTCCGCACACATCGCCCCGTTGGAAGCGAAAGTGGCCGCGCTCGCGGCCGAAGCGGGCCGGATCGAGGACGCGAATGCGGTGAAAAAGCTGCAGCGGGCCTTCGGCTATTACATCGACAAGGGATTCTGGGACGAGGCCGCGGACCTCTTCGCCGCGGACGCTACGTTTGAAACGGGTGTCGACGGCGTGTATGTCGGCAAAGCGCACATCCGCGAGTTGCTGATACGCCAGGGCGGCGGGCACCCGGGCCCCGGCCTCCCGTACGGGCAGTTCAACCACCACATGCAACTGCAGCCAGTCGTGCACATCGAGGCCGACGGACGTACCGCGAAGGGCCGCTGGCGCGAGCTCGCGCTCCTCGGACAATTCCAGAAATCCGCCGAGTGGGGTGATGGAATCTACGAGAACGAGTACGTGAAGGACAACGGAGTCTGGAAGATCCAGAAGTTGCACTACTATCCCAACTTCGTCGCACCCTACAAAGGCGGTTGGGTCACATTGAAACCCGTGTCCGGCGACTGGAAGTCAGATACAGCGAAGAGCTTCCCCGCGGATCGTCCGCCAACAGTGACGTACGAGCCATATCCGAACGTGTATACACCGCCGTTTCACTACAAGGACCCTGTGACGCCTCACGCCGCGGCAGACGAGGCGAGGCCGGCGTCGGCGTCCTCTACCGACGTCGCCAGACTCGCAGCCACCGTCAAGGCCTACGAAGGCGAGCTCGCGATTCTGCGCTCGCGCGAGGCCATCCAGAATCTGCAGGCCGCCTACGGCTACTACTTCGACAAGGGCCACTGGCGCCAGGTCGCGGGCTTGTTCTCCGCCCAGGGTACTTTCGAATTCGGACAGCGCGGCGTCTATGTCGGCCGGGCTCACATTCTCCAGGCTCTGCCGGCTCTGTTCGGCCGCGAAGGACTCGAGCCCGGGCAACTCAACAACTACATGATGCTGCAGCCGATCATCGACATCGCACCGGACAATCGCACGGCCAAGGCCCGTTGGCGCAGCGACGTGGAGGTGGCTTCCGGCGGCAAAGGTCAGTGGGGCGAAGGCGAATACGAGAACGAATACGTCAACGATCACGGCGTCTGGAGGATCAGCAAGCTCCACTACTACGTCACGGTGATGGCCGACTACGACAAGGGTTGGCACGAGGCGCCCTTCCCCATGGACGGCCCGAGCAAGGATGTGCCACCGGACCGGCCGCCGACGGAGGTCTACGCCTCGCTGCCGGAGGTGTACCTGCCCGCATATCACTACAAGAATCCCGTGACCGGCGGCGATCCTCCCGTGTCGCATGCAACACCCGAGCCCCTGTCGAGCGATGCGCCGCCCCGGTTGGCCGAAGCGTTCGCGCAGGTCCAGGAGCTCGGCCGCCGTATCGGGTTGCTACAGGATCACGACGCGATCGAGAAAGTGCAACGCGCCTACGGCTACTACGTCGACAAGGCAGAGTGGCCCGATGTGGCGGACCTGTACCAGGAGCATGGAACGCTCGAGATCGGCGGACGCGGCATCTTCCTTGGCAAGAAGCGCGCGCTCGAGTACCTGGTGACGGGGCTCGGTCCCATCGGCCCGCACGAGGGTGTCATCATCAACCACCAGCAATTCCAGGGAATCGTGGACGTTGCGCCCGACGGAAACACCGGCAAAGGCCGCTGGACCGCTTTCGTCATGGGTGTCGGCGGCTGGGGTGACTGTTACTACGAGAACGAATACGTGAAGGAAAACGGCATCTGGAAGATCAAGAAGCTCCAGGCCTCATTCAACATGTACACCTCCTACAAGGACGGCTGGGCGTTCTCCGCGACACCCAACACCCGGCCGGACAGCTTCCTGCCGCCACCGGATCTACCGCCCTCGCGGATCTACCTCACCTATCCGAGCTTCTACGTGGAGCCGTTCCACTACCCGAACCCGGTGACCGGACGGCCCATGCCACGCATCAACCCGGCCGCCGGCGGAGCCGCACCGTTGGAGCAGTACGCCGCGCATTAGCGCGTTTCGGGCCGGGTGCTTACCGCCGCCAGGTTGCGTGGTGTGGCGAGCACCTGGACCCAGTAGAGGGCATGCTTCGAGTCGTGGCTCGTTGCGTAGCCAAGACCCATCTCGACAAAACGCGGGTCCATGATGTTCTCGCAGTGTCCCGCGCTGTCGAGCCAACCCTGCACCACTTCGTCGACCGACTTGGGACCGTAGGCGATGTTCTCGCCGACGAGCTTCTCCTGGTAGCCCGTGGCACGCACACGATCCGAGGGCGTCTTGCCCTTCAGGTCCTCGTGCTCGAAGTAGTTGTTGGTCGCCATATCGGTAGCGTGGCCGAATGCAACAGTGTCGAGCGTGCCGGAGAGGGTCACCGGCGGCGCCGGGCCGTACAACTCCTTGCCGCAGCGGGCGCCCTTCGCGCGCACGCCGTTCACCAGTTGCAATGCTCGCGTGGCGAGAATGGGGGACAGAGGAGACTTGGGCGCGGCCGCGGGCTTCGGAGGCGCCCTCGCCGTCACCTCCTGCCCCGTCGCAAGCACAATCCATGTATCGAACCCGCGCCGATAAATCCCGATCTCATGCAACCCCTGGCTCGCCAGGGTCTTACACCCGGACCGCTCGAGAAGTTGCAGCATCTCCCCATCTGGTCCCCGCACGTGCAGCCCCGCTGCGGACACCGCGTGGTAACCACTCAAATCGACCGCCTGCGTGAGCGTGCGGCCGACCGCCCACTCCTCGGCGCTCCGGTCCAGCACCGGATTGTGATGGAGCTGCGGGGCGGCAGGCAGGGTGCCACCGCAGCCGCCCTCGCGAAGCACCCGAACCGCGAACAGCACGTCCGCTCGGCTCGGCATTGCCGTCAGGACCATGCAGCATGCCAGAAGGCCCCAGGCAAGGGGGGATGCGCGAGTCATCGATAAAGCTCCTGCCCGCGAGGCGCCGATTATCTTCCCTGAACGCGCGGCCTCCAGATCGGATGACGTGTGCGTTCCGCGGCACAGCTTGCTAATGTCGCGCGCATGCAAGCGGCATCACGCCACTTAGAACAATTCAAGGGAACGACATGCATCAACGCGGAACTGTGGCCAGGGCGCTGGCCCTTGCCTTCCTCTTCCATTGCCTCGGCGCGCTCGGCGCGGATGACCTGGGAACACGGTTGCTGCGCCAACCGGCGGTCTCAAAGGAGCATCTCGCCTTCGTCTATGGCGGCGATATCTGGCTGAGCGACCGTAACGGCCAACATCCAATCCGGCTCACCACACATCCCGCGACCGAGATCGAGCCGCATTTCTCACCGGATGGCAACTGGGTCGCATTCTCGGCCGGCTATGACAACAACATCGACGTCTACGTCGTGCCCGTCCAAGGAGGCCAGCCTCGCCGGCTCACATGGCATCCGTCCCCGGACATCGTTACGGGATGGAGCACCGACAGCAAGCGGGTGCTGTTCGTATCCGATCGCGAGGTCGCCAACAGCCGCAGCGGCCAGCTCTACGAAGTCCCCCTGGAGGGCGGCTATGAGCGCAAGATCATGCAAGCGGTCGCCGTCGAAGGCGCCTGGTCCCCGGATGGGAAGCGCCTGGCCTATCGCCCCTACATACAAGCCTACTCGGGCACTTCAGGCTGGCGCCAGCACC
>DAITMW010000010.1:0-31290 GCA_036834945.1 Steroidobacteraceae bacterium
CTGTTGGATCGCCACACGGACTGGGAAAACCTGTTCGAGGAGTTCTCGGCGGCACGACGCCCGAATGCGGACGCGATCGCCGAAATGGCACTGGAAAACTACACGGAAATGCGCGACACCGTGCTCGACGCGGGATTCGTACGCCGCAAATCGATCGCGATGGATTTGGAGCGCCGTTTTCCTGACCGCTTCATCCCACGCTACTCGATGGTGATGTTCCACCCCGAAATACCCTACGCCGAAGCGCTACGCAGGGGCGCCGTGCAGGCTGAAATCCTCGTGGAACTCGATGCGAAGCGCGGCCCCCAAGGCAACACAGACGCCGCGCTTGCCGAAAAACAGGTGAAAACCCGGCTGGACCCGATCAGTGCCGGGGAGACAAAGGCGCGCTCTTCCGCTCCAACGTAACAAACGTCACGTCGAACGCATTCTTCTCATCCGCCGGATGCTCGCTATATTCCGCATCCACCCACTGCGTCGGGTCGAAGTCGGGGAAAATGGTATCCCCCGGCACTTCGGCATGCACCTGCGTCAGATAAATGCGCCGTGCGAAAGGCATGAACAACCGATAGATCTCCGCGCCCCCGATCGCGATCACCTCATCGGTATCGCGCACCTGCCGTAGCGCCTCATCCACCGAGTTCACCACAACGACGCCCTCGGCACGCCAGTCCCGATTACGAGTGAGCACGAAATTCAACCGGCCCGGCAACGGCTTGCCGATCGACTCGAAGGTCTTGCGGCCCATCAGAATGGATTTACCGAGCGTGATCGCCTTGAAGCGCCGCAGATCCTCGGGCAGGCGCCAGGGCAGTGTGTTGTCGCGACCAATGACGCCGTTCTGTGCCATCGCCACGATCATGGAAACGAGGGGAGCCATACCCCGCATTATCGCATAGCCGGCCACTCATAGCCGGCGTCACTCGGCGGCAATGCTCCGCAGAGCCGCTGCGGCGTTCACCAGACCGTAGCCGCCGTCATAATCAAACCCGTCCGTCGCATTGACCGGCTGTGGCCCGAGGTGTCCGCCGAGATTTCTGAGGCGCATGTCACTTGCAGTCCGCCGCAACGTGTTGTAGATCGCGGCCGGACTGAGCGTCCGCGGTGCCGGAACCTGCTTGTGCGCGGCCAGATCGCGAGCCCGCCTGTCGAGCAGCAAGGCCGCGATCGCGGCAACGTGTGGCGCGGCGGCGGACGTTCCGGAAAAGTTGGGAAACATATCGTCTTCCGAGCTGCCCGGCACATTGAATCCCAGCTTGAAGTAGAAGAAGCTGGTATTGCCCGCATCCGGTCCGATCACCCCCGGCTTGGCACGCAACTGCGCCGTATCGAGCCGCCGGCCGCCACGATCGAACAGGATCGGCGTTCCCCCGGCGGAGGAAAAACTGTCCAGGCAGGCGGGCACACACTGCGGCCGCATCGGGCTACCCCACGCCGCGGTCTGGTACCAGGCGGCCGAACCAACCGCCTCGGCTCCCGCGGCATTGGCGTGACCGACGATGGTGCCGTCCGCACTGTCAAATGCGTCCACATCCAGCGGCGCGGCGCCGAGGTCATACCAGACATATTTGACCAGCGCGGGCGCCGGACCCGAGACGAGCTCGATTCCGAGCTGCACCTGCAGGTCCTGATTGGACAAATTCACGATCACAGGCAGCTCGACCGCGTCCGCACCGATGTTGTTGGCGATGCCGGGCTCCTGGCAGACCAGCTGGGCGGGACTGTCCGTGCAGGGCGCGACCGGCGTGCCGTCCATGTTGTAGAAGATGGCGTCAACATCACTTTGCGAGCCGCGCGCACCGTTCGCGGAGAACGACGGCTGATCCCACTGCACCGCCAGGAGCGAGAGGGCCCCGGGCGGCGCGACGATGCGCTGCAGGTCACTGACACCGGAGCCGGGATCGAAGTTGTGCCGCACGCCCGCGAGACCCTTGCGGCCGGAAGTGCGGAATGGGGATTGGTAGGACTGGCGGCCCTCATTTCCGGCTGCCGAGAAATACGCGACTCCGCGCGCGACCACCTGGTCGATGGCATTCGCAACGACGCCATCCTCAAACATCGGCTCGTCGAAATACTCGACATCGTCCACCACCACCCTGGCGCCGTCGTTGGCCAGGGCAACGATACCGTCGGCGAAATCCTCCTCGCTGATCATCGCGGTGTTGAAAGACAGGGACGCGCCAGGGGCCACGTCGTGCACGATCTGCATCATCGCGCGACCTTCATCCGTGCATTCACTGTCAGGGACGGTATGGAGGTCCGAGAGTACGCGGACACCCAACGGCAGGTCGCCGTTCACGGCATCCTGCCCGGCACGGGTAAAGTTCTGTCCGGAGGCAAACGGCCCCGGCGCGCAATCGAAACTGTCGGATAACACACCAACACGAACCCCCGTACCGTCCACGCCGAACTGCGCGCGCGCCAGATCGCTGCGCATCGAGTGATCGCCCTGGGTGGTGGTGAGGCCGGCGCGCGTCGCAGCCAACACCGGTTTTATGAAACGTAAGCCGGAAGTAGAGGCGGCGATATCACCCAGGGCGGCGATCGGCACGCGGCCGGTCACCGCATGATCGTGGAGTTTCGCATCCAGCATGCCCTGGGCGACGAGCTGGGTTCGCAAGGCGGCGACATCGTCCCCGTAGGCACTGACCCGGACATAACCGTCTTGCATCCGTAGCGGGGGGAGCTTCGCCCGCAGGCCCCCGTCGTGCCACAAGGGCTGTACGCCATAAGCCTTTTGCAGGATGGCGAGGTGCGGGCCAAGCTTGGCGCCAGTACCGGACTTGGCGTCTTGCAGGAGCTGCTTGAGAGCCGCCGTGCTGTTTTTATCGGGCACCGCGGCAATGGGGGGCATTCCGATCAAGGTGCCGGTAGCATGCGCACGGCTCGCAAGCGCGCCCAACGCCGTCGCCGCTATTACGGCCGTCATGGCCGCCACTATGGCCCTCATCGGCACCCTCCCCACTGCTTCAAGGAACCCGCGCGGGAATTGTAGAGCGCTCGCGTTACATCCCGGCGAACCTTACAAATATGCCGAATTCGCCCACGGCGCAACTGTCGGTGGCCGCCGTCAAATCTCGACAGCGGTATTGAGGACGACCACCCCACGGAACGGCATGCGGAAAAACTCGGCGGCCTGGGTGCTGTGCTGCTGCATACGCGCGAAGAGCCGCCGCTGTATCCCCTTCAGACCAGGGAGCGGTCGGGCGCGTACGACGTGCCGCCCTACGAAGAATGAGCTGTCCTCGGTGAACACACGCAGGCCCCGCGTGCGGCAGGACTTCAACGCCTCACTGACATCAGGCGTTTCCATGAACCCGAAACGCGCCGTAATCGAATACACACCCGGCAGAATCTCCTCGATGCTCACCCGTCGCACGGGATCCAGGCGCGGCGTATGAGCGATCTCGATCTGCAGGATGATGACCCGCTCGTGCACCACGCCGTTATGCTCGATGTTGCGGATCAATGCCGACGGCACGAGCCCTGGATCGCTGGCGAGAAACACCCCGGTTCCCGGAACCCGGTAGGCGCCCGCAATCATCTTGGCCAACTCGCCGCGGGGCACTGCCAACTTGGCCAGCGCGGCGCGCAGCTCGAGGCGCCCATTGCGCCAGGTCATGAACACCATGAACAACACGGCGCTCAACGTCAGCGGAATCCAACCTCCAGTGGGCACCTTCGTCAGGTTGCCGGCGACAAACACGCCATCCACCAGGAACATCAACCCGAACAGCAGCGCCACCACGGACTTCGGCCAGCCCCACTGGGTAGCGGCGACGAATGAGCCGAGAATCGTCGTGATCAACATCGTGCCCACCACCGCCGCGCCATAAGCACCGGACAGTGCATCCGACGAGCCGAAGCCGGCAACGAACGCCACGACGGCAGCGAACACGGTCCAGTTGACGATGGGCACATAGATCTGGCCCTGCTCCTGGGCGGAGGTCTGCAGCACCCTGATGCGAGGCAACAGGTCGAGCTGCACCGCCTGGCGTGCCATGGAAAACGCGCCGGAAATCGTCGCCTGCGAAGCAATGACCGTCGCGGCCGTCGCAAGGATCACCATCCAGGGCAACAGGGAGGGCGGCACGAGCACGTAGAGCGGGTGGGTGACCGGATGTCCGGTCTGCAGGAGCAGCGCTCCCTGACCGAAGTAGTTGATGATCAGGGACGGCCACACGACAGCGAACCAGGCGATGCGCACCGGGTTGCGGCCAAAGTGTCCCATGTCCGCGTACAACGCCTCGCCGCCGGTGACGGACAGAAACACCGCGCCGATGATCGCGAGCGCGAATCCCGGCCGGTGTGCGAGCAGGAGCACTCCATGCGCCGGATTGCAGGCGGCCAACACCTGCGGTGCACGGCCGATGGCCAGCGCACCGGTGATCGCCAGCACGATGAACCAGCAGATCATGATGGGTCCGAACAGGCTCGCGACCCGCGCCGTGCCACGGCTTTGCACAAAAAATAACAGGAACAAAACAGCGATGGTCACGCCGATCACGTATTGTGAGAATCCGGGATCCAGCAACTCCAGACCCTCGACGGCACTCAACACGGAAATGGCAGGAGTAATCAGCGCATCACAGAAAAAGAAGGCCGTGCCGGCCAGGGCCAGGCAGATGACGGTCTTCACCCAAGGACCGCCGCCGTGGAGCTTGCGTTTCGCCAGCGCGAAGAGCGCGAGAATGCCGCCCTCGCCGTCGTTGTCGGCCCTCATGATGATCGTGACGTATTTCAGGGTGACCGAAATCGCGAGCGCCCAGAAGATGAGCGACAACACCCCCAACACCGCCTCGGTGTCGAACTGCCCGGCGGCAGTGAGCGACTGCTCCAGTGCATACAACGGGCTGGTACCGATATCGCCATAGACGATACCGGTAGCGCTGACGACGGTCGCAACACCCCAGCGATGTGAGCTGCTCATGGCTTACGGCGCTGTCACCGGCGCCGCACCTTCTTTTTGGCTGCCTTGCCAGGGGACTTGGCGCGGACGAGGGACTTGCCGCGGACCGGAGCCTTGCCCCGGCCCAAGCTCTTGCTCCCCCCGCCCGAGGACTTCGCACGGCCCGAGCTCTTCGCACGGCCAGAACTCTTACTGCGGCCCGAGCTCTTGCCCGAGCCCGAGCTCCGCGCCTGCTTTCCCTTACCGCCTGCCGCCGAGCGCTTCGCGGGCGCGGCCTTCTTCTTCGCCTGCGCACGCTTTTTTTTCGGCTCCGGCGGCCACAACATGGTCCCGCGACAATTGGCGAAGCCGCAGCGGCAAGCGAACACCTCGTCTATGTTCTCGGGATCGTCGTGATCCTTGTAGAGCTGGTAGTCATAAGTCATCTCCTCGCCCGGCTCGATCGCGCGTATCGCCTCGATGTAGACCCGGCGTTTCTCCACTACCGACTCGCAGTTCGGATCGCACGAGTGATTGAAAAAGCGCGCGTCGTTGCCATCGATACCCGCATCGATCACGGTCTTCGAATCGACGATGAAGAGGAACGTATGGCTGTCGTTCTCGTCTTTCGACTCGTAACGGCGGTCCGCCTCGTCGTGGGACACGCGGTCACCGAGATACTCGATGATGCGCTCGCCCTTCTCGATCCGGCGCGTCGCAAACACTCCGCGGCCGTGCACATCGGAATTCCGAACCTGGATGGGTGGAACCGCCCCGCCCTCGCTGACCTCTGACATGGATTAAACCGCCACCGGCGCCTTGATCGCCGCATGATGTTGATAGTTCACGAATTCAAAGTCCTCGTACGCATATTCGAAAATCGAGGGCGGGCGGCGCCGGATGACGAGCCGGGGCAGCGGCAATGGCGTGCGCGTGAGCTGCTGGTCCGCCTGGTCCAGGTGATTCAGGTACAGGTGCGTGTCGCCGCCGGTCCAGATGAACTCGCCGGGCTCGAGATCGCACTGCTGCGCCAACATGTGGGTCAGCAGCGCGTAGCTGGCAATGTTGAATGGCACACCGAGAAAGACGTCCGCGCTGCGCTGGTAGAGTTGGCACGAAAGCCGGCCACCGGCCACGTAGAACTGGAACAGGGCGTGACACGGCATGAGCTTCATGCGATCCAACTCGCCGACGTTCCACGCGCTCACCATGATCCGGCGCGAATCGGGGTTGCGCCGCAACTGCTCCACGGCCTGCGCGATCTGATCGATCGTGCGGCCATCCGGAGCGAGCCAGGCACGCCACTGCTTGCCGTAGACCGGTCCGAGCTCGCCGTGCTCGTCCGCCCACTCATCCCAGATGGTCACGCCGTGCTCGCGTAGCCAGGCAACATTGGTATCGCCACGCAAGAACCACAGCAGCTCGTAGACCACCGAGCGCAGATGGATCTTTTTCGTGGTCACCAACGGGAAGCCGGCCTGCAGATCAAATCGCAGTTGCGGCCCGAACACCGACAACGTGCCGGTTCCGGTGCGGTCCTCCTTGCGCGCGCCGTGCTCACGAATCTGGCGCATGAGGTCCAGATACGGCTTCATTGCGCGACGGCGAAGTTGCCCGAGGGTGTACGCGCCCGGTAGGCGTAGAGCAGGAAGATGGCGCCGAGAATGATCATCGGAAAGGACAGCACCTGCCCCATGGTCAGCCAGCCACCCCAGAGATACCCGATGTGATCATCGGGCAGGCGCACGAACTCCAGCACGAAACGCGAGAGCCCGTAGATGAGCAGAAACAGCCCGGAGATCGCCAGTCGCGGGCGGGGTTTGGCGGAGAACCACCACAGGACCGTGAACAGCAGAATGCCTTCCAGGCATGCCTCGTAGAGCTGCGAGGGGTGACGGACGACACCGTTCACGTTGAAGCCCCAGGGGACGGTCGTAGGCTTGCCCCAGAGCTCGCCGTTGATGAAGTTGCCGATGCGGCCGAAGAACAGCCCGAACGCCGGCAGTGGCGCCGTGAAGTCATATACGTCCGCGACGTTCCGTTTACTGCGCCACGCGTACAGGGTCATGGCGGCGATCACGCCGAGCAGCCCCCCGTGAAAGGACATCCCTCCTTCCCAGATCTTGAAGGGATACCACAGGTCCTTGGCCCAGAATCCCAGGCCATAGAACAGGACGTAGCCGATCCGGCCGCCCAGGATGACCCCGAGCATGTCGTAAAAGATCAGGTCGTCCACGTCGCCCGGCTTCCAGGTCGAGCCCGGGCGTGAGGCGCGCAGCCGCGCGAGCCACCAGGCGCCCGCGAAGCCGATGAGGTACATGATCCCGTACCAGTGAACTTTCACCGGGCCGAGCTCGATGGCGATCGGATTGAAGCCGGGGTACTGCAGCATAGCGCGCGAAGTTTAGCCGAGCTCGCGGGTCACGCGGCAGAAGAACGCCTTCAGGTAACGGGTCTCGGGAATCGCCGGGTGGATCGGGTGGTCGGGAGACTGCCCACCGGCCTCCAGGATCTGCACGAACCGTCCGGAGTGCCGACCGGCGAGCTGGATGGCGCTCACCAGCTCCTCCGGCGCCAGGTGATAGGAGCAGGAGCAGGACACCAGCAGGCCGTCGCCGTCGATCAGGTCGAGCGCCAGCTGGTTGAGCTTGCGGTAGGCGGCCTGGCCCTGCGGGATGTCCTTCTTGCGTTTGATGAAGGCCGGCGGGTCGAGGATCACCACATCGAACCGGGCCCCCTGCGCATGCAAGGCCTTCAGAGCATCGAACGCGTCCTCGCGCATCGTCTCGATGGTCACCGCATTCTCCGCCGCATTGCGCTGGGCAAAATCCAATGACAGCTGTGAGGAATCGACGCAACGGGCGGAGGATGCGCCGTTGCGGAGAGCGGTAACCGCCCACGCGCCAACGTAACTGCAAACGTCGAGCACCCGTGCGCCGGGAGGTAGAAGACGGACGAGACGCTGACGGTTGGCGGTTTGATCGTAGAACCAACCCGTCTTCTGACCCTCCGCCAACGGAGCCCGGAAGGACAACCCCGACTCCAGGATCCGCAGCTCATCCGGCACGCTGCCGAATGCAACTTCGGTCGAGGGCGTGAGGTGCTCCAGGTCGCGCGCGCCCGTGTCGTTTTTCCAGAACAGTCCGCCCGGCCGGAGTACTTCCTGCACGGCCGTCTCGACATCGGCCTTGAGGGCCTCCATGCCGGCCGTCGCGATCTGGCCTACCAGCACGTCTCCGTAGCGGTCGAGCACCAGGCCCGGCAACTGATCCGACTCGCCGAATACCAACCGGTAATACGGCTCGCGACTCAGGCGCTCACGTAACGCCAGGGCTGCTCGCAAGCGCGACTCGATCAAGGCGCGATCCAGAGGTTGGGCCGCATCGCGCCCCATGATGCGCGCACAGATCAACGCATGAGGATTGACATAAGCGTGGCCGAGAAACTGATCACGATCAGACAGCACGCGCGCCCGCGCACCGGCTGAGAATCCAGCCAGCGGCGTGGCCGCGTTGTCGATCTCATTGCTGAAAATCCACAGGTGTCCGGAGCGGATCCGGCGATCCTCGCCGCGCTTCAGCTTCAATATGGAGACATCGGATGACATTGCGCTCGCGTCCGCCAGTGCTCACCGCAATGCGGGTGATGGGAAACCATGGGGGTATGATGGGGACGCATTCTACTCGAAACCAGCCCGAGTGCCTTATGGACCCCGCTTTCGCAACCGCTCCTGCCAATAGGCTGTCGCACGAAACGAGCCCGTACCTGCGCCAGCACGCGCACAACCCCGTCGACTGGTATCCCTGGGGCGCGGCGGCGCTCGAGAAAGCCCGGGCGGAACACAAACCCATTCTCCTGTCAGTGGGTTACTCCGCCTGTCACTGGTGCCACGTCATGGCGCACGAGTCGTTCGAGGATCCCGACACGGCCCGCGTGATGAACGAGCTCTTCGTCAACATCAAAGTCGATCGGGAAGAGCGCCCGGACATCGACCGCATCTACCAGGTGGCGCAGCACATGCTGACACAGCGCTCCGGCGGCTGGCCGCTCACCATGTTCCTGACACATGACGACCAGCAGCCCTTCTTCGGGGGTACCTACTTTCCGCGCGAAGCACGCTTCGGCCTGCCGGCCTTTCGCGACATCCTGCTACGGGTGGCGGAATATTATCGGGACCACGAGAAGGATCTGCGCGCGCAGAACGCAGCGCTCATGTCGGCTTTCGCCGACCTGAACCCGCCGCCGGGTGCGGACGACATCCAACTCACGGACGCACCGGTGAAAGCCAGTCGCGTCCTGTTGGCTAAACAATTTGATTCCCGTAGTGGCGGATTTGGTGGCGCCCCCAAGTTCCCCCACCCCAAGACGATCGAGCGGCTGCTACGTGACTGGCACGCGAGCGCCCACGCGCTCGAGCCGGATTTGCACGCGCTCTACATGGCGACCCTCACGCTACGCCGCATGGGCGAGGGCGGCATGAACGACCAGCTGGGTGGCGGCTTTGCGCGCTACTCGGTCGACGAGTACTGGATGATCCCCCATTTCGAGAAGATGCTGTACGACAACGGCGCGTTGTTGGCTGTGTACGCCGACGCGGCGGCGGCTACGGGCGATCCTTTCTACGCCAACATCGCCGCCCGGACCGCGGATTGGGCGATCCGGGAAATGCAGTCTCCGGAAGGCGGCTACTACTCGAGCTACGATGCCGACTCGGAGGGCCACGAAGGCAAATTCTACGTCTGGAATAAGGACGAGGTCCGGCAGGCTCTCATCGAAGCGGAGTACGAGGCCTTCGCGCCGAGGTTCGGACTCGATCGTGCTCCTAACTTCGAAGGCCGCTGGTGGCACTTGCACGGCTTCCAGTCCGTGGAGGAAGTTGCGAAGAGTCTCGGTCGCGAGACGGAGGAAATTGCGACCCTGCTCGAGTCGGCGCGTGGCAAGCTGCTGGCCGTGCGTAACCAACGCGTCTGGCCTGGCCGCGACGACAAGATCCTCACCGCCTGGAACGCCCTGATGATCAAGGGCATGGCCGTAGCCGCGCGGACGTTGGAACGCGAGGACCTCGCCGCATCGGCCACGAAGGCACTCGATTTCATGCGTCGCACGCTCTGGCGCGACGGCCGACTGTTGGCCACCTACAAGGATGGCCGCGCCCATCTGAATGCCTACCTCGACGACTACGTCTACCTCGCCGATGCCGTGCTCGAGTTACAGCAATTCCGTTTCAAAGGCGATGAATTGGCCTTCGCCCGCGATCTGCTGGATGTCGTGCTCAAACACTTCATGGATCCGGAAGGCGGCTTCTTCTTCACCTCCGACGATCACGAGACCCTCATCCACCGCACGAAGTCGTTCAGTGACGACGCGACCCCGGCCGGCAACGGCATCGCCGCATTCGTCCTGCAACGCATGGGGCACCTGCTGGGTGATACGCGTTACCTGGCCGCCGCCGAGCGAACCCTGCGCGCGGCGTGGCTGGTGTTGGAAAAGTATCCACATGCGCACACCACGCTCCTGACCGCCCTGGAGGAGCTGCTGAATCCGCCGGAGACCCTCATTCTGCGCGGCGAGCCCGCTGCGATCGAAGCGTGGCGCCGAGACCTGGCGAAACTCTACGCGCCGCGGAGAATGGTTTTCGCGGTCCCCGTTGGCGCACCCGAACTGCCTCCCGCGCTCGCCGACAAACCGGCGCAAGGCGACGTCGTCGCTTATGTCTGCCAGGGAAGCGTCTGCTCCGCTCCGCTGAACTCCCTCAGTGCCCTAGTGAATCACTTGCGGCAAGCAACATCGCACCGATTGCAGTGAGGTTGCGCGGCGAGACCGCCCCGTGTGCCGCGAGAGCCTGTAGATCACGCCACGAGCGTGCCAGCTCGCTTTCAGGTTGAATCGCGTTCATTCCAACGAGCGCGATCAACTCGCTCACGACGTTGCGCAACTTGGCGACCGACAAGGCACAGGCGGCCCTCACTTCACCGGCCTCGACGTGTGACGGCGTACGCATCGCGAGCGCGTCGCGCCATACTCGGCGTGCCAATGCGTCGACACCGGCTTTGATGAGACCCCAGGTGGCCCGAGCTTCGGCGTACCGCATCTGCACGCTCGGATCATCGGATAATGACGCCCCTTCGCCAACAGCCTTCTTCTGGCGTGTCAGCACGGCGAACTCGTCCAGGGCATGCTGGACAATCCCCAACGCAACAGCGGCGATCGACAGCTCCGTGACGGCGTTGAAAGGCAATCTATAGAGCGCTCCGGGTTCTCGCGACGCCGGCTCGGCGAGCGAGAAGGTGCGCTGTTCCGGCACGAACACGTCACGTACTTCGAAATCATCGCTGCCGGTGCCGCGCAGTCCGCTCGCATCCCAGGAGGGCACGATGGCGACTTGTGAGCTCTCGAGGAACACGGCTCGCGTAGCCGGCGTACCGTCCCCTGTTACGACGCAATTTGCAAGAAAAGTGGTCACATAGGGAGCACCGGTCGCATAGTGCCAACATCCGGTAACGCGATACCCGCCGACCACCTTCACCGCGCGCCCCTCGGGTGCCATCGCACTGGCGATCACCGACTCGGGACGGGCAAACAGGGAGTTGGCCGTCACCGCATCCACGTGCGAGGCGAACAAACCTCCCTGTGAGCCGATCATCACGGCCCAGCCGATCGAGCCATCGAGCCGCGCCGCGGCTTCGAAGACCTCGAGCGCCTCGGGCAGATCGAGCTCGAACCCGGCGCATTTCTTCGGCACCCACAGCCTGAACAGGCCGGCGCGCAGCAGCGCGCGCACCATCTGCTTCGGCAGGCGCGCCAGCCGCTCTGCTTCGGCGGCGCTTTGCGTGAGCAGTGGTGAGAGCTCCCCCAGGCGCACGAGGATCTCTTCCACCGGTGATGTTTCGACAGCAGTTCGCAGTTGCCTCATATGGGCCCATTCTATTGGGCCCGAGGCGCGCGCGGGACTGCCTCGCCTGTTAGAAAATGGCGACGATCGAAGGAGCTGCCGCCAAAATGGCTGTTATTATGAAAGCAACTCCACGTTCCCCCCGATCGCCACTGTGTTGATGGTCAGTGTGCGCTCGGTCGCGAACCGCAACAGATAATGCGGACCACCCGCCTTGGGACCGGTCCCCGACAGTCCCTGACCGCCGAAGGGCTGTACACCCACGACGGCACCGATCATGTTCCTGTTGACATAGGTATTGCCGACCGGCAATGCGCGATACACATAGTCGGCGACACTCTCGAGACGGCTGTGTACGCCGAGTGTGAGGCCGAAACCCGTACGGCGGATCGCCTCAACCACCTGCGGCAGCTGATCCGCGCGATAGCGCGCCACGTGCAGGATCGGACCGAACTCTTCGGTCTTCACCTGGTCGAGCGAGCCCAGCTCGAACAGGTGCGGCGCGAAGAAATGCCCCATCTCGTGCTGCCGGTCGAGCTCGCACGCGTAGAGCAGTTTCGCCTCGGTCCTCATGCGGGCCGCATACTTGCGCAACCGCTGCTGCGCCTCTTCCGAAATGACGGGACCCAGGTCGGTCGCCAGCTCCGCCGGGTCTCCGATCGTCAGACACTTCATCGCACCGACCAGCATGTTGATGACGCGGTCGGCAATCTCTTCCTGCACATACAGCACACGGAGCGCGGAACAGCGCTGACCCGCGCTGGTGAATGCGGAGACAATGGCGTCGTCGACCACCTGTTCCGCCAACGCGGTGGCATCGACAACCATGGCATTCACACCGCCGGTCTCGGCGATGAGCGGCACTATTGCGCCATCGCGATTGGCCAGAGCGCGATTGATCGTGGTGGCGGTTGCGGTCGATCCGGTAAAGGCGACTCCCGCAAGAGCCGGATGACTCATGGCAACCTTACCGAACGGCGGGCCGTCCGCGGGAGTGAGATGCAGAACCTCGACCGGCACGCCGGCCTCGTGCAGCAGCCGGGTCATTGCGTGAGCCACGAGGGGCGTCGCCGGTGCGGGCTTGGCAACGACGGCGTTGCCCGCCATCAGTGCGGCAACGACCTGACCGGTAAAAATGGCCAGCGGGAAATTCCACGGGCTGATGCAAACAAACACACCCCGACCCTGCAGCGCCAGCAGATTGCGCTCGCCTGTCGGCCCCGGCATTTCCTGAGGCTGCCCGAACAACTCGCGGCCGCGCGCGGCATAGTAGCGGCAGAAATCGATCGCCTCGCGCAACTCGGCGACGGCATCCGGCAGAGTCTTGCCGGCCTCTTTCACGAGCAGGCGGAGAAACACACCGCGCCGCTCTTCCAACATCCCCGCCGCACGCTCGAGGCAGGCCGCCCGCTCATCGGCCGGAGTGGCGTCCCATGCGGGCTGACCGCGCGAAGCGATATCCATCGCCTCGATGATCTCGGCGTCCGTGGCATCGCGAGACATGCCTACAGTCTCGAGACGGTTCGTCGGCGAAAGGACCGGTGCGTCCGCATTCCCTGCCACCTTGCCACCGATGATCGGACCACCGACCGCCGCCTCGGCGGCATTGCTACGCAATTGAGCTTCCAACTCCGCCACGCCCACCGGGTCACCCCAGTCAGCACCTTCGGAGTTCGCCCGCTCCGTGCCGTAGAGCGCCAGCGGCTCACGGATACGCGGCGCCGCCTGACCCGAAGATCCGTTCAGAGTAGAAATGGGATCGCGCACCACATGCTCCACGGGAATCTGAGGATTGAGGAATTGGTGAACAAAGGACGTGTTGGCGCCGTTCTCCAGAAGCCGGCGCACGAGATAAGGCAACAGGTCCTCGTGAGTTCCAACAGGGGCATAGACACGCACACGAGGCATGTCCGGCACGTCGCCATGCACAGCTTCGTAGAGCAACTCACCCATGCCGTGCAGCCTCTGGAACTCGTAGGCTGCACCTGCCGGTGCGAAATCGAGCACGGCCGCTATCGTGTACGCGTTGTGGGTCGCGAACTGCGGATAAATGACATCTCCCGCGGCGAACAGCCGCTGGGCGCAAACCAGGTAACTTGCGTCGGTAGCAGCCTTTGACGTGTAGACCGGGAAGCTCGGCAGCCCACGCTCCTGCGCCCGCTTGATCTCGCTATCCCAATAAGCACCCTTCACGAGGCGTATGGTCATTCTCCGGCCCGAGTCACGAGCCAGCGCCGCGACCCAATCGACGACCAAGGGTGCGCGACGCCCGTAAGCCTGTACCGCGAGGCCGAGACCGTCCCATGCGCGCGTCTCAGGATCCCGTGCCAGGGCTTCCACGATGTCGAGAGACAGGTCCAGTCGATCGGCTTCCTCGGCATCGATGGTGAGGCCGATTCCGGCACGGGCGGCACGACGTGCGAGATCCAACATGCGGGGCACGAGATGCTCCACAACCCGCTCGCTCTGCAGGAGCGAGTAGCGTGGCTCCAGCGCCGACAGCTTCACCGAAATGCTGGAGCGAACGTGGACCGAGCCAGCCGGCTGCGCACTCAGTGCCTCGATCGCCTCCGCGTACGAATCGGTATAGCGCTGCGCGTCGACCTCCGTACGCGCGCCTTCTCCCAACACATCAAAGGAGCACAGGGAGAGATTAGGGTTGGACCTGCCTCGCGCCAGGGCCTTTTCAATCGTCTCACCGACGATGAACGCCTCTCCCAACATCTGCATGGCACCACGCAAAGCGGTGCGCACGACGGGAGCGACGAACGGCTTCGTCACGGACGCGAAGGAAAAACGGCCGGAGAGCTCGTTACCCACATCAGGCAGAAGGCGGCTCGCCGTGCCCAGCAGCGCAAATCCGGTGCGCAACAACAGATCGTCGCTGCCGGTGACCCCGGCACTGCGTATGGCGGCGAGCCGTTCAGCGATGAGCTGGTCGGCACGCTTCGGATCGGGTGTCCGCAGCAGCGCCTCGGCCAGGCTCATGAGCGCCTTGCCCGGCGCACTGTCGAGTGGGAACTGCTCGAGAACCGAATCGACCAGGGGGCGTGCCCGCTTGTCAGCGCGTGCGACCTCCACCCAGCGCGTGGCGCGCGCCTTGGCGCCTTCCAGTCTTTTCTCGACCACGGCCAGAGAGTCGACCATCTCGTCGACCGCATCCGGCTCAGCACGCAAAGTGGCCGCGCGCAGCACCTCGCGCAGCCTCGTTAACCGATCCGCGTCAGGCGGCCCGCTTTCGCGCCTGGCCGCACCACCCACCGCCATGGAAATCGCCCCTGCTCCGGAATCGAAGCACAGTAAATTATGCTTATGATAGCCTCCTACACAGAGCATAATTTCTCGTTATTGCCTTCTATAAAGCTGATTTCACTACCATGCGCCGAAAAAACGCGACTCCCATCACATCTTCCGGAGGCGATAGAGAGCTCGACCGTGTCGATCGCAGGCTTTTGGCAAGGCTTCAGCAGGACGGCCGCACCGCGGTCTCACAGCTGGCCCGGGAAGTGAATCTGACTGTCACGCCAACGCTGGAGCGGGTCCGACGCCTGGAGGCGGGAGGCTATATCGAGGGTTACTTCGCCCGACTGAACCCTGGGAAGCTCGGCCTCGGCCTCCTGGCCTACGTGGAAGTCTCGCTTGACCGCACCACGCCCGACGCTTTCGACCGCTTCAAGCAAGTCGCCCTCGCCCACGACGAAGTCATGGAGTGTCACATGGTGGCCGGGGGCTTCGACTATCTATTGAAAATCCGGGTGACCGATATGGAGAGCTATCGGCGCTTCCTCGGCGACCGGCTCGCCTCGGTGCGCGGCGTGCAGCAAACACACACCTACTTCGTCATGGAGGAAGTGAAGTCGACGCAGAAGATCGCGGTCCCGGAGTAGCGCCCTAACTCAGTCGCGCCATCTCTTCCGGCGTCAATCTGATATTCGCGGCGCCGACGTTGTCCTCGACGTGCTTCACCCGCGAGGTCCCCGGGATGGGCAGGATGACCGGTGAGCGCGCCAACAGCCAGGCCAGGCTGGCCTGGTTGGCATCGATGTGACGCTCTTTCGCGATCGCCTCGAGCGCGCTACGACGCTTGTCGGGATCAGCGCGATCTTCTCTGCCTTGCGCCAACGGCGCATAGGGTAGGAAAACGATCTGCTCGCGCTCACAAACCGCCAGCACGTCCTCCGAGCCCCGATCGACAATGTTGTAACGATTCTGGACGGACGCGACCTTCACGATGGCGCGGGCCTGGGCCAGCTGTTCGACACTGACGTTCGAGAGACCGACGTGACGGATCTTGCCTTCCTTCTGCAACTTCGCCAGCTCGCCCACGGAGTCCTCGAAGGGGACTTGTGGATCGGGCCGGTGCAGCTGGTAGAGATCGATGCGCTCCAACTTCAAACGCGTCAGGCTCGCCTCGCACGCGGCACGCAGATGCTGCGGCCGCCCGTCCGGTATCCACTCTTCCAGACGCGGCCGCACATAGCCGCCCTTCGTCGCGATGAGCAAGCCGCGCGGATAGGGGAACAGGGCTTCCTTGATGAGGCGCTCGCTGATGTAAGGCCCGTAGGCGTCGGCGGTATCGATGAAGCCGACTCCCAACTCGACGGCACGGCGCAGGACGGCGAAAGCCTCCTTCGCATCGCGCGGCTCGCCCCAAACGCCCTCGCCGGTGATGCGCATCGCGCCGAATCCGAGCCGGTTCACCTGCAGGTCGCCGCCGATCATGAGCGTCCCGGCCGCACCCGCAGACGGCGTGTCTCCACGCGCTGTGGGCACTACCGCTGCACCGGCCAGGGCTACGCTACCTTGAATCAGGAACTCGCGACGTAACATGGCTCGCCTCAGGTTCGCGGCTTGGTGATCGCGGACAACCGATCGACGTTGTGCTCAACGCGCTCCAGGCGAGGATACTTCAACCCATCGTAGTAAGGGATACGCACCGTACGGTAGCGGTCCAGATTCTTCACGATCAATTCGATCGGCGTGTGATTGTTGTGCGCGTTGATGATGGCATCGCGCAGCCGCTCCGGCCGATATTCCTTGCCGTTGACCGCGATGATGGCGGTCCCGGCGGTGAGTCCGGCCTCGTATGCCGGCCCGCCCCAGAGCACCTCTCCGACCTGTCCGTACTCACGACTCGACACACTGACGCCGATCGAGAACATGAAATCGATCGCCTTGCGCTGGTCCTCGAGGCCCCGCAGGTACTCCGTCGGAACATCCGTGTACACGAGCTTCCACCCGCCGCGTTCCAGCCCCTCGATCGGCGCGCCCGGGCCGTGCGAATGCAACCGCTGGCTCAGGAATTTCTCCCAATCATAGGAGGCAACACCATTCAACGCGTGCACGATGTCAGCCAGTGTGTACGGCACCGGGCCCAGCGAGCCCTCCGTCCCTCCAAAGAAACCGCGCGCGAAATCGTCCAGCGAGCGCCTGTCACCGCTCAGCTCGCGGATCTTGGTATCAACGTCTAGCCAGATGAGAGCGCCTTCCGTGTAGTAGTCCTCCGTCCGCTCCCACGAGAGCCATGACAGGGGTCGTCGTGCGGTCACGATGGGCTGGTACGTCGTATCCTCCACATCACGCCACGCCCGGCCCGGGCGATCGTGATCCATGTTGGCCGCCGTGTAGGCCCAGTACTGACGGGTGAAATCGGCATTCCACAGTCCGGAGCGAGCGGCGAGCACGCCTTCGAGGTAGCTAGTGAGCCCCTCATAGACCCAGAGCAGCTCGTTGCGCATGGGGACGTTGAAGTTGTGGGTCGCAAGTCCCGCGGGACGCCGGAACTTGCCGTTCCAGGAATGCGTGAACTCGTGAGGCAGCAGGGACCGCCCGACCGTCTGCCGGTCCCAATCGACGAAATACCCCGGCAGACGCCGGTTCTCACTCGAGCGGTGATGCTCGAGCCCGATGTCGCCGAAGTGATCACTCAACGCCAGCAACAGGTCATAGTGATCGAAGTGCCGCGTGCCGAACAGCGCGTACGCCTCCTGGACGAGCTTGCGATGCGCCGCGATCTGCTCCGGCTTGATGTTGTCGTAACTGCCGGGCGTGTCGGCGACGATATCCAGGTGGACCGCCGGGTCGAGCTGGATCTTGCGGAAGTAGCGCCCGGCGAACACCGGAGAATCCACCAGCATCTCGAGCGAGACGTGTTTGAACGAGACGAAGGCACCTTTGCGGGACTCGACGTCCAGGGCGGAGCCGAAATCCCAATCCTGCGGCAGCGTCAATTCGGGAGCCACCACGATCCGGCTGGCATAGTAGCCCGCCGGATACAACACAACCGTGTTCCACTGCAGCCCCAGCATTTCGGGCGTGACCATGATGGTGCGGCCCTCACCGCCGACGAGGGGCGCCGCGTACTGGAACTCGACATCGAGGCGGCTGGCACCGTCCGGCACCTGCAGGTGAAACGCGTAAATGTTGACTGGATCGCGGACCCATTCGAGGCGATGCCCGTTCACGCTCATCAGGAGCCCCGCGAGTCCGTCGATCGGTCCACGAGGCGCGTGATTGCC
This sequence comes from Steroidobacteraceae bacterium, assembly GCA_036834945.1. Classification (GTDB taxonomy): domain Bacteria; phylum Pseudomonadota; class Gammaproteobacteria; order Steroidobacterales; family Steroidobacteraceae; genus 13-2-20CM-66-19. The sequence continues at coordinate 18,299 of DAITMW010000010.1, forward strand.
GGGCAACCATTGCGGATAAAGGAGCGTCAGTGCGCCTGGCTTCACCGGAATGGATTCGTGCACGTTGAAGATGTGGCGGTCGATGTCGGTGGCATCGACCTTCAGCGACAGGGTCCCCGAATAGGGATTGTCCTGCGGCGCGGGGACAGCACCCCCGCCCGTGTCGGGTCCGTTGACACCGTTCTTGGTTACCCCGCTTTCGCTCGCGTCGGTCCCGGGCCCGGTGGCTCCCGGAGCCTCCTCAGGTGGGATCTCAACGGCGGTAGCAATCGAACCGGCGGCCCCCAATACTGTCGCGGCAATGAGCGCGACGACGCCGGTTCGTGTCATCTTGCTGTCAACACCTTGGCCACCGACTGCGCGAAGTATTCGAGATTCTCGCGACGCAGACCCGCGATGTTGATCCGGCTGTCATCCGTCATGTAGACGTGATGTGCGCTTTGCAGCTCATGGACCTGCTCGACGTTGACACCGAGGTAGGAGAACATCCCGCGCTGAGTTGCAATGAACCCGAAATCCCGCTGGGGACAGGCGCTCTGCAACTGTCGGACCGCCTCGTGGCGCAGGCCCTGGATGCGCTGGCGCATCGTTGCCAATTCGGCGGTCCACAACTCGCGCAGGGCACTGTTGTCGAGAATCTCCTGGACGATCGCGGCACCGTGATCCGGCGGCATCGAATAGATGCTGCGCGCGATGCGCACGAGTTGTGTCAGGACGGCCTCGGCAGCGGTCTTCGTCGCGGTGACGACGTGCAGGGCACCCGTCCGCTCACGATAGAGCCCGAAGTTTTTCGAGCACGACACGGCGACAGTCACTTCCGGCAACTCGGAACAGAACAGCCGGATCCCATAGGCATCCTCGGCGACACCGGCGCCGAGTCCCTGGTAGGCCATATCGATGAAGGGCAACAGGTCGCGGGTCTTGAACAGCCCCAGCAGCTCGCGCCACTGCGCGTCACTGAGATCGGCGCCCGTGGGGTTGTGACAGGAGGCGTGCAGCAGAACCACCGAGCGCGCGGGCAGGCGCTGCAGGCTGGCGAGCATGGCGGAGAAATTCACGCCTCCCGTGGCCGGATCGAAATAGGGATAGCGCTCGAGCTTGAGCCCGCAGCCCGACAGGAGCGGGATATGGTTGGCCCAGGTCGGCGTGCTCACATGGACGACCGAATCGGGGGAAGCGGCACGAATGAGCTCGGCCCCGAGGCGCAGGGCCCCGCAACCACCGGGCGCCTGGATCGTGCGCACGCGCCCGCCCGTGAGCGCCGGGTGGTCGGCCCCGAACACGAGCCGCTCCATTGCCTGGTTGAACCCCGGATTGCCCGCGGCGGCGACGTAGGACTTGGTGTTCTGCCGGGCAAGGACGGCCTGCTCCGCTTGGCGCACGGCCTTCAGAACGGGAGTATCTCCCTGGTCATCCCGGTAGACCCCCACCCCCAGATCGACCTTGCGCGGGTCGGTGCAGGCACGGAAGGCGGCCATCAGGCCCAGAATCGGATCGGGCGGCAGGCGATCGAGGCGCTCGAGCATCACTAAGGTCTCCCCACCGCGCGATCTGCGCGGGAGACCGAAGTTTAGCTAATTCAGCGCGGAGGAGCCGTTCGTCGACGGGTGGCGCAGGTCCACGAAGCCGTACCCGGTGGCTTGCATCCCCGGGTCGCAATCCAGTGTGCCGGTGGGCACGACGACGATGCCCACCGAGCGGACAACGCGCGGCAGCGTGCTTCCACAAGAGCGGCAGAAGGCGGAGCCGAAGTGCCAGTCCCGCGGCGGCCCATAGTTGGAAATGTGCTCTTCGCCGCGCAGCCAGCGGAATTTCGCGACATCGACGAAAATGTTCGTGGCATGCACCGAGTTCTGCGACCGGCGGCAACGGCTGCAATGGCAGTCCATCTCGCGGCCAGCGGCGCGCACCAGCTCGAATGCCACTTCACCACAAAGACAACCGCCGCGGGCCATCTTCCGGGACGAGGTCGTGGGACGAGTGGCCATCGACCGTTTTTTCGCTGTCACTTCAAACTTCCTCGTACTGGGGACGCCTGCCCACGAACAAATGGCTCTGGGGTTGGATGCCGAGCTCGCCGTCCAAGTTCCCGGCCGGACAGAAGGCGATGCCGGTATCAGGCTCCACCACCGGCATTATGGAGCCGCAATGGCTACAGAATGTGCGCTTGCCATAGGCGGACGACTGATAGGTGGACAACGCGCTCTCACCCGCGACCCAACGGAATCCACTGAGTGGAACGGTGACGAAAGTTGCGAACGCGGCGCCATGATGCTTGCGGCACATGGAGCAACCACAGTGCGACATGACTTCGAACGAGCCGTCGATTTCGTAGCGTACCGTTCCGCACAGACAGGAGCCTCGGGCAACGTCAACGCTCTGACCTGACGATCCTTCCGGCGGATGAGGCTCGGTGAGCGCGGCGAGCAGCAACTCCACCAACTCGCTGTCCCACATGATCTGCTCCGGCCCGGCGGTTGCATTGTCCGGAACTTGCAGACTCGCCAAAATCAGCTCGCAGGCACTGTCGAGATTACGCAGTGCCAACGAGCCGTCGCGCCGCCCACGCGTGAGCATGCGTTTCAAACGCGCCCGGACCATCTGGTCCCACTCGTGGAGACGCCGCTGGAGCGCCACGGGCAGATTGCGCCCCCGCCTGAACGAAAGGAGGGATCCCCGCTCGCGCCGCAGCTCCAGCGCGGCAACGAGAAAAGCGGCAACCTTGTCGAGCGCCCTACCCTGGGCGGTCTCTCCACGCAACAAGGCCTCCGCGAAGGCTTGGGCCGTGCGGGCGTAGCACTCGCTGAGCAACGCGTAGTCGTCCTCGAACCAACTGGCCGCGAGAACGGCTTGCTCATTACCGACCTCCTGAGCAATCGCAGACCACTGGAAGTGATGGTCGGCACGGCGGGCCACCAGCCGGGTGGCCGCATCGATAACAGCGTTTCGGGTAATCGGTGGCGAGCCCGTAGTCATACATCCTCCCTGTAGCATCGCAAGCAACGCGCGTGCCAAATCGGAAGTGCCCCTAAAGCCGCCGAGCGCCCTGTGGTCCCGTTCCCGGTGAGCGACCTTGGTGCAGCCCCCACCCTCGCGCTCACCCCCGGTGCATAGGTCGACGACGTCACACTTCAGGCAAAGATTTCTGACTGGTCATAAGACTAAAGGTGCGGCGCAACCAGGCCGATACAGCAGCAACGACCGCACGACGGAACGTGCACCTGTAGTAAGCGCCACGGCGAGTTCGTTTCTCGTGATCCAAATCATCGGTTCCATTGTCGTTCTCGTGTGCGTCATGGGGGGCTTCGTCCTCGAAGGCGGGCACCTCCTCGCGCTCTGGCATCCGACCGAGATTCTGATCATCGTCGGCTCGGCCCTCGGTGCGTTCTTCACCAGTAACCCGACCAAGATCGTCAAGGCCTCGTTCAAAGGCGCCTTCGACGTCATCAAGGGGCCGCGTTACAAGCGCGAAGACTATGTCGCCCTGCTGAAGCTGCTGTATGACGTCCTCATGAGGATCCGCAAGGACGGCCTCATGGCGATCGAGGCGGACCTCGACTCCAAGGACGGCAGGCTCTTCAAGAACTATCCGCAGATCGCGGCGGATCATCACCTGACGGAATTCATCACCGACTGCCTGCGCTTGATGGTCGGCGGCAGCCTCGACCCGCACGAGCTCGAGAGCCTCCTGGAGATGGAGTTGGAAACTCACCACCAGGCCGCGCACGAGCCGGCGCACGCGGTCCAGAAGGTCGCCGACGCATTACCGGGCTTCGGTATCGTCGCAGCAGTTCTCGGCATCGTTAACACCATGGCCTCGCTCGATGGCGCGGACACTGCCACTATCGGTCACAAGGTGGGCGCGGCTCTCGTGGGGACCTTCCTGGGCATCCTGGTGAGCTATGGCTTCATCGGTCCGATCGCCGCTTCAATGAGCCATGCGGCCAACGAAGAAGGCCGCGCATTCGAAGTCGTCAAAATGGCGTTGGTGGCGAGCGTGCGCGGATACGTTCCGGCCGTCGCGATCGAATTCGCCCGCAAGCTCCTGATGAGCGACCTGCGTCCGACGTTCAGCGATCTCGAAGCTCAGCTGAAGCAGAAACCGCGCGCGGTTGCCTGAAATGGCAACCCAGGGAAAAAACACGCGTCCGATCATCATCGTCAAGCGCAAGAAGAAGGGCGGAGAAGGACACCACGGCGGCGCCTGGAAGGTTGCTTACGCGGACTTCGTCACGGCCATGATGGCGTTCTTCCTCGTAATGTGGCTCGTCACAGCCGTATCAAAGGAGCAGCGTGCCGCGATTTTCGAGTACTTCAAAAACCCGAGCATGGAAACCGGCAAGAGTGTGAAGGCCGCGCCCGGCCAGATGGGTCCGGGCGGCGCCAGCACCAGCCCGATCAACCTGGGCGGCGGACTCGACGCGTTGCGCACGAGCGCCTCAAAGATCCCCGACATCGGGGCCACTACCGCGATGGTCCGCCACGAGGAGACCAAGCAGACCCAGGAGCAGACCGAGGCTCAGGCGCGCGAGAAGGTCGCGGAGGCGGAGCACAAGAAACTCGAGACCCTGATGGAGGAGTTGAAAGAGGCGGTGAGCAAGAGCCAGGCGCTCCAGCCCTTCAAGGACCAGCTCCTGCTAGATATCACCCCCGAAGGCATCCGCATCCAGATCGTCGATGCGCAGAACCGTCCGATGTTCGATGTCGGAAGCGCACGGCTGCGCGACTACACGCAGAGCATTCTGCACGAGCTGACCCCCTATCTCAGCTCCGTGCCGAATCGCATCAGCATCACGGGACATACTGACACCCGTCCATACCCGGGACAGGGTGGCTATTCGAACTGGGAGCTCTCAGCCGACCGCGCGAATGCCGCGCGTCGTGCGCTCGTCGGGTCCGGTCTCCCTGATGAAAAGATCGCGCGAGTCGTGGGTCTCGCGTCTTCGGTGCTGTTCGATCGAAACGAGCCGCAGAGCCCCATCAACCGGCGTATCAGCATCGTCATCATGACGAAGCAGGCGGAAGAGGACGCACTCAAGACGGACGTGGCCAACCTCACGCCCGCCTCCGCGCCCAGCCTCACTGCGCCGACCGAAGGGCCCAGCCTAACAGCCCCTGGCACTCCTCCCGCCGCAGCTACCAGTTCGCCCGCCGGCGACGCCCCTTCCGCCGTCGCACCCACTGGCGACGCTGCTGTCGCCCGCAACGCCACTCCTGACTCGGCGCCCGCGGCTCGACCGACGGCAACAGTCCGGCCCAACACCGCGCCACCGACTCCTCCCGTAGCCTTCGTGAGGAGCCATTAGGCCTGCGCGACGAGCCACTGGGCCTGCGAGACCAGGCTACCACGTACGCTTCCGCTATTTCGCCACCGCCGCCAGCGCCTTCTTGCGCGCGGCTTCAAACTCATCACCCGGATTCCACGTGGGCATCGCGTCTGCCTGCGTGACGAGCCACCCCGAATAGAACCCCAGCTGCGCATCCTCGATCATGCCGTCGAAGTTCCAACTGTCATCCAACTTATCCCCGGGCTGGTGATACTTCTTCTGCTCCCACGCCTCGATCTGCTGCTTACCCCACTCCGGCGGCCGGCCGATGAAATCCGTGCCGCTATCGAAATAGAGCGCCGGCACACCGATCTTCGCGAACGAGAACTGGTCGGAACGATAGTAGTGACCGCGATCCGGAAACTGGTCCGGTTTGACCACGCGCCCCTGCCACTTCGCGACCGCGTCGGCGACCTGGTCGAGCGACGCTTTGCCTTGGCTCACGAGCGTGATGTCGCGCGTCCGCCCGAACATGTTGCCGCCGTCGAAGTTGATATCCGCCGCGATTTTGCCGGCCGGGAACGTCGGATGCAGCGCGTAGTACATCGAGCCCAACAGGCCACGCTCCTCCCCGGCCACGAACAGGAACAACACCGAGCGCCGCGGCCGCTCGGGAAGGGACGCGAACGCACGCGCCATCGCGAGGATCTGGGCACACCCGGACGCATTGTCGAGAGCACCGTGATAGATCCGATCACCGGTCGCATCGGGCTCACCGATACCGAAGTGATCGTGGTGCGCGGAAAACACCACCACCTGGTCGGCAAGCTTGGGGTCACTGCCTGGAAGCAGCCCAGCGACGTTTCCGGTTTGCACCCGTGACAGCTTGTTGGTGAAGGCGATCGAGGTGCGGATCCCCAGCGACACCGGCTTGAACGAGCGCGAGTGCGCGGCCGTGACCAGCTTGCCCAGGTCGAAACCGCTGGACTTCATCAACCGCCCGACGGCCTCCTGAGTGGCCCACCCCTTGAGTTGGATCCGGGGCTCCCCCTCCGCCGGAAGCTCGAACTGCTCCCCGCCCCACGAGCTTTGCACCACCTGCCACGGATAGCCGGCGGACTCGGTGGTATGAACGATGATCGCGCCCGCCGCCCCCTGGCGCGCGGCGCTTTCGTACTTGTAAACCCATCGGCCGTAATACAGGCGCCGCTTGCCCGCGAACAACTTCGGATCCCAGTCGGGATCGTTGTTGAGCATCACGAGCACCTTGCCCTTGAGATTCACGCCCTTGAAGTCGTCCCATTGATACTCGGGCGCCTGGATGCCGTAACCCACGAACACCAGCTCGGCATCGTCAATGGACACAGATTCTTTCTGCTCTCCGCTGACGGCGATGTAATCATCGCGCCAACTGAGATCGATGCGCGCATTCTTGCCCTGAAAACTCCAACTCTTGGGAAATTGTGACTTGAGGCCGACGATGTCGACCGGCTGCTGCCACTGGCCGTTCGGCCCACCGGGTTGCAAGCCGAGACTCTCGAGCTGAGTGGCGAGATAGAGGCGCGCGAGTTGGTCGCCGCGGCTCGCCGGGCCGCGGCCCTCGAGTGCATCCGAAGCCAGGAAGCGGATCGGGGCTTCCAGGGAACTGCGTGTGATGTAGGTACGGCCCGCTTGCTCGACACCCGTAGGTACGGGCGCAGCTCCCTCGGCCGCGGAACTGAGCACGGACGCGCACACGAATGCGGCGCCACCAAGACAAATGAACAACCGTCGGACAAGCGCAACCACTTAGCTGCCTCGCTGAAAAGACGAAAGTGGAAAGGTAGCACGCGCCCGGCCAGGGCGCTGATGCGCTACTGCGTCGTGGTGGGTGAGCTCGCCACTCGATGAAAAATCGCCAGCGCATCGCGCGGTCGCAGGTACTTCAACGCCGCGGCTTCCATCGACAGCGGCTCGCGCTCCGGCACACTCTGCGCCGGCAAGGTCACGCGGATCGCGTTGGATTGATCGGTCAACGAGCCCAGGCTGTCTCCAGGGCCGCCGGGCGGCGTCGCCATGATCCCACCGGTGGCCATCAACTGCTCGAGCGCGGCGAGCTCCGACGGCGGCTCCGTCTCCTCGGGAGTCAACAGCAGGCCGTGCTTGCGGGCCCACACGCCGGCACTGGTGAGGCTCGTCAGCATCGTCAGAGGTACCGAAAGCAACAATCCGAGAAGAATCGGTGACATCCACCAGATGTAGCGCGGTGCGATTGTCAGGATGATGCCACCCCACGCCAATCCAATGGCAACATGCCACTTGTGGCGTGAGAACGCTTCGCGGAAGGTGATACCCCGATCGCCGCGATCCTGCGCGTTCCAGGTCACCGGGTGACCCGCCAGCGTGGTGATGACGAATGACGTGTGGAACAACATCATCGATGGGGCGAGCAACGTACTGAACAACTGCTCGACGAGCAGGCTGCTCAGCAACGACCACACACCCCCGAAGGCCCGGCGCAACTTGCCCTTCACCAGCGCCAGCGTGCAGCCGAGCACTTTCGGCATCAACAACACCGTGATGGTGCCTGCCAGCAGAATGACGATCTCGCTATCGCGATATTGCGGCCACGTTGGAAACAACGAGTACGACCCGGGCGCGAAGTACTGGTAGCCGTTGATGGCATCCAGGCAGACCACGATGGAGCTCAGCAACAAGGCCGCCAGCCACAAAGGTGACGTCGCATACGACAACACGCCGGTGATCAGATGCAGGCGGCTCAGCCAATGCAATCCCCGCATCGGCAGCAGTCCCAGGTGCTGCAGGTTGCCCTGTGCCCAACGGCGATCGCGCGCCGCGAAATCGACCACGTTGGAAGGGACTTCCTCGAAACTTCCATCCAGGTCCGTCAGCAGCCAGACCTTGAACCCGGCCCGCCGCATGAAGGCGGCCTCGACGAAGTCGTGGCTGAGGATCTCGCCGCCCAGCGGCGGCTTGCCGGGCAGGCGGGGCAGATCGCAGTAGGCCGCGAACTCCCGCAAACGCAGAATCGCGTTGTGCCCCCAGTAGTTACCCTCGCCGAGCTGCCAGAAAGCCAGGCCGCTGGCGAGCATCAGGCTGTTGAGGCGGGCGGCGAACTGGATGAGACGCGCGAACAGCGTCTCGCGTCCGGCCGGCGTCGGCAGCGCCTGGATGATGCCCGCTTCGGGATGAACATCCATCATCTGAGCGAGCGTCACGATCGCATGGCCGGACATGATGCTGTCGGCATCGAGCACGACCGCGTAATCGTATGCCCCGCCCCAGGAGCGGACGAAGTCGGCGATATTGCCGGCTTTGCGCTGGAGGTTTTCCTTGCGGCGACGGTAGAACACGCGCCCTTGCGCGTTGTGGCGCTCAACCAGCCGCGCCCAGGCGAGCTCCTCCGCCGCGCCGATCTCGGGCTTACGCGTATCGGAGAGTACGAACAGGTCGAATGCAGCCTGCTCGGGCCGCGCCTGGAGTGAGCTCCAAATGACATCGAGGCCCGCGAACACTCGCGTGGTGTCCTCGTTGTAGATCGGCATGATGACGGCGGTGCGGCCTTTTAGCGGCCGCCCTTCGCCCTCGGAGGAATGAATCACGGCGCGATCGCGACCGATGAGTTGGATGACGAAGCCCGCGACCGCGGTCCAGAACGCACCGGTGATCCACGTCACGAGCACGAAGAACACGATGAGGCTGCCCTTCTCCCAGAAGGTGAAGCCGTTGGTCCGCAGGATGTCGGCCATCAGCGCGCTGGCCGACAAAGAGGTGAGGAACGTCAGGCTGAAAAACAGCAGCCGACGCCACACCGCGGCCCATCGCAGGCGATTCACAGCCATGGCTCTAAGTTCCCGGGGCCCAAAGATAAGTCCAAGTCTCGGTCAACGCTTCTCCGTACAGGGTCAGGTAACAACGCAGGTCGACGGGCTTGTCGCCGGATTTCATGCGCATCGAGACGCGCCAGACACCATTGGCCGCGAGCCGTTCTACAGAGACGTCGTCGACCTCCCCGCCGCTGGCACTCGCCGCAGCCTGAATGGGTTGTGAACCGGCCAGGCTGTCGAGGTCGCCGCCAGCAAAATCAACAATCACACGACGTACTCCCGGGACCACGCTCGTACCGCTCACGACCCGGGAAAAGTGAGTAGCAATAACCTTACCTCCCGGCGGCCACTGCGTCGTCCCAGTGTACGCGGAAAGCAGGTAGGAAAACGTCAGCGGCTTTTGGGGCTGAACAGGAGCATCCGGCACCCAGAAGGCGACGATATTGTCATGAATCTCCTCGTCCGAGGGGATTTCGACCAACTCGACACCCCCCTTACCCCAGTCCCCGAGCGGCTCCACACGGTAGCTGGGCCGTCGCTCGTAACGCGCCTCGTCGTCCTGGTAGTGATTGAAATCCCGATCGCGTTGCACCAGCGCGAAACCGCGCGGATGCTCGTCCATGAAGCGGTTCACCCGCAACTCCTTGGGATTGACCAGCGGCCGCCACATCCATTCCCCAGTCCCGCGCTCGGTCATGAGCCCATCGCTGTCGTGGACTTCTGGGCGGAAATCATCGAAGCGATGCACGCCCGAATTTTCCCCGTAGAGATACATGGAGGTCAGCGGGGCAATTCCCAGCTTGCCGATCTGGCGCCGGGGATAAAGCTCCGCCGTCACCTGCACCTGGGTCGTCGTACCCGGACGGATCTCGAACTGGTAGGCGCCCGTGATACCAGGGCTGTCGAGCAGCGCGTAAACGATCATTGTCCGTGCGGTCGGCTCGGGTTTCACGAGCCAGAAATCCGTGAAGTACGGAAACTCCTCGCCCGAGGTCGAACCGGTATCGATCGCCAGTCCGCGCGCCGACAGTCCATAAGTCTGGTTACGGCCCAACACGCGGAAATAAGAGGCCCCGAGAAAGACGATGAGCTCGTCCTTGTAGGCCGGACTGTTGAGGGGATAGTGAATGCGGAATCCGGCAAAGCCCAGATCGGGCGGAAACTCGATCTTCGGCACCCGCGGCCCGAAGTCGAACATGGCCGGGTTGTAAAGCACCGGGCGCGCCACGCCCCCGCTCACCTCGGAAATGTTGACTCGCCGGTCGAAGTTGAAGCCACGGTGGAAGAACTGCACCTCGAACAGCGCCCGGTCGTACCAGAGCGAGCTGGTGCGCTGGAATCGGATGTCCCGATACTGCTCGAAGCTGAGCTTGGCGATCGCATCGGGAAGCTTTGTCGAGCGATTGCGGTACGGCTTGGTGGAGCGCTCCTGCGCGATCTTCTCGACCAGTGAAAAAGAGAAGGGTGGCGTGGGCGCTCGCGGCGGCTGGGGTTTCGCCGCAGGTGCAGCAGTATTTTGCTGCGCGGCGGCGGTGGAACCGGCCGCTTGTCCACCTGGCGGTGGCGCTTCGGCGGCTGGACGCGCGCGTCGCGGCGGTGGAGCCCCGCCCTGACCGGATTCTGATTGAGCGGCCTTGGCGTCGGGCTTGGCCTCGGCCTTGCCATCCGTCCTGCCCTCGGTCCTGCCGTCCGCCTTGGCCTCAGCCTTGGTTTCCCCTCTACTTTCGCCCTTTGTCTCGGCCTTCCCCTCACCTTTGCCTTCAGACCGGGCCTCTCCTTTGGCGGCCTCCTGCCGACCAGCGGCCTCCTGCCGACCAGCAGACTCCTGCCGACCAGCGGCCTCCTGCCGGGTAGCCGACTCCTGCCGGCCGCTATTGGACTCTTGCCGTCCGCCCTCTGGCTTCGCGGCTTCAGACTTGCCTCCCTCCCCCTTGGATTCTGTCCGCCCTGCGGGCGCCCTAGGTTGCGGTTGAGGCTGTGGTTGCGCCTGCGGAGGCGGTGGCGCCGCCTGGGGCTGCGCCGGCGTCGCCGGTTGTGCAGGCGTCGGCGGGGGCGGATTCTGCTGCTCGTCCGTCTGGGTCGGTGGCGTGGTCGCCGGAGGCGCCTGCCCCGTGCCTGGAGAAGTCGCCGCGGGTTGGGTCTGCTCGACAGGCGCCTGATCCGACGCCGGCTGCGCAGGCGACGTTTGAGCTACCACCAAGCCCACCGCCCCGATCAAAGCCCCCAACGACAATAACAACAGCTGCAGTCGTCTCACCAAATCCGTCCTCGATGCGCTTGTTTGGGCGCTCGCTTTTCTTAGGCACGAAAAGAGCCGTCCTGTCGCCATTTGGCGACAGGCTGAGCTCGCAGCGAATACAAGACCCGCGCCGATTGTCTCAGCGCAGCGCCCCAATCGTGTCCGAAAACTGTGTCAGACGATCTCTTACACGATTTGGGGTCCGACTGTCTCCACAGAACACACCCCGCGCGGGCGTTTGTTCGACGTGAAAACGCAACGGGACGGCTCATAGCGTCCACAGGTCGGTCTCCTGACGCGCTGGGGTGGTTGCACCACGACCGGTGCCGGTCGGTGCAAATGCGCCCACGCCACAGGGCGCCGCACTAATATCGCCCAAACAGCGCGAAAGTCTGCCCCCTATTGGGGCTAAACAGATGTTACCGCGTTTGCCCGCGTTCACAGTGTCCAGATTCTTAACGAAAAATTAACCTGGCATAGATAATGCTTTGGCTCCCCCGCATCGAACTTTTGTCGCCTTTCACGGGGGTCCGAATGAGAAGGATAATGTTGCAGAAAATCTACATCGCCTGCTCCGCGCTGGCTGTCACTGGCATTGCACCCGGATACCTGTTGGCCGCGGAGGACCCGCCCGCGGCGGACGCCGCGCCCGCCGGCAATAAGTTGTCGCAACTGCTGGATTCCGTAGGCCTCAGCGCCACCGGCTACGTCTCCGCGTCCTTCTACCACTCGACAGGCGACAGCACGTTCCACCAGTTCGACATCGAGCACGACACCTTCCAGCTCGACCAGGCGGCGATCACCCTCGCGTACCAGCCGAAGGAAGGCTTCGGCGCCGTGGTGAACCTGGCCGCCGGCGAGGACGCGCGCGTTCTCAACGCCGCCGAGAACGGCACCAACAGCGCATTCAACGTCACGCAGGCCTACTTGCAATATGCGACCGGCCCCCTGACGGTAATTGCAGGTAAGTTCGTGACGCTCGCGGGCGCGGAGGTCATCGACCCGACGAAGAACACCAACTTTTCGCGCTCGCTGTTGTTCTTCTCCGAGCCTCTGACACACACCGGCGTCCGTGCGACCTACGCTGCGACCGACACCCTCAACGTCATCGTCGGTGTCAACAACGGTTGGAACACGACCTCCACTTCCTACGGCTCCAAGACGGCCGAAGTCGGGCTGGCGTTCACACCCAACAAGATTTTCTCGATGACCGCGCAGGCCTATGTCGGGAAAGACCCCAGCGCCGATGCGCTGCGCACCCTGGTGGACGGCGTTGCAACCTACAACGTGACATCACAGCTGTCCGTCGTGCTCAACGCCAACTGGGGCAAACAGGAAGAGCAGCCGTCAACGGGTCTGCACGACCTCGATTGGGTGACGTTCGCGGGCTACGTCAACTACGCCTTCAACGACCAGTGGCGCGTCTCCCTGCGCGGCGAGATCCTCGACGACAAGGAAGGTTTCGTGACCGGCACCCAGGAGAAGGTCAAGGAAGTCACGGTAACCGCCGGTTACTCACCGCTGAAAGCCTTCGAGCTGCGCGCGGAACTCCGTTACGACTGGTCCAACGAGGATACGTTCGAGTCGCGGGTGAACAACGCGGCCTCGTTCAACGACCACCAGACCGGCATCGCCCTGCAGGGCCTCTACAAGTTCTAG
>DAITMW010000010.1:31390-61411 GCA_036834945.1 Steroidobacteraceae bacterium
CTCGTTCAACGACCACCAGACCGGCATCGCCCTGCAGGGCCTCTACAAGTTCTAGTATGGCAAGCGGCCTCCCTCACCCGTGGGGTGAGGGAGAGCCTTCGAGCAGCGGGATGTGATAAGTGGTGAGGATCTGCGCGATTTCCGCATGATGACCTGAGATCCACTCATCGAGCTTGTTCTGCCAATCCTTTTCGCCCTGCCGCAGACCCATGCAGATCTCGTAGTCGAAGCGGATCGCGGGATCGGGCTTGAACGGCACGGCAGCCCAGCTCTTCTCGCCACCACCACTGTGGCGGCTCACGACGAACCCTGCGATCGGCCCCCACACCACCGCGACGTCGATCTTCCCGGCCGCCAGATCGTGCTCGATGATCGTGTCAGGTGTTTCCTTCGGGTCGCCACTTTGCGCGGGGTACATCACCGCGCGATCGATCAGGCCGTTCTTCAACACCCAGTCGGACGCGGGCGTTTGCGCGAACATTCCTATCCGCAGCGAATGTAGCTTCGCCGGCGGCAGTTTCAGGAGATCGTCCGCGCTCTGGATGCCCTTGAACTCGGGCCGCGCCGGCAGCACGAGCGCGTAGACCGAGTGCATGTAGGGTTTCGTCGTAGCGGTCAGCTCGTAACCCTTGGGCACGCCGATGATGAGATCGCATTTGAACTGTTGAGTCTGATCGTCACGCGCGCGCAGCGTGTTACGCACGAATCCCATGCGCTGCGGAAAGTAGGTGTACGAGATCTTCTTGCCGAGATCGCGCGCCAGCGCTTCCGCAATCTTGTTCTCGTAGCCTTCGCCGCGATCGTTCGATTGCGGCATGCCGTTTGGATCGGCACACACCCGCAGCGTGGTTTCGGCGGTGCCCTCCGCGGTGGCGGCCATCGCCTGCGTCAGTGGCGTCGAGACGTCCGCCGGCACCCCTCGCTGGGCCGCAGCGGTACCGAGAATCAAACTCAACCCGCAGACCGCCCAGCTGCCGCAAACCAGAGGTCTCCGCATGATGGCTTCCTACTTCTTCGCAGTCTGACTCGCTGAATCCATGGGGTACAGGTGGCCCGGCGCGATGTTGCCTTCCGAGCGACCCTTCAGATAGGCGTACAGGCTCTCCCAATTGTCCGTCACCATCTTCACGCCACCGAAGTTGGGCATGCCTTTCTCGACGCGCCCGTTGGTAATGGTGGTGTGGAACTGATCCTTGGTCAGCACCTTGAGCGAGTTCACCAGGGAGGGACCGACGAGCCCTTCCTGATTGGGGCCGTGGCAGCGCTCACAGGCCATGGCGCGCCAGGTCTTCCAGCCCATCAAGGTCTTGGGATCGACCTCGTTGCCATCCTTGACCGTGTAGAGCGGCGTCTTGGCCGACTTGTGCTCCCAGCCCGGCGGAGGCGGCTCGTTGGCGCTCACCGCCGCCACCGTCAACACCGATATCACGGACATCAACACAACAGAAAACACTGGCCTCATTCCCGATTTCCCCTCGTCTTAGACACAAACGCCACGCCGCTTGCGCGGCGTGGCGCAGCTCGACCCTGCGGGCGGCCGGCCTGCCAGCCGCCCGTATACCTTGGCCGGTTCCACCGGCCGATCGTCCTGGCGGCACCGCGCCCAGTTCAGGTAGACGCGGTGCCGCAATCCCCATGCCCGTTCTAAGTCTCAGGCAATCCAAACACGAACAGAGTTCCACCGAGCGTGGTGAAGCGAGCCAGGTCCTTGTAGCCACCGACCGCGCCCAGGCCCGCGGTGGACTCGGTGAGTCCCGCCGCCATGCCGATACCGGCCCAACCGCCGATACCCGAGTACACGCCGACGTACTGCTTGCCGCCGTACTCGTAGGTGAACACGTTACCGATGATTCCCGAGGGCATCTTGAACTTCCACAGGTCCTTGCCCGTCTTCGTATCGACGGCCTTGATGTAGCCCTCGAGGGTGCCGTAGAAGGTCACACCACCGTCGGTGGTCAACGCACCCGACCACACGGAGAAGCGCTCGGGCTTCGTCCATACGATCTTGCCCTGCGATGCATCCCACGCAATGAAGTTACCCATGCCGCCGTGGCTGTTGGGTGTTGGGAACATGGTCAGTGTCGCGCCGACATACGGCTGTCCCGCGGTGTATTCCACCTGGAACGGCTCATAGGTCATGCACACGTGGTTGGTCGGTACGAGCACGTATCCGGTGTTCGGATCGTAGCTCGACGGCTGTTGGTCCTTGGAGCCGAGCGCGGCCGGGCAGATGCCCTTGACGTCGACATCCGGACCCGTCGTGCCGGGTGAATACTTCTTGTCGACGATCGGACGGCCCGTCTTCATGTCGACCTTCGAAGCCCAGTTCACCTGTGGATCATACTTCTCCGCTACCAACAGCTCGCCGGTCTGCCGGTTGAGCGTGTAGCCGAAGCCGTTACGATCGAAGTGGACGACCGCCGGCACCTTCTTGCCGCCGTGGTCGACGTCCATGAGCACCATCTCGTTGACACCGTCGTAGTCCCACTCGTCGTGCGGTGTCATCTGGTACACCCACTTCGCCATGCCGGTGTCGAGATCACGCGCCCAGATCGTCATGGACCACTTGTTGTCCCCCGGGCGCTGCGCCGGATTCCAGGTTCCGGGATTGCCGCTGCCGTAGTACACGAGGTTCAACTTCGGATCGTAGGCGTACCAGCCCCACGTGGTGCCGCCGCCCAGCTTCCATTGATCGCCCTGCCAGGTCTTGAGCGAAGAGTCCTTGCCGACCGGGGCCATCTTGCCGTTGGTCCAGGTCATGGTCTTCGCCGGGTCGATCAACATCTCGGCATCCGGTCCGGTGCTGTAGCCGAGCCACACCTTGCGGCCGGTCTTGATGTCGTAGGCGACGACGCGGCCACGTACCCCGAACTCACCGCCGGAGATGCCGGTGAGCACCTTGTCCTTGAAGACGTGCGGCGCGTTGGTGTTGGTTTCACCGATCTTCGGGTTGCCGTTCTTGACGCTCCAGGCGACCTTGCCGGTCTTCGCGTCGAGCGCCACGAGGGTGGTGTCGGCCTGTTGCAGGAAGATCTTGCCATCGCCGTATGCCAGGCCACGGTTGACCGTGTCGCAACACATCACGGGCACGACATCCGCGTCCTGCTTGGGCTCGTACTTCCACTTGAAGGTCTGATCCTTCAGGTTGACCGCGTACACATTGTTTGGAAACGGCGTGTGGATGTACATCGTGTCGCCGATGACGAGCGGTGAGCCTTCGTGGCCACGCAACACACCGGTGGACATCGTCCAGGCAACCTGCAGTTTGCCGACATTGCTCTCGCTGATCTGCTTCAGAGCGCTATGGCGGTGGTTGGCATAATCGCCGGCCTGCGCGGCCCAATTCGAGGAATCGGCAATCTTTGCATCGAGGTCGGCGTCTGCCAGGGCGGAGGTCGATATTACCGCTGCAGCGGCAAGTACGGCTCCCCTCATCAAGACTGATCTGTACTCGTAGCTCATATCTCCTCCAGCTTCTTGGTTCTCGGAAATACGTTCGCTTCCTGCGTTCTCCATGTTGCAAATTAAGTTGTCGGAAGCGAAGCCATCCGTGGCCGACGATCACATGTCGGCACGCTGTGAATTGCGGCGCTATCAATACACCCGCTGTCACCTGCCTGCAACCGCAAACATTGGAGGAATGAGGCACTCGGGCGTAGGATCGTTCATCCCGCACTCCGGTGTGTCACGGATGGAACGTTATGGTCTCGCTATTCGCGCAATCCCGATTCCGAGCCTCGACAGTCGTCGCGGCGGCGCTCTGTTGGTGCGCACCCGCACTGGGGGACGCACCCAGGGCTGACGCGCCCCGGAACGACTATCCGACGGTCGCGCGGGTGGAGTATGTACAGGAGTGCATCGCGAAGAACGGCGGCAATCTGGCGGATCTGTACAAGTGCTCGTGTGCCATCGACCGCATCGCCGATCACTTAACCTATGATGACTTCGTCGAGGCGGGTACCTTCGCCCGCTACGCCACGCTGCCCGGTGAAGGGGGCGGCGAATTCCGCGATCCGCAGCATGGCAAGGAGCGCGCGAAGCTCTATCGGAGCATCGAGGCGGACGCCTATCGCTCCTGCGGATTGAAGTCGCCTGCCCGTTAACGTTAAAAAACAGGGCAGGAACGCGCCCCACGCGCAGTGTTCACGCGGCGGCGCACCGGTGCTCACGGACCGAGCACCACGCCCCACGGCCCCTTGCCCACGGGTACTTTTTTCAGGACGCTCAAGCTCGAGGTGTCAACGATCGTGACATCGTTCGAGGAGCCGTTGGCGGTATACAAACGCCGTCCATCCTGACTGAGGGCGATACCCCAGGGCCGCGCACCGACCTCGATCTCTTTGAGCAACTTCTCGCCGCCGCCCTCCTGTTGCACCACGGCTATCGTGCCGCCGCGACCGGTGCTCATGTAGATGCGCTTGCGGGCGGCGTCGAACACAACACCCATGGGCCGCGCCTGCTGGCGCAGCTGCAACACCCGGGTAACAGGCTCCCCCGCGGGGATCGGCAACCGCGATAGCGAGGCATCCCCCTCGCCGGAAACGTAAGCCACCCTGCTATCGGGGGCAAAAGCCATGTCGCGCGGCCGCAGGCCCACCTTGGCGGTTTTCAACACCTTGAGCGTGCTGCTGTCGATGATCGCCACGGTACTGTCTGTCTCGCTCGTGACGAGCACCCACTTCCCGTCGGGTGACACGCGCACTCCCTCGGGCTCGTGCCCGATGGGGATTGTCGCGACGATGGCCCCGCTGCTGGTATCCAACACCGTGGCCTGCCCGGTGTCCTCGTTGGAAATGAAGAGGCGCTTGCCATCACGGCTGACATCGAATTGCTCCGGGTCGGAGCCCGATTTGAGCACCCCACGCAGCTTCAGCGTTGCGGTGTCAATCATTGCAATTCCGTCAGCCTGCACGTCACGCTTGAGCTTCGCGCATTCCTCGTCCGGCACCGAGGGCGGGCACTTCGGCAGCCCGCTGACCGCGACATACAGAGTTCGGCCGTCATGGCTGAGCTTCAGTCCGCGGGGTCGCTTACCCACCGGGACGGTAGCGACGACTGAGCCATTACCGGTATCCAGGACGGTCACCGTTTCCCCATCCTCATTCGAGACATAAGCCCTACCCGAAGCGGAAGCCTGAGCGGATGAGAAGGCGAGAGTGAAGAGGAGGGCGGCGGCGGAGACGAGCGTGGTTTTTGGGCGCATGAGGAATAGAACATTGGCCCGCCGGCTACGTTCCGCGCGGGGATTCCGGCGCGGCTAACTCGTGTTCCATCAGTGGCGCGATGTGTTCCGCGATATGAACACAGTGCTGTGACGGCCAGGGCAACCCGGGACTCGCGGACTCGCTGCGCGATCGAACGACAGGGAAATCCATTCGACCCACGCGGCAACCCCACCACCGGCCGCCGATCGCGATCGGGGCCCGCCACCACCCGTCACCACGCGCCGCTGCCCGCCGTCACGGCTCGCCACCACCGGCCGCCGATCGCGATCGGGGCCCGCCACCACCACGTCACCGCCCCGCAGCCGCACGCGCCACATCTGCGGTGACGGCCCGTTGCCGCCGCTTCGCCGCGCGCCGCTGCCCGCCGTCACGGCTCGCCACTACCACGTCACGCGAACCGCCGCCCATGGTCACGGCCCGCCGCCGTCACTCACCGCCGCCGTCGCGCCGGCTCACCGCCCCCGCCGCCGCCACCTCCCGCCACCCGCAGTCACGGCCCACCACAACCGCCGGCCGCCGCGCCACCTCACCGCCACCGGCGCCACGCTTCCTCTTGGTGCGCCCGCAATGTGGGGCACCTCGTAACTCCTTGATTCCCGGGCTTCGCGAGTGCTGGCATTGGCCTTGCACCTTCATACCCGCGCAGGTCGCACCCCTGCTTCATTCATATAGGAGGACTCGCATCCATGAACAGACTCGTGTCGCCATTCGCGGTGCTCCTGACCGCTTCCATCGCACAGGGATGCGCGACCACCCAACCAGCACACTCCCCACGGGGGATGTTGGAACCAACTTCGGGCGTCGCATCCGCTCCCTGCGCAGGACCGCAGTGCGCGCCGGACGTGATGCGCGTTGCACACCGCACCGAGGTTCCGGCTGAGAAGAACGCCCCGTCACTGCCGGGGCATCCATTGACCTCCGTCGTCGTCACGCAGTGCAACCTCATCGTCGCCGTATACATGACCATGCCGGATGGCACGTTGCTGCGTTTCGACAGCAGCGCCTCAGTACCCGCGGACCAACTCCTGCAAATGGCGTACACCGCGACACGCAGCGAGCGCGTCGAAGTATCCTGTAACGACGCGAGCGGCGCGGTCGGCTACGAGAAGCACGACCCCGTCTGACAATCGCGTCAGAGCCTGAAGCCGCCGTCGAGATCAATGCAACGGCCGTTGAAGTAGTCGTTGCTCACGATGAACGCGGCGGCTGCCGCCATTTCCTCCGGCTCGCCGAGGCGCCGCAACGGCACCGGCGTGACCAGTTTCTCCAACATCTCGGGCCGCATCGACGCGAGTATGTCCGTGCGTGTGCCGCCGGGTGCGATCGTGCCCGTGCGGATCCCGTAGCGCGCGAGCTCCTTCGACCATACGACAGTCAGCGCGGCGACTGCCGCCTTCGCCGCACTATAGTTGGATTGGCCGGCGTTACCGTGTCGCGACACGCTCGATATGTTGATGATGACTCCGCCCGAGCCACCGCGGATCATCCGCTCGGCAGCCTCGCGTCCGCATAGAAATACGCCAGTCAGATTGACGTCGATCACCGCCTGCCATTGGGCGAGCGACATCTTGCTCACGATGGCGCCTTCCTTGGCCTTCACCAACAAGGCATCACGCAGAATGCCAGCGTTATTGATCATGACATCGAGACGACCGAAGTCGGTCATGATGCGATCCATTGCCGCGATCACCTGATCTTCTACCGCGACGTTGACTTCATAACCGCGCGCCGTCACCCCAGCAGCCTCGAGTGCGGCGCGTGTCGTCTCCAGATCGGCCGCGCTCACATCGAGCAGCGCCACCTGCGCTCCCTCTCGGCCGAACCGCTCTGCCATGGCGCGACCGATCCCCCGGCCGCCCCCCGTGATCACCACTGTCTTCCCGGTCACCTGCATTCTTAGAAACCTTCTAATTGCTGCGCTTGTAATGATGTTCCGCGGCGCCAGAAATGGATATCGACGCTCATGGAACCCTCTCCCACGGGGGCAAATTCGACGCAAGTCCCGCACCGCCGTGGCGGACGTGCTACGTTACGGGCGCTTTCGTCCCACTTAAGGTAAAGCATGTCACAGAGTATCTCGGTCGAGCCGCGGGCCCCGATTAACTGGGCGCCTACCCTCGTGTTTTTATTGACATTTATAGCGGCAGTGACGCTGGTTCCATGGTGGGGACTGACACACGGATTCTCGACGGGCGCGTGGGTGACCTGCGTCCTGTTCACCGGGGCGAATGGCATGGCTATCACGGGCGGCTACCATCGCCTGTGGGCGCACAAGTCCTACGATGCGCACTGGGTGGTGCGACTCTTATATATGGTGTTCGGTACGATGGCACTGCAGAACAGCGTGTTCTGTTGGGCGAGCAATCATCGCACCCATCACCTGCACGTCGACGACTACGATCGCGATCCGTACTCCGTGAAGCGCGGCTTCTGGTTCTCCCACATCGGTTGGATGTTGCGCGAATATCCGAGCGGCATTCCGGACTTCACCAATATCCCGGACCTGCGCCGTGACCCGATGCTGCAGTTCCAGCATCGTTTCTATGTGCCGCTGGCCATCGTCACGAACTTTGGCCTCCCGCTCCTGGTGGGCTGGCTGCTGGGCGACCTGTGGGGCACCTTCATCCTCGCGGGCGTGTTGAGGCTGGTGTGGGCACACCATGTCACCTTCTTCATCAACTCCCTCGCGCACATGTGGGGAAGCCGCCCGTACACCGACGAGAACACCGCACGGGACAATCCCTTCCTTGCCGTCATCACCTACGGCGAGGGCTATCACAACTACCACCACATCTTTGCGCACGACTATCGCAATGGCGTGCGCTGGTGGCAGTGGGATCCGACGAAGTGGCTCATCGCGGGCCTGCAGTACGTAGGACTCACGCGCCGCCTCAAGCGAACCCCGGATTTCCAGATTCAGCGCGCCCTCCTCGCCATGCAGTTCAAGCGGGCCCAGGAGAAGCTGGCCAAGATGCCCTCCGCGGGCCACTCGCAGATCGAGCTCGTCCGGCAACGCATCGCGCACGAATACGAGACCTTCCATGCGGCCCTTGCGGAATGGGCTCGCGTGAAAGAGCAGTGGCTGGAAGAGAAGGCCCGCGCCGTGATTCAGCACTGGGAGCACACGAGCTTCCAGGAGCGACTCCAGGAAATCGAGCGCCGGCTGCACCTGCAGAGACGGCGCATGCGGGTACTGCACGCGCAGCTGGCCTGAAGCCTGGTCGGGCCAATACTGGCCAGCACCGACTTCAGAGGGGCCCCTTTTGGGGCCCCTCTTCGTTTTTACCCCCTGCTGAGGCACCATTGCCGTATGGGACGCATATTCGAAGTCAGAAAACACACGATGTTCGCGCGCTGGAACCGCATGGCGAAGCAATTCGCCCGGATCGCGAAGGACATCAACATGGCCGTCAAATCCGGCGGCACCGACCCCAATTCCAATCCCATGCTGCGGCGGGTGATCCAGAACGCGCGCGC
This sequence comes from Steroidobacteraceae bacterium, assembly GCA_036834945.1. Classification (GTDB taxonomy): domain Bacteria; phylum Pseudomonadota; class Gammaproteobacteria; order Steroidobacterales; family Steroidobacteraceae; genus 13-2-20CM-66-19. Next base: position 40,093 of record DAITMW010000010.1, read on the forward strand.
CGTCAACATGCCGAAGGACAAGATCGAGGCGGCCATCAAGCGCGCCTCGGGCCGGGATGCCACGAATTACAGCGAAGTGATCTACGAGGGGTATGCCCCGCACGGCGTCGCTCTGCTCGTCGAAACCGCTACCGACAATCCCACGCGCACTGTCGCCCAGGTCCGCAGCGCCATCACCAAAGGCGGCGGCAACCTGGCCACCAACGGCAGTGTCAGTTTCCTCTTCAAGAAGATGGGCGTATTCCGCCTCAACCCCGAGGGCATCGACCAGGATGATCTCGAGCTCTACCTCATCGACCACGGCCTCGAGGAAATGGGCGAGAGCACCGGCGAGAAAGGTGAGCCGCAGCTAGTGATCCGTTGCGCGTTCGCCGACTTCGGCAAGATGCAGGAGGCCCTCGAGGCCCGCAACATCAGCCCGCTTTCCGCGGAGCACGAGTACATCTGCACGGTGCCGACCGAACTGCCGGAAGAGCAGGCCACGGAAGTGCTCACCCTGATCGACAAACTCGAACAGGACGACGATGTCCAGAAAGTGTTTCACACTCTCGCGTAGTCAATCTGTCTCGCGCGCGCGACATACTGACTCCGTCTAGCGTGAGATGCGGGCTTGTGGTGCGCGCTTTGCGCACCCACAAGCGGCAGAGGTGTATCCAAAGGCCCTCAGGTTGGTTGCACGGCAAAGGACGCGCTATGCTTGAACCGTGGACGACTACCGCGACGACTACACCCTAGAACCGGCCCGATTAGCAGACGCTACTCGGCTCGCCACGATGTCCCACGACTACGTAGAGATGGGACTCAAGCCCGCTTGGTCCTCATCGCGCATCACGTGGCACATCCGCCATCCGGAAAGTATCGTGTTGACCGCGCGAGCGGGCGATGTCGTAGGAGGCTTCGCAATCATGCGATACGCCGACGATGTCGCTCATCTGAACTTGCTCGCCGTTGATCCCGCATACCGCCGGCGCGGCGTAGCCCGCCGCCTCATGACGTGGTTGGAAGAAACCGCGTTTACCGCGGGGACCTTCATTATCGGACTGGAACTGCGAGCGACCAACGAGGCCGCGTTCGCGTTCTACACCGCGCTGGGATACCGGGAACTGGGACGGGTTCCAGGCTACTACCAAGGCATCGAGCCCGCGATCCGCATGGCTCGTGATGTGCGCACGGGCACTACGCCCAACCCCAACCTGAAACAGCCCGCGCCCTAGCTACGCCCCACCCCAAACACCCACTACACCCCCCACTCCGTGGAGCGGCTCAGTCCGGCATCGGCGTCATCTGGCCGATGAGCGCATCCTCGAAACCAAAGTTCCTTAGATCGCGTACCCGCTGCGGGAACAGAATTCCGTCCAGGTGATCGACTTCGTGCTGCACCACTCGCGCGTGAAAACCCTCGACGGTGCGATCAATCGGCGCGCCATGCTGATCGAAACCCTGATAGCGCAGGTGCCGGTAACGAGGCACGAGACCTCGCAATCCCGGCACGGACAAACACCCTTCCCACCCCTCGTCTTCCTCGGTACCAATCGGGGTGAGCACAGGATTGACGAGAACGGTGTAAGGAACTGGTGAGACGTGCGGGTACCGGGGATTCTCGCGCAGCTCGAAGATCACGACGCGCAGACTGACTCCAATCTGTGGAGCCGCTATGCCCGCGCCGCTCAAGGCGCGCATCGTCTCGTCCATGTCAGCAACCAACGCTGCCAGGTCGGCGTCGAATCGCGCTACGGGCAACGCAACCTGCCGAAGCAGTGGCGCCCCCATCTTCAATACCGGTCTTACAGGCATAGAGTCACTCTCACGAAGTCCCGACAACCTTGGCGCGCTTGGCGAGCCAGGTATCCAACTGGTTGGCAAACAACTGGCGTTCCCTCTGGCTGAGGGCCGGCGGACCGCCCGTATTCACGCCCCCACTGCGCAACTCGTCGAGGAAGTTACGCACGGAGAGCCTCTCGCGCACGTTTTCTTTTGTATAGAGCTCGCCGCGCGGATTGAGCGCGACGCCACCTTTCTCGATCACCGCCGCCGCCAACGGTACATCGGCGGTCACGACGAGATCATTCTGCTCCATCAATTCCACGATCCGCTTGTCCGCCGCATCGAACCCCTGCGGAACCTGCAGGAAACGCAGATTAGGCGCCACGGGCAACCGAAGCGGCTTGTTCGCGACCAGCGTCATCCGCACCCCAGTCCGCTCCGCCGCGCGGAAGAGGATCTCCCGGATCACGGTCGGGCACGCATCGGCATCCACCCAGATCTGCATCTCACTCCTGCCGTGAGGGTCGATGGGGTTTGTGGCTTGCATGCGCGATATTCAATTCGCGGCCCACGACGCGGACCTTCTTCAGACTACGGAAGATTTCCTTGGGCATGCCTTCCGGCAGGTCCACGAAGCTGTGGTCCTCGCGGATGTCGACATGACCGATATGGCGACCCTCGAGCCCGGCCTCGTTCGCGATTGCCCCGACGATGTTGCCCGGCTTCACGCCGTGCACGTGGCCCACTTCAATCCGGAAGGTCTCGTACGCGATGTCTCGCGACTTGCCCTTTTTCTTACGCGGGGGAGTCTCGCGCGTGTCGCGATCACCCGAGGGCTCGTGCTCTGACGGCCTCGTCTGTTGTTCCGGCGACTCCGGCGTATCCGCACGCGGCTCGAATCGGTCGCGCCGGTGCGATGGTGCGTGCGACTCCGGTCGCTCGCTTCGTGTTTCGCCATCACGCGCGGTATCAAAGCGATCGCGTCGGCCCTCGCGCCCGTTGTCGGCCTCAAACCGCCCGCGCGACCCTTCGCCGCCGCGGTCCGACTCAAATCGCCCACGTGACCCTTCGCTGCCGCGATCCGACTCAAACCGCCCGCGCGACCCTTCGCTGCCGTGGCCACCCTCAAACCGCTCGCGTTGCCCCCGATGCCCGCGGCGGCCCTCACCTTCCTGCGCCCCAAACCTCTCCTTGCGACGCTCCTGCTTTTCCGCCCGGGTCGGCTTCCGCGACCGGCCTTCCGCCTCATCCCGATCACCCCGTTCGCGGCGAGGCCTCTCGCCTTCCCCGCCCCAGGCGTCGTCCTTCTCCGCCAACAACAACGGCGCCCCACCCTGCAGCAAGCTCGCCAGGGCTGCCGCGATCTCAATCGCCGGCACGTTCTGCTCACGCTCGAACTGCTCGATGACCTCGCGGAAAGCCGCGCCCTCGTCCGCCTCGACAGCCGCGGTGATCCTCTGCTTGAACCGCGCAACGCGCTGCTCGTTCACGTCAGCGATCGACGGCAAGCTCATCTGCTCGATACGCTGCCGCGTGGCGCGCTCGATGATGCGCAACATGTTGCGCTCACGCGGCGCGATGAAAAGGATTGCCTCGCCATTACGACCGGCACGTCCGGTTCGCCCGATGCGGTGAACATACGACTCACTGTCGTAAGGCACGTCGTAATTGACGACGTGCGAAACGCGCTCAACATCCAACCCGCGCGCCGCGACGTCGGTTGCCACGACAATATCGACCTTACCGGCCTTCAATGCGGTGATCGTGCGCTCTCTTTGCGCCTGCGGGATATCTCCATTGAGCGCCGCGGCGTCAAAGCCCCGCGCCTGCAATCGCTCCGACAGCTCGACCGTCTCGAGCTTCGTCCGCACGAAAATCAACATCGCATCGAACGCTTCGGCCTCGAGGATCCGCGTCAGCGCATCGAGTTTGTGCAGCCCGCTCACGAGCCAATAGCGTTGCCGGATGTTGGCCGCGGTGCTCGTCTTGCTTTGAATCGTGATCTCGGCGGGCGAGCGCTGATGCTTCTGCGCGATTCGCCGGATCGCCCCGGGCAGTGTCGCCGAGAAGAGCGCCACCTGCCGGGTCGGCGGTGTCTGCTCCAGGATCCATTCGATGTCGTCGATGAATCCCATCTGCAACATCTCGTCGGCCTCATCGAGCACGAGCACGCTCAGCCCGCTCAGATCGAGCGTCCCGCGCTTCATGTGATCCATGATCCGGCCCGGCGTCCCAACGACCACGTGCGCGCCGCGCTTCAGCCCCTTGATCTGCGGCGTGTAGCTCTGGCCACCGTAGACAGGCAGTACGTGGAAACCCGGCATGTGCGCCGCGTAGCTCTGGAAAGCCTCGGCGACCTGTATCGCAAGCTCGCGCGTCGGCACCAGAACCAGCGCCTGCGGCTGCGCGCGCTCCAGGTCGATCCTCGAGAGCGCCGGTAACGCGAACGCCGCGGTCTTGCCGGTGCCGGTCTGTGCCTGCCCCAGAACGTCCGAGCCGGCCAGCAGCACGGGTATGGTGGCCGCCTGGATGGGGGTGGGTGCCTCATAACCCAGGCCCGCCAGGGCTTGCAGCACCGCGGGATTCAATCCCAGGTCATGGAATCCGGAGGCCAAAGGAGAAGCGGGGTCAGCCGCGGGCGCGGCGGGGGTAGAGCTCACGAAAACACCTCAACAGGAACAGACAGGGGGCTCTGAAGGCCGACTGGCTGCAGAGGCTCGAGGGCGCGGATTGTACGCCATGGAGGGTTCATATGGGCGCCGAGTGGGAGTTCCAGTTCGAAAAGCGCGGCGAATGCGCCTATTTCGAGGCACGGCCAAGCGTGTCGGCAACATAGGCACCTCGTTTGCCCATCGGCGCCGGTGGTCCTTCGGTAGTGTCAGCGGACGTCTGGTGCTCCATCTCCGCGTTGATCTCGGCGCCGAGGACTATGGTAAATCCCATCAGGTAGAACCACATGAGCAGCACGATGACGCCTCCCAAGGTGCCGTATGTTTTGCTGTAACTACCGAAATTCTGGGCGTAGAGGGCAAATGCCAGGCTGCCGAGGATCCAGATCGACGCCGCGATGACGGAGCCCCACGTTACCCAGCGCCACTTGGGTCGCTGCCTGTCTGGAGCGTAACGATACGCGAGCGAGAATCCCAACACCGCGAACAACCATAACAGGACCCAACGGAAGCCCAGGACGGACACCGTGGCAGCCGCCCCCAGCGAGGCGCTCTGCAACAACGTCGGCACCGACACTCCCACCAGCAACATCGCCCCGAAGATCAACATCGCGCCCAGGGAAAAGGCAATGGACAGGGCCGCCTTGAGCAGGAAGCCACGCCGCTCGGGCTCCTTGTAGGCGATGTTGGTTGCCGTCATCAGCGCCGCCACACCCTTCCGTGCGTTCCACAGGGCGAGCAATGTTGCCGCCACGGCACCGAATCCGAGCGTGTGGTTCTTTGTTGCAGCCAGACTCTGCAGTTGCTCCGTCAGAAGTTTCGCGGCATCGGGCGGAAAGATGCCCAAAAACGGCTGCAGATCGCCCGCGACGCTCTCCGGAGAGGCAAACATCCCGTAAACCGAGACGAGTACCGCGAGGGCCGGAAATACAGCCAATAGCGCATGGAGCCCGATACCCGCGGCGATTACGGAGGTATTGTCGCGCCTGAGGTTCTGTTTGACGCGCGAGAAAATATCGCGCCAACCCTTCCTGGGAATCTCTTGGGGACTTGTCGCCGTGCGACCGTGGGAATCAGGCCGGCCGGATGCCGCCCCAAGTGCGCCTGGAGTGTCAGGTACCTCGCGCCTGCCATGCGATCGCTCGGCAGCACCGGTCGAAGGACTCGCAACACTCGCGGCAGGGTCCTCGTCTTCCGACTCCATTTCCCAGGTCGACACCAATTGCCATCCGGGCTTCCATGTCGATGGATCGAACGAACGCTCTTCACCGCTGCGGTGACCGCGCTCAATGCCGCAGTTGACTCCTCGTTGCCTGTGTCGCAGATCGTGGCGAGGTTTCACGCACGTGACCCACCCTGTAGCGCGAAAGCAGGGAGCAACTCATATGCCTGAGCTCCGCTCGACCACCACCGGAATCGAGACCCGGTGATCTCGGAAAACCAGGTCCTTGGCGCCCTTCTGCTCGCTACCCCTGGCATCCGCTGCTGCGACCGCGTCGGTCACCAGGTGATGGTGCGGAGACTTGTCGCACACGGGATCGGCGTTGGCCGCGTCACCCGTGAGCAGGTAGGCCTGGCAGCGGCAACCGCCGAAGTCCTTCGTCTTCTCGGGGCAGCTCCGACAAGGCTCCTTCATCCAGCCGGTACCGCGGAAATGATTGAAGGCCTCCGAGTCGTACCAGATCGAGCGCACCGAGTCCGTCCGCACATTGGGGAAGGTGAAGCCCGGTAGCATGCGGGCGGCATGACAGGGTAATGCCGTTCCATCCGGCGTCACGGTCAGGAACACCGATCCCAGGCCGTTCATACAGGCCTTCGGCCGCGTCTCGAAGTAGTCCGGCACGACAAAGAAGACCTTCATCTTCTGCCCCGGCCGCGCCCGGAAACGCTCCAGGGTCGCCTCGGCCCGGCGCAGTTGCTCATGGCTGGGCATGAGACGCTCACGATTGAGCCAGGCCCAGCCGTAATACTGCGTGTTGGCGAGCTCCACGTATTCGGATCCGATGCGCTCGGCGAGCTCGAGAATCTCCCCTACGTGATCGATGTTCATCCGATGCAACACGACGTTGAGCACCATCGGGTACTCGTACTTCTTGATCAAGGCGGCAACCTTGGCCTTGAGCTCGAAGGTCCGCGTACTGCTCAAGAAATCGTTCATCTCCCGCGTGCTGTCCTGGAACGAGAGCTGGATGTGATCGAGGCCGGCCTGCTTCAACGCGGCGATGCGTGCCTCGGTCATCCCGACGCCCGAGGTGATCAGGTTGATGTAGTAGCCGAGCGAATGGGCTTCCGCGACGATGACCTCGAGATCGTCCCGGGCAAGCGGCTCGCCACCGGAAAGGCCGAGCTGCACGGCGCCCAGCGCCCGCGCTTCGCGCAACACCCGCAGCCAATCCTCCGTTTCCAACTCGGGGCCGGTGGCGGCGAATTCGGTCGGGTTGTAGCAGAAGACGCAGTGGAGTGGACAGCGATAGGTCAACTCCATCAGGAGCCACAGCGGCGGACCAGGCCGGAGCGCACCGGCCTCGCGCGGCGCTTGCTGCGCAGCTGGTGCGGAGGCCAACTCGTTGGACAACGAGCCCGCGCTCGATGCCTCCAGCAACGGGGGTGGCTCCAGATCACTCACTCCCGCATCTCCAGCCAACTCTTCTCCCGTGCCATCGCGACGAATGCCGTGACGTCCGGCGACAGCCCGGTAACCCCATAGGTACGCTCGATATCCGCGACAATGTCGCTGATCGTCCTGACGCCATCGCAGCGGCTCATGATCGCCGCGGCGCTGCTGTTGAGTTTGACCATGCCTTCCGGATAGAGCAGCACATGAGCCTCTTGCGCCGGCTCCCACTGCAAGCGGAACCCACGGCCGACCACCGGTTTATCGTGCTCGTTGACGGTACTCACGACTTCACCCCATAACGCAGCGCCATCGCATCGTTCATCTGCCACAACACATCCAGCTTGAACTGCAGGATCTGCAGCGCCCGCTCCTGCTGCTCCCGCGTTCTGAAACGTTCCAACGTCACCGCCAGCCCGAACTCGACATCCCGCCGCGCGAGACTCACCCGGCTCTGGAAATAATGCAGTCCGGAACGATCGATCCACGGGTAGTATTCCGGCCACCCGGCCAGTCGCTGTTTGTGAATCTCGGGCGCGAACAGCTCGGTGAGGGACGAGCACACTGCCTCGGGCCAGGGCGCGCGCCGCGCGAAATTCACATACGCGTCGACAGCGAACCGCACGCCGGGAAGCACTTCCGACAGGCCCTCGACCCGGGACCGCTCGAGCCCGACCGCCTCGGCGAGCCGTAACCACGACTCGATGCCACCCAGATCATCACCGTACCCGTCATGGTCGAGAATCCGTTGCACCCAGTTCCGGCGCACCGCGCGATCGTCGCAATTCGCGAGAATGGCGGCGTCCTTGATCGGAATGCTGATCTGGTAATAGAAACGATTCGCCACCCAGCCGCGGATCTGCTCCGGGTCGGCCTGCCCCGTGTTCAACATGACGTTGAACGGATGATGGATGTGGTAAGCGTGACCTTTGTCGCGCAGCCGTTGCTCGAATTCTTCCTTCGACCACGGCTCATTGGGAGGCGCCGTCACAGCACGATCTCCATGCCGTCCCAGGCGACCTCGACCCCGCGGCGCCGCAGCTCCGCGCGCTCCGGCGAGGTCTCATCCAGGATGGGGTTGGTATTGTTGATATGAATCAAAATTTTTCGCGTGGTCGCCGGCAGGCGCGCCAGCCACTCGAGCATGCCGCCCTCGCCGCTTTGCGGCAGGTGCCCGATCTCGCGTGCCCGCTTACGCGATAATCCAAGTCGCAGCATCTCGTCATCGGTCCAGAAAGTACCATCCACCAACACGCAGTCGGCGACCTGCATCGCCTGCCAGACGTGATCCTCCATCGACCCCAGACCGGGCGCATAGAGCACTGTCTTCTCCGTAGCCTCACTCGTGATCAGGAGCGCGACATTGTCCCCGGGTACCGGCGACTCGCGGTTGGGTGAATAGGGCGCAGGCTTGCTGGCAACGGGCAAACCGCGCCAACGCACACCTGACACACCGTCGACTCTGAAACCGTCGCCCTCGAGATCGATACGACGACGATCGATCCCGCAGTAGTGGGAAAGAACCTGCAGGATCGGGTTCCCTCGTGTGAGATCAGCGTAGGCGCTGTCGGTGCACCATAGAGGCCAGGGACGCGTAGCCTCCCGCAACATGAAAAGTCCGGTCGTATGGTCGATCTGCCCGTCGACCAGCACGATGCCGGTGATGGCCGTATCGCGCGGAGCGCGCGCCGGCTGCAGAAAACTGTTGGCTTGCAGCTGGGCCAGAATATCCGGCGAGGCGTTGACCAGGGCCCAGGCGGCCGGGGTGGTGCCGGTGACGGCAATGGAGGATTGGGTCCGGGCCCGCATGTGCAGGGTCCCGCTGCGCACGCCGGCACAATTACGGCAATTGCAGTTCCATTGCGGAAAACCGCCGCCGGCCGCCGAACCTAGCACCCGGATTCTCACAGTGACCGCCTGTCCGGGCGGGGAGCCCGGCCGGAAGCCAGGCTCCTTACCCCATGCGCTCTCTTAGCGCTTGGCAATGTACATCGTGATTTCCATGCCGAACCGGAAATCAGTCGCTTGCGGTGTTTCCCATTTCATGACGAAGCTCCTGTAATGGACGGCCCTACCATGCCGCACCCCGGGACCCGGGCGCTTCCGGCGGATCATGAATGTGGACTCATGATTTTCATTAGCCCACCCTGAGGGGGCCGAAGCCGCGCGGTCCCTTGCCCGCTGCGTCACTGCTACCATCAAGCCCATGAAGCTGCGCACCCGCCTGAACCTCATCGTGGCCGGCTTGACCGCCGTCTTCGTGGGCGTGCTCCTGGCCGAGGAAATTCAAAACACGCGCTCCTCCGTCCGCGAGGAGATCGAGGCGGCCAATGGCGTCGCCTCGCAACTTCTGGGACGACTGGCGGTCATCTACTCCAGCACAGGTGGAACCAAAGTGGTCCTGGAGTTTTTGCAGCAGCTCGGGCACATACGCGCCAACGACATCGTATTGCGCACGCCCACTGGCGAGGTCCTCTACACCTCACCACCTGCGACCTACAAAGCTGGCCATGAAGCGCCGGCCTGGTTCGCACATATCATCGCGCCACACACTGCCCGTCACATATTTCCACTGCCGGGTGGCGCGCAGTTGATTGTCCAGGCACAACCGTCACGCGCCATCCTCGATGCCTGGGATGACATCACCGAATTGCTTTCCATCGCGGTCATCATGTTGGTCGTCGTCAACACGCTGGCCTTCTGGCTGGTGGACCGGGCCCTCGCACCGTTCCCATTGATCGCCAACGGCCTGCGGCGCATCCAGCGCGGAGAGTTGACTTACCGTCTGCCTCCACTGCCTGGAACGGAAGCGAGTGTGATCGGCACGGCGTTCAACCGAATGGCGCAAGCCGTGGAGGACAATGTCCAGGCCGAGCGCAAGGCCCGCGAAGCCGAGACCCGCCTCGAAGAGCGGCGCGAATTGTCATTGCTCGTGGAGCAACGGGTGGAGGAAGAGCGACGATTGATCGCCCACGAGCTACATGACGAGTTCGGACAGTCGGTGACCGCGATACGCAGTCTCGCGCTGGCGATCGCGACGCAGTCGAAAGAGCCCCCCATGAGCGATACGGCGCGACTCATCTCCGAAGAGGCGGCGCGTCTTTATGACGCCATGCACGGCCTCATCCCACGCTTGATGCCCGTATCGTTGGATACTCTCGGACTCGCCGAAACCCTGGAGAATCTCGTTCGCGACTGGCAACGGCGTAACCCGGCGATGACGGTGACACTGCATCACGATCTCCCGTCGGATCTCGGCCCGAGCGTGACACTCGCCGCCTATCGAGTCGTGCAGGAAGGCCTGATCAACGCGCTCCGCCATTCCCAGGCACAACACATCGACATCAATCTCGAAAGCCGTACGGACGGCGAGTCCGCGGCCCAGCGAATGATCGTGACCATTACGGACGATGGCGTGGGACTGCCGGGCGGAAGTTGGTCACGGCCCGGACACTTCGGATTACGTGGCCTCACCGAGCGAGTAGCGCATCTCGGAGGCGACCTGACGGTGCGCGATCGCGAGCCCCACGGCGTCTGTCTCAGGGCGGAAATCCCATTGGCGGCTGCCAACATTGCGGCCGCGGTGACGCCATGATCCGGGTCGTGCTCGTTGACGATCACGCCGTCGTCCGCATGGGATTCCGGCTGCTGCTGCAGTCCCATACCGAAGTCCAGGTCGTCGGCGAAGCCGAATCGGGCGAGGCGGCGTGTCAGCGTTACGACGAGCTGACACCGGACGTCCTGGTCATGGATATCGCGATGCCCGGGATGGGCGGCCTCGAGGCCATGAAAAGAATCCGCGCCCATCACCCTCAGGCGCGGATCCTCGCACTTTCGGCGCACGACGATCCCATGCACGCGCGCCGGGCATTCCGTGAGGGCGCGCTCGGCTTCCTCTCGAAGCGCAGCGCCCCCGAAGCGCTCTTCGAGGCGGTAACCACTGTCGCCGCCGGCCGCCGCTACATCGACGTCAGCCTGGCACAGAAGCTCGCGCTCGCCGATATCGAAGGCGCCGCGAAGTCCCCGGTCGAACGCCTGTCGGAACGCGAATTCGAGGTGTTCGTGCGCCTCGCGGGAGGCGCCACCGTGCAGCGCATCGCCGAGGATCTGAAGCTTTCAGCCTCCACGGTCGGCACCCATCTCTACAACATCAAACAGAAACTCGGTGTCTCGAATCAATCGGAACTCACCCTGCTGGCGATCCGCCACGGCCTCATCGAAGCGTAGTGCCGGGCGCCACGGGACTGACGATCAACACCGGCCAGCGTGTCAGGTCGGCGCGGTGCAACCACTGGGCGGGACGTCCGTCCGAGGCAGCCCGTGCCGGGGTACCCCGCTCCTCCACGAGCTCCGCGAACAGGGCCCGATCGGCGTAACAGGAGCCGTTCGGAAAACGCACCTGTTGGAAGGGGCCATAGATCCTCGAAGACTCGCCACCCGGCCCCTCGAAGTGCAGCAGGACCGCATCGATGCTCTCGTAGCTCGAAACGAAGCGGCTGCCGATCTCCCAATGGTGATCGGAGTAGCGGCCGACCACGCTGCGACCAGGCCCCTGTTGCAACAGCGGTCCCTCAATCCTGAAGAACGGTGCGGGCCCGAGAACCGCGGGGTCCGTCCCGGCCAAGGAATTGAACCGCAGTTGGATCATTGTCTGCCTCCTTCTCATGCAAAGGCTTGGTCAGCGACGGACACCCGGAAGGTCGCAATTTTCGGGCCCTGTCATAACCCATTTTCGAGCCCTGTCATAACGAAGCGCGCTGCAATACGGTTCCGGAGCGCAGCAAAGTTCGCCGGAAACTGAACGCCTCCTGAACCGGATATGACAGCCACGGCAATCGCCACCGTCGCACGCAACTTGTATGCTTATAACATCGCCACGACCCTTGAAAATCCATGAGCGCAACTCCACTCGATGACTTGAAGCTGCGCGTGCGGCATTTTGCTGCCGAGCGCGACTGGGAACAGTTCCATACACCGAAGAATCTCGCCATGGCCCTGGTTGCCGAGGCGGGCGAGTTGGCGGCGGAATTTCAATGGCTCACGGCGGCACAGAGCGCCGCGCCTGACAGCGGGCAACTCGACCGCATCCGCGCCGAGTCCGCCGACGTGTTGATTTACCTGGTACGGCTCGCCGACAAGTTGGGATTCGACCTGTTGGCCGCGGCCGCTGCGAAGATCCAGGAAAACGAGCGCCGCTACCCGGCGGACAAGGTGCGCGGCAGCTCGCGGAAGTACAACGAGTACTGAGGCAGGCCTGCCGCGCGAATCCTAACGCCCCGACTCCTGCAGGTTGCGCAGCAACCCATTCAGCAACGGCGCGAGCCGCCGCAGCTCGTCTCGATGCGCGCGCGTGAGCTCCAGGAGCAGGGCTTCGGCTTTGGGCGTCAGCTCCACCCTCACCTTACGACGATCCTCTTCGTCGTGGCGCCTTTGTATCAGACCACGCCCCATCAGCCTGTCCACCAGTCCTACGACGCTGTGGTGTTTGAGACTGAGCCGCTCGGCGAGCTCACCGATCGTGACCTGTTCCCGGCCCGGGAACCCCTTGATCGCCAGCAAAGCCTGGTGCTGCTGCGCCGTGAGTCCGGCCTGCCGGGCGGCGGCGGCGCTGAATGCACCAAACTGACGCAATAAGTAGCGGAATTCCGCGAGGGTTTCGAAATCACCCTTGCCCAGATCACGGGCCGGATCAGGGGCAAGACTGCGTGGCCCCCTGGTCGCGGTGTGCTTCATCGCTCACCTCAAAGTATCGCAATACGATATATTAGTCGCACCCGAATTCCCGGGCATTCCCCACGTAGACGCCGATGCCGGACCCTGCGCACGCCTCCCATTCCCACGACACATCAGGACCCCATGACAAATTGAGGGACTTCACCGCCGATCACCGCGTGTTGATTCTCGCGGCGATGGCTGTCGTCGTCGGCAGCGGGGGCGCCTTTGCCGCCTGGGTTCTTTCCCGGCTGATCAACTTGGTCACGAATATCGCTTATTTCGGCTCATTCAGCGCCGCCTCCGTAACGATCGCCGGCAATCACCTCGGGCTCGCCTCGATCCTGATCCCGGTCATCGGCTGTCTGATCATCGGCCTGATGGCACGCTACGGCTCGGAAAAAATCCGGGGCCACGGCATCCCCGAAGCCATCGAGGCCATTCTCATCGGCCGCAGCCGCATCCAGGCCCGCGTCGCACTGCTGAAGCCCCTGTCGTCCGCCATCTCCATCGGCACGGGGGGCCCGTTCGGCGCTGAGGGACCGATCATCATGACCGGTGGCGCGCTCGGATCGTTGTTCGCCCAACTGTTCCATCTCTCGAATGCCGAGCGCAAGACACTGCTGGTAGCGGGAGCCGCGGCCGGCATGACCGCCACCTTCGGCACGCCGATAGCCGCGATCCTGCTTGCCGTCGAACTGCTGCTGTTCGAGTGGAAGCCGCGCAGCTTCGTTCCAGTGGCCGTTGCGTGTGTCGTTGCCGCCATGTGGCGTTCCTGGGCGCTGGGCGCGGACCCGTTGTTTCCGCTGGCCACCACGGGTGGCTCGGCTACCGAAGTCAGCCTGCTCCTGTGCATCGTCCTCGGAGTCGTGGCCGGACTGGGCTCGGGGACGCTCACGGCGATGGTGTATGGCGCGGAGGACCTGTTTCAACGTCTGCCGATTCACTGGATGTGGTGGCCCTTGCTGGGAGGCCTCGTCATCGGTGTTGGTGGCGTCATCGAGCCGCATGCGCTCGGGGTCGGTTACGACAACATCGCGGCGCTATTGCATGGCGACATGACTTCCGGCGCGGCGCTGCGCCTGTTAGTCGTGAAGTCCATCATCTGGTCGGTGGCCCTGGGATCAGGCACCTCCGGCGGCGTACTCGCTCCGTTGCTCATCATGGGCGGCGTGCTGGGCTCATTGTTCGGTGGCTTCGTATCACCTGGTGACACCGGGTTGTGGGCGCTGGTGGGTATGGCCGCGATGATGGGCGGAACAATGCGCGCGCCGTTGACCTCCATGATGTTCGGCCTCGAGCTCACCCACGATCTCAATGCCCTGTTGCCGCTCGCCATCGGCTGCGCTGCCGCACACACCACCACGGTCTTGTTGTTGAAGCGCTCCATTCTCACGGAGAAGGTTGCACGCCGGGGGCACCACATAACTCGCGAATACGTCATCGATCCGTTCGAGACGATCCGTGTCGCCGACATCATGGCGCGCCCGGCCGAGTCACTGCCGGCGAGTTGGACTGTGAACGAGACCCTGACGTTCTTTACCGCTGCGGATGCTCCGCGCCGGCACAAAAGCTATCCTGTGACCGACGCTCACGGCAAAGTGATTGGAATGGTCTCGCGCGCGGATGCTCTTTGCTGGCTCGGGGACGAAGATGCGCGCGAGAAGACTTTGCGCGACCAGGTGGAAGGCCAGGAGTTGGTTGTCGGCTATGACGACGAGCTGGCGGGACACCTGGCGGACCGCATGTCATTCACGGGACACGGGCGCGTTCCGATCCTGAGCCGCGAGACCGGCGCGCTCGTAGGGCTGGTAGCGCGGCGCGACTTGCTGCGCGTTCGAACCAACGTGACCCGGCATGAACAAGAGCGCGAGGCACTCATTCGCGTGTTGCCCCGGCGGGCCCCGTAAGGACTGGTGCGATGAGCCGCCCGGACAGGCGGCTCTCCCTTCAACGATCGAGGCTCCGAGGAACCGCCACGCGGCGGGTGAGTCGCTCGATGGAGCGGCGAGCCGCCGCTTTGGCGATGTGCTTGCACCAGAGTGGCTCGCGGCTCGCCGTCTGGCGGCGGAATTTCTCGCAATCACAAGTCCACTGGATGCGCTCGTCCTGCGTCTGCAGGATCTGCACGGTACGGCTCGGGAAGGTGTACGTCCCTAGCACAGCGGGCTCGCTGCTGGGAGTGCGGCGTCTCGGAAATCTCAAAGCCATGACGCGAGCATATCGTGTCGCGGTTGTGGAACGCCTGTGGATTACTTGTGCACGATTGTGGATTATCTGTGCATAAGCGGTTTGGGCTCCCTACGACGCCGGAATGGCGGCTGGCGCGGCCGGCGGGGAAGCGACTTTCTGAGGACTACTGGAGGCTGGCGTCAGCGCGAGAACCACTGACTCCGGCTTCTCGACCTCCGTATACATCTGCTCACCGTCGTCGGTCCGTCGGCGAGCAACCCAGATATACCCGGGCGCCGTTGCACGCACGTTATAGCGGATGGTGTAGTCGCTCCGTACGAGAGCACCCGTGATGCGGGCGGGCCTGTCGACATACACGAGCATGAGCCGCTCGTGCGTGCTGGCATTGATCCAGTCAGTCGTGGCGACCTGCTCGATACCGTCCGGCTCCAACGCCAGGGGCGCGAGACGCGCGATGCGCGCATCCGGCGGATCGATCTTCAGATATTCGAGACTGAAATCCGTGGGCTGCAGCGAGCGTGTCAGATCCTGCTGCACCCTCCCGAAGTCGATCTCGAACGTATAGTCGCCGTTGATCACCGGGTGGATGAAATCGCCGGTGGTCGCGGGTCCGTACAGGTCACCGGCAATGTAAGGGAAGAACAGCCGGAAGGTATTGCGGGGCGGCGGCGGTTGCGCGGCCTGCAGATCAGGCGAGAAGAACTGGATACGCGAGTGCAATACCCAGCCCTTGTGGGACTCGGGCTCGCCGGCACCGCAGCCTGCGAGAGCCGCGGCAGCGACTGCAACCAACAGTATGCGATTCACTAGGGAACTGCGCGCAGCGACAGCGGCCGCACCGTTACGAAGAGACGATCTTTGCTTTGATCGCCTCGTATTCCGCGTCGGTGATGAGCTTTCCATCCAACATCTGCTTCGCCTCTTGTAGACGGCGCACGGCATCCGACTGCGTCGTACCCGGAGGCGTGTAGTTTCCCACACCCGGAGTGACCTGGATGCCACCGGACCGGGCACGCAACTCTTCCAGTTCGCGGACGCGGCGCTTCTCGCGCCACGCCTGGTCCTGCGACTGGCAGATCCGATAGACCGCTTGTGCCTGGTCCTTGCGCAGACCCTGGAATTCATGCCTTTGTGAGCCCGTGGAGCCCTGCGAGGCGAAATCGGTGGGCTTTCCGGAGCGCACCAGCAGATCTGCCCCCAACATCCCGACTCGTAATGTGACCTCCTCGAGGTCCTGCCAGCGGATGTCCGACACGTCGAAGCCACCCAACAATTTGCGCGTGAGCAGGATGAGCCGCCCGCTCGTGGCGGCAAGCAACTGCCGCCGGTGGTTGAGAGCGAAAATACGCCGCTGGATCGCCCAGGCCTCGAGCGTCTCGCTCTGAATCAGGACGGACTTCAAGTGCTCGAGCGGCTTCTCCAGCCCCGGCTCGTACATTGACACGTTCATAACCTTCACCTGCGCGAACTGTTGTTCTTCTACCATACCGGCGACCCGCGTCACCGGTGTGATGGCCGGCTATCGCGGCGGAGGCTCCGGCGCCTTCGTCCCCGGAGCCGGCGGCGCACTCGCCGGCGGACCACTCGCGGCCGGGGCGGGAGCGCTTTGGATCAGCTCGGTCCGGAAATCGCGCAACTTGCCCTTGAGAACCCGCTCGTTGGCCGGCCCCATGCGGACCATCAGTTTCTGCCCGGCGGACAGATCCTCGAGCCTCGGGTCCGCGAACTGGTAGAACACCTTGGGCTGCACCAGCTCGATCGGGCCTTGCGGCTCGGGCGCCGCCAACAGGTGGTCGATCACCTCGACCAACCGGTCGTTGAAAAACTTGCCTGGATAACCGAGATCCTCGTAAGCCTGCTGGAACAGCGGATACAGCCTGAAATAAACGGTCGCGAGGGTCTTCGGGTCCGTGGACTCCACCAGGTGTACAAATGACGCGTAACGCGCGTAGTTCGCGGCACTCATCGTACTCATATCGCCCTGGTTGGCGACGATCGTGTTGCCCGGCGTTGGCTTGATCGGCCGCAGGTCGACGGCAACCTTTTTACGGGGCAGGTTATCGACAGTCACCACGATGTGACGGACGATGTTTTCCGGGACGAGGAACTGTTCGACCGACTTCGCGCCCAGCAGTCCCGCCAGCGAATCGTGTAGCACCTGGTCGCTCTGATTCAGGGGAGGTAACGCCGAGGCGTCCCCACCGTTGCCCGGAATCGGATGCTGGATGCCGCCGTTGTCCGCGTTGGTCACTGGCGGCGGTGCTGGCGGCTTCTGCTCGACCTTTTCGGGCTGACCCGAAGAAGCCTGATAGCGGTAGTAGGCTGCGATGCCGACAATCACCACGACCACGGCGGCGGCAGACCACCAGATCGCTTTGTTCCTGAAGGACTCTTCGGCATCCGTCGCTTTATTCCACATCCATCGCCTCACTTGCGCAGACAGCGGGCGGCTACTGTACTCCGAAAAACGGCGCGGCCGTTCAGTGGGTTGACAACCACAGCTCAAGCTTACGCGGCATTGCAGCGCTCACGCATTAACATTGCGCCGCATCACATTGATTTGCATGGAATATCACAGTCTGCGATCTCCACTTGGACATAGTATTCTGCCCCTCGACGACAGACCGCCACGAGGGCATTCGCGCATGAAGCTGCGACTTCTTCACCTTGAAGACAATCGGGACGACGTGGAGTTGGTGCGTACGACACTGACTCGCCAAGGGGTCGACTGCGACATCCTCGCCGTCGACTCGGGCGCGGCGTACCGCGCAGCCCTGCAACACTCTCACTTCGATGCCGTTCTTTCGGATAGTAGCGTTCTGGGCTACGACGGTAGCGAGGCCCTTTCGGACGCCCGCTTTCGTTTCCCACACATTCCCTTCATCGTCGTGTCGGCCGCTCCCGCCATTCTCGACGAAGAAGAATCCGCGCGCGGACGCGGCGTCACCGCCAGCGTGCCGAAATCGGAACTGCACCGCCTCGGAGAGACGCTCAGAAAGACCGTCCCTTCACGGCACATCGCAGCAGACCCAACATCTCACGCCGCCGCCGCGCAGGGCGTCGGTGATGCCGCCCAAGGGTTGCAACAACTGGTAGCGGTGATTCAGCGGCTCTCGCTGGCTCGTGACCTCACCACGATCATCGACATCGTCCGGCATGCGGCCCGCGTCCTGGTGCACGCTGATGGCGCGACGTTCGTACTCCGCGACGGTGATCGGTGCTTCTACGTGGACGAGGACGCGATCGGTCCGCTCTGGAAGGGCCAGCGTTTTCCCATGTCGGCCTGTATCAGCGGCTGGGCGATGTTGAATCGCGAGCCGGCCGTCATCGAGGACATCTATCAGGACTCGCGCATACCGCACGATGCCTATCGACCGACGTTCGTGAAAAGCCTCGTCATGACACCGATCCGCACGGTCGCCCCGATCGGTGCGATCGGCGTCTATTGGGCCAATCAACACCTCGCCACCCCGGCGGAGACGGAGCTCCTGCGAGCGCTCGCCGACAGCACCTCCATCGCCATCGAAGCCGCCGACGTGTTCGCAACCCTGGAGCGGAAAGTTGCCGAGCGCACCGCGGAGGTCAACCGGCGCAACACCGAGCTCGAGGTGTTGAACAAGGAGCTCGAGGCATTTTCCTATTCGGTGGCGCACGATCTGCGCTCGCCGCTCATTACGATTGACGGCTTTGCGCAGGTGCTGCTCGAGAACACCGAGAAGATGCTCGATGAGCCCAACCGCAACCACCTCGAGCGCATCTCGACCGCCGTGCGGCGCGCGCATCGGCTGATCAACGATCTGCTGGCGCTGTCAAAAATCATACGGGCCCCGTTTCAGCTCGGCACCGTGGACCTCTCGCGCCTGGTGCGGGACATCACGGAAACGCTCGTCGAGGGCGCACCAACACGCGTCGTCGAGTTTGCCATGACCGAAGGTGTCGTCGTTCAGGGCGACCCGGGGCTGCTGCGAATCGCACTCGACAACCTCCTCTCGAACGCCTGGAAATTCACGAGCCGCCAGGAGCGCACCCGAATCGAATTCGGCTCGGCCGTCGATCGCACCGGCCGCAATGTCTACTTCATACGCGACAACGGAGCTGGCTTCGATCCGCGCTACGCCGCCAAGCTCTTCAGTCCCTTTCAGCGGCTGCATTCACAGGTTGAGTTCCCCGGCACGGGCATCGGGCTCGCCACCGTTCAACGGATCATCCATCGCCACGGCGGTGAGATCTGGGCGGAGTCCGCCGTCGATTGCGGAGCTGCTTTTTACTTCACGCTACCGAGCTGAGGAACGCACCGGGGCGCCCGGCACCGTGCCGGCGCTCTCCGCCGTCGAACGCTAGGCGGGGGGCGCCTAACATACGCCGCTGACACGCCGCGCTCGCCGCAGCACCACCTGCTGTTGATTTCCGCGCCGCCGCCCTCATACAGGGTTAGTTCCAGCGCACCCCTGTATAAACGCTGTTTTTGCCGCGCCAGCCCGCAGGACCCATGGACCAGGGTATCTCCGCGGCCGCCGCTGTGCTTCAATCAGCACGGCTCTGGAAGACACCATGGGCCTGGGCTTTCGCGCCTCATCCACCCCCAGGAAGACACTAGCGTGGCCGTTCTCTCATCATTTCATCCCGCCGTCGCCAACTGGTTCAACCGGACGTTCGACGCGCCGACGACACCGCAGGAACAGGCATGGCCCGCCATCCAAGCGCAGCGCCACGTCCTGATCGCCGCCCCAACCGGTTCGGGCAAGACTCTCGCTGCATTCCTTGCCGCGATCGAGCAGCTCGTCCGCGAAGGAGTCGAGCGAGGCGGCCTCTCCGACGAAACGCACATCGTCTACGTCTCCCCGCTCAAGGCGCTATCGAACGACATCCGCCGCAACCTCGAAGCGCCGCTCGCAGGAATCCGCGAGGAATTGCAGGTACTCGGCCTTCCCGATGTCGACATCCGCACTTTCGTCCGCACGGGCGACACGCCGCAAAATGAACGCACCGCCATGCGGAAGCGTCCGCCGCACATCGTAGTCACGACGCCGGAGTCGCTCTACATCCTTCTCGGCTCCGAATCGGGCCGAAAGATGCTATCAACAACGCGGACCGTGATCGTGGATGAAATCCACGCGATGGTCGGAACGAAGCGCGGCTTGCACCTGGCTCTTTCCCTCGAGCGCCTGGAGGCACTGGCCGGACGCAAACTGACTCGTGTTGGTTTGTCGGCGACACAAAAGCCCATCGAGGAAGTGGCGCGTTTCCTGGTCGGCTCGCGACAGATCGATGCCGAAGGCCGGGCTGACTGCACCATCATCGACTCCGGACACATCCGCGACCGCGACCTGCAGATCGAGATCCCGCTGGCGCCGCTCGAGGCAGTGATGTCCGGCGACGTCTGGCTACAGGTGTACGACCGTCTCGCCGAGTTGGTCGCCGAGCATCGTACGACCCTCATTTTCGTCAACACACGCCGGCACTCCGAACGCATCGCGCGACATCTCTCCGAGCGCATCGGCGAGAGCCTCGTCACCGCCCACCATGGAAGCATGGCGAAAGAACTGCGCTTCGACGCGGAAAGCCGCCTGAAGAACGGACAGCTCAAAGCGCTCGTCGCCACGGCATCATTGGAGCTCGGCATTGACATCGGCGACGTGGACCTCGTTTGCCAGATCGGATCACCTCGCTCCATCGCCGCATTTCTGCAGCGCGTCGGCCGATCCGGGCACTCTATAGGCGGCACGCCGAAGGGACGTTTGTTCCCGCTGTCGCGCGACGACCTCGTCGAGTGCGCGGCGCTGTTGGATTCGGTGCGCCGGGGCGAGCTCGATCGACTCGCGATTCCCGCAAAACCCCTCGACGTCCTCGCTCAACAGATCGTCGCGGAGGTCGGAGCCCAGGACTGGGACGAGCCCGGGTTGTTCGAGCTCTACCGTGGAGCCTATCCCTACCGGTCCCTCGAGCGCGCCGAGTTCGACGAAGTCGTGCGCATGCTCGCCGAAGGCTTCACCACCCGGCGCGGCCGTCACGGCGCGCTGATCTATCACGACGCCGTCAACCGGCAACTCCGCGGCCGCCGCGGTGCCCGGCTCACCGCGCTGACGTCGGGGGGCACGATCCCCGACAACGCCGACTACCAGGTCATTCTCGAACCCCAAGCCACTTTCGTCGGCACGGTGAATGAAGACTTCGCCATCGAAAGCCTGCAAGGCGACATCTTCCAGCTGGGCAACGTCTCCTACCGGGTCCTGCGGGTGGAGCAGGGCCGCGTCCGCGTCGAGGACGCCCAGGGCCAGCCGCCCAACATCCCCTTCTGGCTGGGCGAGGCCCCCGGCCGCTCCGACGAGCTTTCCAACAGCGTGTCGCGCTTCCGCAAGGAAATCGA
>DAITMW010000011.1:0-41254 GCA_036834945.1 Steroidobacteraceae bacterium
AGGCGAAGCCGCTGGTGCTGATCGAGCCGATCTGCGTGCTCGTCAGGGCACTGACTACCTTGGTGGAAAGCGCGGCAACATCCGCCGTGCTCAGACCCGACAGCGTCGTGGTCGACAGAGCAGAGGCCTGAGCGGTGGTCAGTGCGCCAAGCTGCGCGGTGCTGAGGCTCGAGATCACCGAGCCAACCTGCGTGCTTGTGAGAGCACTGACCTGAGTCGCGCTGAACGCGGTGACGTGCAAGGCACCCAGCTGGGTGGTCGACAGCGAGGAGATGTCCTTGGTGGAGATCGCAGCGACCTGCGAGGTGCCCAATTCAGTCAACTGCGAGGTGCTGAGGCCAGCGACCTGCGCGGAGGTAATGGACCCGAGCTGCTGCGCGGTCAGCGAAGCGAAGCCGCTGGTGCTGATCGAGCCGATCTGCGTACTGGTCAGCGCGCTGACAACCTTGGTGGACAGCGCGGATACATCAGCCGTGCTCAGACCCGACAGCGTCGTGGTCGACAGCGCAGAGGCCTGGGCCGTAGTCAACGCGCCGAGCTGAGCGGTGCTCAGGCTCGAGATGACCGAGCCAACCTGCGTGCTGGTGAGGGCACTCACCTGTCCGGCACTGAACCCAGTGACGTGCAAAGCGCCCAACTGGGTCGTCGACAGCGAGGAGATGTCTTTGGTGGAGATCGCGGCAATCTGCGCGGTACCCAACTCCGCCAACTGCGAGGTGCTGAGGCCAGCAACCTGAGCGGAGGTGATGGAGCCGAGCTGCTGCGCGGTGAGCGAGGCGAAGCCGCTGGTGCTGATCGAGCCGATCTGCGTGCTGGTCAGGGCACTGACGACCTTAGTGGACAGCGCGGCAACATCGGCGGTGCTCAGGCCCGACAGCGTCGTGGTCGAGAGAGCCGACGCCTGGGCGGTAGTCAACGCGCCCAGCTGTGCGGTGCTGAGGCTCGAGATGACCGAACCGACCTGCGTGCTGGTCAGCGCGCCAACCTGCGCGGCGTTGAAGCCTGTGACGTGCAAAGCGCCCAACTGGGTCGTCGACAGCGAGGAGATATCCTTTGTCGAGATCGCGGCAACCTGTGCGGTGCCCAACTCGGCCAACTGCGAGGTGCTGAGGCCAGCGACCTGCGCGGAGGTGATTGCGCCGACCTGCTGCGCGGTGAGCGAGGCGACGCCGCTGGTGCTGATCGAGCCGATCTGGGTGCTGGTCAGGGCGCTGACCACTTTGGTGGACAGCGCGGCAACATCGGCGGTGCTCAGGCCCGACAGCGTCGTGGTCGAGAGAGCCGACGCCTGGGCGGTAGTCAACGCACCCAGCTGCGCAGTGCTGAGGCTTGAGATCACCGAACTGATCTGCGTGCTTGTGAGGGAGCCAACTTGCGCGCCGCTGAAGCCCGTGACGTGTATCGCACCCAGCTGCGTAGTAGAGAGCGACGAGATGTCTTTAGTGGAGATCGCGGCGACCTGAGACGTGCCGAGAGTGCTCAACTGCGAAGTGCTGAGTCCGCTGACCTGCGCGGAGGTAATTGCACCGATCTGCTGCGCACTCAAGGAGGCGACGGCGCTGGTGCTGATCGAGCCGATCTGAGTGCTGGTCAGGGCGCTAACGACCTTCGTGGACAGCGCGGCAACATCCGCGGTGCTCAGTCCGGACAAGGTCGTGGTGGACAGGGCAGAAGCCTGAGCCGTGGTCAACGCACCGAGCTGTGCGGTGCTGAGGCTCGAGATGACCGAGCCAACCTGTGTGCTGGTGAGGGCCGCGACCTGCGTGGCGCTGAACCCAGTGACGTGCAAGGCGCCCAGCTGAGTCGTCGACAGCGACGAGATGTCTTTAGTGGAGATCGCAGCGACCTGCGACGTCCCCAACTCGGCCAACTGCGAGGTGCTGAGGCCAGCGACCTGCGTGGAAGTGATCGCGCCGATCTGCTGCGCGCTCAAAGAGGCGAAGCCGCTCGTGCTAAGCGAGCCGATCTGCGTGCTAGTCAGCGCGCTGACGACCTTGGTGGACAGCGCGGCCACATCCGCCGTGCTCAGTCCTGACAGGGTCGTGGTCGAAAGAGCCGAAGCCTGGGCGGTCGTCAACGAACCGAGCTGCGCGGTGCTGAGGCTCGAGATAACAGAGCCCACCTGCGTGCTGGTCAAGGCTGCGACTTGCGCGCCGCTGAATCCAGTAACGTGCAGGGCACCCAACTGGGTGGTCGACAACGAAGAGATGTCCTTGGTGGAGATCGCGGCAACCTGCGCAGTGCCCAACTCGGCCAATTGCGAGGTGCTGATGCCCGCGACCTGCGCGGAGGTGATGGCGCCGACCTGTTGAGCGGTCAACGCGGCGAAACCGGTGGTGCTGATCGAGCCGATCTGGGTGCTGCTGAGTGCCGCGATGTCCTTCGTCGAGATCGCCGCGATATCCGTGGCGCTCATTGTCGACAGGATCGCCGTGCTCAGTACCGCAACCTGGCTTGTCGTGAGTGCGGCAAGGGCCGCGGTGGAAAGTGCATCAACCTGCGCGCTGCTCAACGCGGCGAACGCGGCGGTGCTGATGCTGACGACATCCGCAGCGGATATCGAGGGCATCTGGCTCGTGGTGAGTGCCTGTGCCTGGGCACTGCTCAGTGCGGCAAAGTCAGATGGTTGCAGCGATGCGATCTGACTGGTGGTCAGCGCGCCAACCTGACTCGGTGTCAACAATGAGATGATCGAAGACATTGGTCACCATTTCCTGATCGGGCGGCAGTACGCCCGCGCCGCAACTTACTTAATCCGTCTACAACTCAACACACTGTTGAGCCTTGCCCACGAGATCGGCGTGACCGTAAAAATCTTTAACGACGCCCTGGCGGGCGGAGTGACGGCGTACCGATCCGCACCGCGTATCGGCATGGCCGGCGTGATCTTTAAAAGGAAGGGCTAAAGCGTGAGGGGGCTCACACCGCGGGACGATTAAGTCTTCTCAGCGGCTTTCTTCAGATGCTCGCGGTAGGCGGCCGCGAAGGCCTCGACGAATGTGTGCGGCAGGTGGTCCGCCGGCATTTCGATGAGGTTGCGGTAGAAAGTGGTGAACATTTCCCAGTACTGCTCTTTGTCGGCGGAGCGTGCCTTGCCGCGCCGGGCGGCACGCTCGAAGCGGGCTTCCAGCTCCGCCGGATCGAGCCGGTCGAGAAATTCGACGAAGGCGGCGCGCGTGGCTTTCTCAGTCGCCGCCTCATGGATCTTGGATTCGTTCACCGTTTCACGCAGCCACTGCACTGCATCGAGGCTGCGGCTCTCGTGACGCTTGAACAGGCCGAGCAACAACTCTTCGACAGTCGAGCGTGACAACGAGGGCCGCGGGTCATCCGGCTCCGGCGGCGGCAGCTCGATCCGGAAGCGGTTGCGGCTGTCACTGCGGCTGCGATCGAGCTCCTTGAATCCTACGAGGGCTTCGCGGAACAGCTGGCCGGCGAGGTGAAGGAACCGGGTCTGCGCGTCGGCGGGCAGCTTGTCGGCATCGATACCCGCGCCTCGGCAGAACACCTGCAATCCCGTGGTGACGTCAAAGAGCTGCGCATTGTTGGCCGCGGGAGCCGCGTTGTTGACGCCGTTACTGATGTCTTTGCGCGCCGCCTTGGCGAGGCGTTCCACGCGTCGCGCCAGGGAGTCCTCGTCGGGGTCCGTATTCGGCACGGGCCGGGGAGGGGACGCGAGCGAGCGCGGGGCCGGGGCTTGCACGACCGCCTGCCCGTAGGCATTGACCGGAAGCAGCTCCTCGCCGGTCGGGCTTTCCGGGACGAGAAGATCGTCGAGATTGAGCATCGCGCCGATATCGGTCTGCGCGGCGCGGCCATAGGTATGCAAGGCGTGAATACTGGTCGGAACCGCGGAAGCTCCGGAAGCGCCCACGTCACTCCGAGGCTGGTCGACGTCCGCGTCCAGTGCGACGACGACCTGGTAGTCGCCGATGCGGACCATGTCGCCGTTGCGGAGGGGGTAGCCGTCCGGATTGCGCCGGCCGACGGACTCGTGCTCATCGTTCACGAACGCGCCGTTCGTGCTCAGGTCAATCAGGTAGAACCGGCCATTGCGAAATTGGACGCGCGCGTGGTGGGCGGACACATAACGCAGAGGGTCGGGCAGAACCCAGTCGTTATCCGCGGAGCGGCCGATGGACCCACCATCGACCGTAAAAACGATGCTGCTGCGGTCTCCCAGGGACCGCCGCTGGTCACTGACGACGCGCAGGCGAAGCGTCATGGTTCACAAAAAGAGGTCGATTCAGCCAATTCACGAGGTAAAGAGGTCCGAACGAGGCCGCCCAGCGTCCCCGGCACGGGTGGACATATAATGTCAGCATCAAACTAGCAGCGGTCCCCCCCGAACCCATGGCAGCCAGTCACATTTTTCGCATTATGTTCGTGAATCAGGGCAAGGTTTACGAGATCTACGCCCGCCAGGTCAGCCACGGCGACCTGTTCGGATTCATCGAGGTCGAGGAACTGCTGTTCGGTGAGCGGTCCACCGTTGTCCTCGACCCCGGTGAGGAACGCATCAAGAGCGAGTTCGAGGGGGTCAAGCGCACGTTCCTGCCCATGCACTCGGTGCTCCGCATCGACGAGGTGAAAAAGCAGGGCATGAGCAAGATCACCGCCGTCGAAGGCGGCGCGAATGTCACGCAATTCCCGATGCCGATGTACGGCTCGCCCCCGTCCGACAAAAAGTGAGGCCGGACCCCGAGATGTTGCAGATTTCCGGCGCGCCGGCGCTTTCCAGTTTCCGCATTGCAAAACTGCTCACCCGGCTGCAGAAGCTCGAGCCGCAAGTACGGACCCTCGAATCCCGCTTCGTTCATTTCGTCGACCTCGACAGGCCGTTGCAGCCCGATGAGCGCGAGGTGCTCGAGCGCCTGCTGACCTACGGCCCCCGGATCGAGGCTCCGGCGGCCTCAGGTGGCAGCGAGCAGGTTCTCCTGGTCGTCCCCCGCGAGGGCACGATTTCGCCCTGGTCCAGCAAGGCGACCGACATTGCGCGGGTCTGTGGTCTCGATGCAGTGCAACGCATCGAGCGGGGCATCCTCTATACCGTCAAAGCCGGCTCTCCCCTCGGTCGCGAGCGCCTGGCCAAGCTTGCGCCCGAGCTGTTGGACCGCATGACCGAGATGGCGTTGTTCGACACCGCCGATGCCGTCCGGCTGTTTGGTCATACCCCACCGAAGCCGCTGACGCGGGTGTCGTTGGATCAAGGGATCCAGGCCCTGGAGCAAGCGAACCGCGAGTTGGGACTCGCGCTGTCGCGAGATGAGATGGAGTACCTGTTGACGAGCTTCCGCAAGCTCGGGCGCGCTCCTTCCGATGTCGAGCTCATGATGTTCGCGCAGGCGAATTCCGAGCATTGCCGCCACAAGATATTCAACGCCGACTGGATCATCGACGGTCGCAAGCGCGACGAGTCGTTGTTCGCCATGATCCGCTACACGCACGCCCGTAACCCGAACGGCGTTCTCTCCGCGTATCGGGACAACGCTGCCGTGATCGAAGGCAGCGTTGGCACCCGCTACTTCACCGATCCGCATTCGCACATCTATCGCGGTAGTGTCGAGCCCATCGACATTCTGATGAAGGTCGAGACGCACAACCATCCGACCGCGATCTCGCCTTTCCCGGGCGCCGCGACCGGCTCCGGCGGTGAGATTCGTGATGAGGGGGCGACGGGCCGTGGCGCGAAACCGAAGGCAGGCCTGACGGGATTCTCGGTATCGCACCTGCGTATTCCCGGTTATGAGCGGCCTTGGGAGCGTGAATTCGGCCGGCCCGGCCGCATTGCGTCGGCGCTCGACATCATGGTCGAGGGCCCGATCGGTGCCGCCTCGTTCAACAACGAGTTCGGCAGGCCGGCCATCTGCGGTTATTTCCGCACGTTCGAGCAACAGGCCGCGGGTGATCCGGCCGAGCGGGTGCGCGGTTATCACAAGCCCATCATGATCGCCGGCGGCCTCGGCAATGTCCGGCGCGAGCACGTCGAGAAGGGCGAAGTGCCCGTCGGCGCGAAACTCGTCGTGCTGGGCGGCCCGGCCATGTTGATAGGGCTCGGCGGTGGTGCGGCCTCGTCCGTGGGTAGCGGTGCCTCGAGCGCCGACCTCGATTTCGCATCCGTGCAGCGGGGTAACGCGGAGATCCAACGCCGCGCACAGGAGGTGATCGACACGTGTTGGGAATTGGGTGACAAGAATCCCATCGTGTTGATTCACGACGTCGGGGCAGGCGGCCTGTCCAACGCAGTGCCAGAGGCCGTGGCGCACAGTCACCGCGGTGCGAAGGTCAACCTGCGAGATGTCCCGAGCGCCGAATCGGGCATGTCGCCCATGGAAATCTGGTGCAACGAGGCGCAGGAGCGTTATGTCCTTGCGGTCGAGGCGTCGGAAATCGAGACCTTCAAGGCAATAGCCGCGCGCGAGCGTTGTCCTTTCGCCGTGATCGGCGATATCGACGCCAGCGGGATCCTCGTGGTGAGCGATCCGCTCTTCCGCGACGATGCGGTGAATATGCCCATCGACGTGTTGCTCGGGAAACCGCCGCGCATGACGCGGGACGTCCGGAGCATCGAGCCACCGCGCCGCCCCTTCGATATCACGAAAATCGATCTCCGTGACGCGCTCTATCGCGTGTTGCGGTTGCCGGCTGTGGCCGACAAGACATTCCTCATCACTATCGGCGATCGCACGGTCGGCGGGCTCATCAGTCGCGACCAGCTCGTCGGCCCCTGGCAGGTGCCGGTCAGCGACGTGGCGGTCACCGTCGCCGATCACCAGGGCCACGCGGGTGAGGCGATGGCGATGGGCGAGCGGACTCCGGTCGCCGTCATCAATGCTCCGGCCTCGGGGCGTCTCGCTGTCGGCGAAGCCATTACCAACATCCTGGCCACTGACGTCGATGCCCTGTCGAAGATCCGTTTATCCGCGAACTGGATGGCCGCGTGCGGTGAGCCGGGCGAGGACGCCGCGCTCTACGAGACTGTTCGTGCGGTCGGCAAGGAGCTCTGTCCGGCCCTGGGCATCGCCATTCCGGTCGGCAAGGACTCCTTGTCCATGAAGACGGCGTGGCGGGATGGCGAATCCAACAAGAGCGTGGTGGCACCCGTGTCACTCATCGTCTCGGCTTTCGCGCCGGTCGGCGACGTGCGCCGGACCTGGACGCCTGCATTGCAGATGGAGGATCGGCCCACCTCCTTGTGGCTCATCGATCTGGGCGGAGGCCTCAATCGCCTCGGCGGCTCGGCGCTGGCCCAGGTGTACGGTGAGTTGGGAGACGTGTCTCCCGACCTGGACGATCCGCAGCGTCTGTTGAACCTCGCAGCGGTCCTGTCGGAGTTGCGCGCCGCGAACCTGGTCCTCGCCTATCACGACCGCTCGGATGGCGGCTTGTTTGCGACCCTGGTCGAGATGGCGTTCGCGGGCCGCTGTGGCTTGCACATCGCACTGCCGGCTGCCGCTGGGTCCGCGCCCGCGCAGTTGTTCAGCGAAGAGCTGGGCGTCGTCGTGCAGATCATGGCCGACGATGAGCCGCGGTTCCTCGGGGTTCTGGCCAAGTATGGTCTGGACAAGGCGGCCCTGTACCTGGGCGCGCCCACCAGCGACATGCGGGTGCAGATGAAGATCGGCGCCATCGAGATCGACGAGTCCTGGGTCGATCTGCGCCGCGCGTGGTCGGAAACGTCCTGGCGGATGCGCCGCCTGCGCGATGATCCGCAGTGCGCCGACGAGGAGTTCGAGGCTCAGACGAATGCCGGCGATCCCGGGTTGTCGGTGTCTCTGGCCTTCGAGCCGGAAGAGGATGTTGCCGGGCCGTACATCGCCACGGGCGTGCGGCCGTCGGTTGCCATCCTTCGTGAGGAAGGAGTCAACAGTAATACCGAAACCGCTGCGATCTTCGATCGCGCCGGGTTCACACCTCACGACGTGCACATGACGGACCTGTTGTCGGGCCGGCGCTCACTGCAGGAGTTCAAAGGGCTCGTTGCCTGCGGCGGATTCTCGTATGGCGACGTGTTGGGAGCGGGCGAAGGGTGGGCGAAGTCCATCCTGTTCCACGAGGCCGTGCGCGAGGAGTTCCAACGGTTCTTCAACCGTCCTGACACTTTCTCCCTCGGTATCTGCAACGGTTGCCAGATGTTCGCCGCCCTCAAGAGCATCATTCCAGGGACGGAGCATTGGCCCCGGTTCGTACGCAACCGCAGCGAGCAGTACGAGTCGCGCTTTACGTTGGTGGAGATTCTGCGCTCACCCTCGGTGGTGCTCGCCGGCATGGCAGGCTCGGTGCTGCCGATTGCTGTCGCACACGGGGAGGGCTATGCCGAGTTCGCTTCGGCGCAGGCAGCAGAGGCCAGTGCGAAGAGCGGCTTAGTTGCCTATCGCTACGTGAACCACGATCGCAGCGTCGCCACGCGCTATCCGTTCAACCCCAACGGCTCACCGTTCGGGATTGCGGCGCTGACCAACACAGACGGCCGTGTCACCATCACGATGCCGCACCCCGAGCGTTCGTCGCGTTATGTGCAGAATTCCTGGCGGCCGCGCGGGGCCGGTGAGCACAGCGGTTGGACCCGGCTGTTCCGTAATGCCAGGAAGTTTGTCGGCTAGGCCAGCAGGTCGAGGAGGGCGTTTTTGCTGCCCGCCCACTCGGCCAGCATCTGGGCCAGGTGGAGGGCGTTGGTGCTGGGGAATTGCTGCAGGACCGCACCGGTCTGAGAGTCCTTGACGGTCGCGACGGTGAGACCGCTCGCCGCGTCCACGTTGAGCTCCAACACCCGGCTGTAGCTCGACAATCGATCATTGACCCGCCCGACCGCGGCCTGGAAATCCTGGAGGGGGGAGGCGGGGACTGCGTCGTCGACCGACGCCGTGTCGATGGCGCCGACGGCGCCTAAAGAACCTATATCCTCGCTTTGCTCAGCCATACCGGGCAGCCGGGGCCGGCTGCGCAGCCTTTTGGCGCACTTCGGGTCCGATGGCGACCCAGGCACCGCGGAGCTCATTCAGCAGGCCCAACACCTCGATCACGATCGTCACATCGCTCTGGACGTTCGCCTGCAGCAGGCGGCGCGTCATGTAGTCGTACAGGCTGTCGAGATTCTGGGCGAGCTCGCCGCCTTCGGCATGGTTGAGGCTGCCGCGCAGCTCCGCAACGAGGGTTACGCAGCTGTGCAACAACTTCGCCTTGCGTGCGGTTTCGCCACGCTCTATGCAGCCGCGGGCAGTGCTGAGTCGCTCCGCAATCGCATCCATCAGCATCTGTACCAGGCGGTGTGGATCGGCATTGTCGACCCCCCCGTGGACGGAAACGCTGCGGTAAGCCGCGAGGCTCGAATTGCGCGCGTAGCTGCTCAAGACGTCGTGCTCCAAGTGAATCCCTATAGCCTCTATATCGGCCCCGGGCCGGGCGACTTGAGCAGCCCGGAATCAGCTGTTCTTCGACTGCACCTGCGGCAGGCTGGCGAAGGCCTGGGTCAGGTACGAGGACGTGGTCTGCAGCTGCGACAGCAGGGTATTCAGCGCCGAATACTGCAGAGTGAGACTCTGGGTCAGCGCGGTCATCTGGGTGTTGAGATCCTGGGTCTTCTTGTCCAGGTCGTTCGACTGCTTGGTGAGCTGCGCGCTGTTCTGGGCAATGATGCCGGTCTTGTCGGCCAGCTCGGTGGTGAGCTGGGTATTGAGCTGCGTGGCTACGCCGCCCTTGCCACTGAAGAGCTGGCTCACGGAGTTGAAGTTAGTGGACAGCGCCGTCTGCAGCTTGCCGCTGTTGAGGCTGATCGTGCCGTCCTGGTTGGTCGTGATGCCGATGCTCGCCAGGGAGTTGTAGGTGGACGAGCCGGTATTGACGATGCCGTAGAGCGCGTTCCTCAAGCCGTTCTGAATGCTCGACAGCAGGGCGTTGCCCATCATCGGGCCCGCTGTGCCGGTCGTGGAGTCGTAACCCCCGAGCGTCGAGAAGGTGCCTACGAGTGTGTTGTAGGCGGAAACGAAGCCCGCGACGTTGCTCTCGATGGTATCCGTGTTGGTGCTGACCGTGAGCGTCGCCGGGGTGTCGGCAGCGCTCTTGCCTGTCAGGGTCAGCGTCACGCCCTTGAGAGCGTCGGTGATCGTGTTGCTCGAGCTCGTCGCGTCCACGCCGGAGATGCTGTATTCCGCGTCGAGCGCCTGCGACTGCTCTGTGTAGTTGCTCGTGTCGGTGCTGCTGTAGGTGAGCGCCGACAATGCGCCACCGCTGTCCGTCTCGCTGACCGAGATGGTGTTGTCGGCGCCGGTGAGTGACGAGGACAGCAACAGGTGCGCCCCATCCTTACCCTGAACGATCGTCGCCGTGACGCCTGGATTGTTGTCGGCGGTATTGATCGCCGAAGCGATGCCGGCGAGGGTGTCGTCGGTATCGGTGATATTGACGTTGAAGCTGCTGCTGCCGAGGGAGATCTGCAGCGACCCGGTGCCGACCTCGGTGGCGCCGGTGCCGTTGATCGGACCGGAAAGCAACTGCTGCGCGGAAGCAAGCTGGCTGACCGTGATGCTGTAGGTGCCCACCGGCGCACCGGAGCTCGCCTCCGCGGTGAAGACCGATTCGTTGCTGCTGGCGGCGTCTTCCGCGTTGAACGCGTCAGGATTGTCGAGTGCCGCCAGCGATTCCTGAAAGGTGGACAGGGCGCCCTTCAAGGTACCGAGCGCCGAAATCTGTGTCGTGACCTGCTGGGTCTGAGCGGTGATCAGGTTCTGTTGCGGAGTCGCCGTCGCCGTGACGAGCTGCTGCACCAACGCACTGACGTTGATGACCGAGCCACCTGCCGCGCCGGCGCTGGAATTGCTGGCCACCGAAACCGGGTTGGACGTCACAGAGCTCATGGCAAATCTTCCTTATGCGCAAAAACGTGTGAAGGCGGGCGCCTCGCGGCGCCCGCCCTCCCCTACGATGACGAGTGGTTCAGACTCGTTGTGCATCAACTTTCAACTTACGGCAGCTTCTGCAGAAGCGTCATGATGTTCTGCGGGATCGTGTTGGCCTGGGCGACCATCGCCGTACCGGCCTGCTGCAGGATCTGGGCCTTCGACAGGGCCGAGGTCGAGGCAGCGTAGTCCGTGTCCACGATCTGGCTCTTCGCGCTGCTCAGGTTCGTCTCGGCGGTGTTCAGACCGGTGATGGCGGCCTGGAACCGGTTCTGATACGCACCGAGCTGGGCGCTCGAGGTCGCGATCTGCTGCAGGGCGTTGTCGATCGAGATCAACACCAGGTTCGAGTTGTCGACGCTGGTGACGTCCGTCGTGTTGACGGTGCCGGCGGTCGCATTACCAGCGAGGCCCGTCTTGTTGTCGTTACCGAGGCTGTACGCGACGGCTCCAGTCACGGTGGCCGCACCCTGCGCGGCGCCCAGACCGAGGTCGTTCAACGCAGTGCCGTCGGCCGCGATCGTGCCGGTGGAGGCGCCGACCGAGATCTGGACCGACGTCGCGTCGGTGCCGTCGGCGGTGCTCAGGCTGATGCCCGTGCCAGCGGCGTTCACCGTGGCGACGATGCCGTGGGACGAGCCCAGGGCCTGGTTGATGGCGCTGGTGATCGTCTCGAGGTCGGTCGTCTGGTTACCCGTCAGGGTGAGGGCACCCGTCGTGATGACCGAGGCAGCCGCGGCCTTCGTCGAGGCGTCGGCGTCATCGGTGCCGTTGCCAACCTGAATGCTCAGGGTGACCGTGTCGCCGTTGGTGATGTTGGCACCAGCATTCGCGTTGTAGGCGTTGCTGCCGCCGGTCGTGTAGTAGTTACCGATCGCGTTGGTCGCGGCGCTGGAGATCGAGGCGACGTTGATGATCTGACCGGCGTTGGCGCCGATCTGGAAGTTCGCGCCCTGGAACGAGCCGTCGAGCAGGTTCACGCCGTTGAACTGCGTGTTGGCGGCGACGTTGTTGATGTCGGCAGCCAGCTGCTGGAACTGGGCGTTCAGGTCGGCGCGGTCGTTCGCGCTGTTGGTCGCGTTGAGCGACTCCACCGCGAGATCACGCATCGTCTGAAGGTCGTTGACGATTTCGCTCATGGCGCCCGAGGCGGTCTGAGTGAGCGACACACCGTCGTTCGCGTTACGGGCGGCCTGCGCCAGACCATTGATCTGGGAGGTCATACCCTGGGCGATCGCGAATCCGGCCGCGTCGTCCGCGGCGGTGTTGACTCGCAAACCGGAAGACAGCTGCTGCAGAGAGCTGGCGAGCTGTGTGCCCGAGGACGTCAGACTGTTCTGAGCGACCATCGAGGCAACGTTCGTGTTGAGGACCAGTGACATTGTGTGGACTCCTGATATTTCCTTCAGGCGCCGGACACCAGTCCGTTGCGCTCTGTCGGCATTTGCCGTTCAGGCCCTGTATCGGCGTACTGCGCCGCAGCTTGAATCGCAGGAGCCGCAAAAGGCGAAAATGTCGACTGGGTCACAGACGTCGTCACAAGAAGACATAATTTGGTGTTACGACGGAACATGATTTGCAAGCGCAGCAGCGCTCATCCCAGGAACTGGAACAGGGACAGCTTCGCGATCGACGCGTACGACTGCTGCGCGGCCTGCAGGGCGAGCATCTCGGTGCTCAACTGCGTCGTCGCCTCGTCGTAATTGGTGTTCGTGATGGCGCCGATGTTGATCTTCAGGTTCGTCTGGTTCACCTGGGCGGTGGTTTGCGACGTGGTGATCGCGTTGAGCCGCGCGCCCACCGAGGCTGAGACGTTGCTGAAGTTCGTGATCGAGTTGTTGATCTGCTGCAGGGCGTTGCCGACCGCGGTGGCGAACTGGCCGTTGTTGAGATTGGGCGAATTCAGCGCGTTGATCAGATTGGTCAGGGCGCCGAAAGCGCTGGTCGTGCCCGCCGGACCACTGATCGTGAAGGTGTCGCCGGCGGCGGGAATGCCGCTCACCGAGACCTGCGCACCATTGAAAGAGATGGTATCGCCATCCTTGTAGGCACCGGACGCCACGACATTACCGGCGCTGTCGGTCACCTGGTAATTGCTCGGGTCGGTGAACGAGAGCGTGTAGGTGTCCGGCACCCACTGGCTCGCGTCCTGGATGTTGCCCGGACTGATCGTGGCAGTGCCCGTGTTCGCGGCCCCGGCGGCTGTGACGAACGTGCCGTTCCCCGAGGGGATGTTCATGAACGCCGTGGCGCCGGTATCCCCGGTGGAGAGGCTCTGGTTCTCGCTGATCTGCACCTGGATCACGGTGCTCGCGCCGTTGTAGCTGACCGAGCCGCCGGCCTGCGTGAACGGTGTAGTGCTCGCCGCGATGCCGCCGAACAGGAAGTTGCCATTGCTGTCCGTGCGGTTGGCGATCGACACGAGGGTCTGCAGGTCCTGCTGCAGCTCCGTCGCGATATTCTGGCGTTGTGCCGGCGTGAGCGTCGAGGCGTTCGCCTGCACGGCCAGCGTGTTGGCGTTCTGCATGACGTTCGACGCATCCTGCAGCGCCTGCTCCTCGAGCTGCAGATTGGTCTGCGCCGTGTTGCTGTTCGTGACGTACTGGGTCGATGCCGAGACCTGCACGTTCATCTGGTTGACTTGCGCCATGCCGGTGGGATCGTCGGCGGCGGTGCGCACCTTCAGTCCGGTCGAGAGGTCCTGCTGCGTGTCGGCTATGGCCGCATACAGCGAGTCCATCTGCGTGACGGCGTCATTCTGAAAGGTGGAGGTCGCGATTCTCATGATTAGCCGTGGATTGCACTGATGAGAGTCTGGAAGATCGTGTTGGAAGCCTGGATCATCTGCGCGCAGGCCTGGTAGGCCTGCTGGAACTGCAGCATCTTCGCGGCTTCCTCGTCGAGGTTCACGCCGGAGAGATTGTTCCGGGCATCGGTCGCGGACTGGTTCACGGACTGTTGTGCGGCGGCATTCGCCTGCGCCTGCTGGGTGAGCACGCCGGTCGCACTGACCATGTTGTTCGCCGCATCATTCAGCGATGTGGTGCCCCCGGCCAGCACCTTCGAGGACATCGCGGCAATCATGGCCAGCATGTTGGTGTTGTCACCGGTATTGGCGGCGTTCGAGGGGCCTACCGTGAAGCTGTCACCACTCGAGGGCGTGCCGGTGATAGTGACGTTCTCGCCGTTGAAGCTGATAGGGCTGCCACTGGTGTAGGCGCCGGATGCCACCACGTTGCCGGTGCCGTCGGTGACCTGATAATCAGTAGCGTCCGTGAACGAGATAGTGAACGTGTCCGGGGTCCACGCGGTCGAGTCGGTTACAGTCGGTGTAGATATGGTGGCGCCACCGACATTACTCGCCGCCGGTGTCGACACTCCGAGAGAGGCGGCCGCAATCTGCGCGGGATTGGTCAGCAGGACCGACAGGCCCGAGACGGCGCCCGCGGTCGGACGGATCACATAGTTGTCGCCCGCGTCCGGTGTTCCACTGACTACGATCGATACGCCTGCTGCCACGAAGGGGTCGGCGGCGGTGCCGCTTCCCGTCATCGTCACGGCCTGCCCGGTGGTCGTATCCTGCAATTGCCAGTCGGTTCCCGAGTAGGTCAGCTTATAGTCATCCGTCGTGAGAGAGCTCAGATCGGAGCGGGTGACGTCAATCGACGAGGTCCCGGTGTTCCCCATGTTCGGCAGCGTCTGCACGCCACCGACGGAAAACATGGGCTGTCCCTGGGCGCCGTTCAAATCGATACCGTTGGCTTGCTGTTGGTTCATCACCGACGCAAGGCCCACTGCGATCTGTCCTAGGGCGTTCTGAGTTGGATCCAGCACCTGGCTGCGCGTAACCAGCAGGCCTCCAAGCGATCCACCCGTGATCTCCGAGGTGATGTCGACTGTGGCGCTGCCGCCGTTACTGATCCCGATGTTCAGCTTGCTGCCGTCGTTACCATCCGGGGTGGCCACCAGTTGCTGGGCCGAGCTGCCGACGACTAGCGCCTGCCCCGTGCCCATATAAATGTTCATCTGCCCGTCGCTGCCGGTGACGGCGTTGACGTTG
The DNA here is from genome assembly GCA_036834945.1 of Steroidobacteraceae bacterium. Lineage (GTDB taxonomy): Bacteria > Pseudomonadota > Gammaproteobacteria > Steroidobacterales > Steroidobacteraceae > 13-2-20CM-66-19. The sequence goes on from DAITMW010000011.1 coordinate 14,956, forward strand.
ACGTACTGGCTGAGCTGGTCGATCAGCTGGTCGCGCTGGTCCATCAGCTGATTGGGCGTCTGACCGGTGCCGCCTTCCGCCGCGGCTATCTGGGCATTGAGAGAGGCGAGGTTCTTGGCGATCGAGTTGATCTGGTTGACCGTCGTGCCGATCTGCTGCTCCAGATTGCGGCTGTAGCCATTGATCTGGGTCTGGTAGTTCTGCAGCTCCTGCGTCAGGGACTGGGCGTTGCTGAGCAGGACCTGGCGTTGGGCGGTCGAGGCAGGGGAGGTCGACACGCTCTGCAGCGCATTGATGAAGTTCTGCAGGGTCGCGGTGAGGCCTGTCTTGGTGTCGCTCAACATGTTGTCGATCTGCGAGGCTTGCGTCGCGACCGTGTTGAACGCCTGGTAATTCGAGTTCGAGGTGCGCACCTGCGCCGCGAGCGTCTCGTCGTACGAGCGGGTGATGCTCTGCACGCTGACCCCGGCGCCGATGTAGCCGCTGGCCGTGCCCTGGCCGAGCGCTTCCCTCAGATTGATGTTCTGGACGCTGTATCCGGGGGTGGCCGCGTTCGAGACGTTGTTGCTCGTGACGCTCAGCGCCTGTTGGAAGGCAAGCAGGCCGGATATGCTGGTATTGAGAATGTCGCCCATCCGGTGCGCCTCAGAGTATGCCTGTCATCGGGTTTATCGGCCGTGCACTCGCGGACTTGAGCGACGGTTCCTGTGTTGCGGGCTGCGGGCTGATGCTGCCCGCGATGGAGCTGATCTTGCTCGCGTAGTCCGGGTCGGTTGCATAGCCACCGCGCTGCAAGGCGGTGGCGAACGCATGGACGTTGCTGCCGGTGTTGAGCGCTGCGGCGTAACGCGGACTGTTGCGAAGCAACGAGACATAATCCTGAAAACTCTGCGTCCGGCTGTCGTAGGCGCGGAATTGTCCGGTCGTACTGACCGCGGTGCCGTTCTCGTATTCCTGGGTTCCGGCGCTGACGGTCGAGCCGGACCACTGTCCGCCGGCCTTGATGCCGAAGAGGTTGTTGCTCGGTACGTGCGTCCCCCAGTTCGTTTCCAGGGCGGCCTGGGCGATGAGGTTGCGTGGATCGACGCCGAGCTGCTGACCCGCTTCCTGGGCCGCGGGCCACAGGTCACTGATGAAGCTCGCCTGCGTTTCGGAGGTGACCGGGGCTGAAGCCGCCGCCCCCGAGGGGGCACTCTGCTTGAACAATCGGAGGGCGGCTTTTGCGTTGGGCTGCGGTGTGACAGCGGCGGTGCCCGCCGCCGCACCGTTGGCGTCGGTAGCGTCGGCATTTCCGCCGCCGTTGAGGCGCTGCATCTGCTGTACCAGCATGTCCGCGAGCCCGAGGCCCTTGCCCTTGGTGATCTCGATGGAGAGCTGGTCGTCGTACATTCCCTGGTAGGACTGCTCCTGGTCACTGCCGAAGATCGGATCCTTGCCGATGGCGTCGCGCATGCTCTTGATCATCTGCCGCGCGAACAGGCTCTCGTATTGCTTGGCGACCTGCCGCAAGGCGTCAGGGTCATTGCTGCGGGCGCTCTTCTTCAGGGCCGCCAGGCCCGCGAAGTCGGTGTAGACATCCGCACTACCCTTGTTAATAGGGAGCGTCATATGACAATCAGCTCGGCGCGCAGGGCGCCGGCCTGCTGCAGCGCTTCGAGAATGGCCACGAGGTCACCCGGGGCGGCCCCGACCTGGTTGACGGCGCGCACGATCTCGTCGAGGTTGACGCCCGCCTGGAAAACAAACATGCGCGCGTCGCCTTCCTTCACCGTGATCGTGCTCTTCGGCGTGACGGTCGCCGTCTGAACCTGTGTAAAGGGGTTGGGTTGGCTGACCTGGTCCCGCTCGGTGATGGTGACCGAGAGCGAGCCGTGGGCCACGGCCGCGGACGTCACCTGCACATGGGAGCTGATGACGACCGTACCGGTGCGCGAATTGATGATCACGCGCGCCGGCGGATCGCCTGGCTCGACGTCGATGGCCTCGAGAGTCGCCAGGTAGGCGGTGCGCTGGTTCGGGTCCGCGGGTGCAACGACCCGGACAGAGACCGCGTCGACCGCATCCGCTGTACCGGCGCCGAGTATCTTGTTGATGGCGTTGACTACACGCGCCGCCGTCGTGAAGTCCGGTGTATGGAGGTTGAATACCAGGTGGCCGTCGCCGCCAAACTTTGCCGGTACCTCGCGCTCGACTGTCGCGCCGTTGGGAATACGCCCGGCACTGGGCACGTTGACCGAAATCTTGGAGCCGTCCTTGCCGGCGACACCAAACCCGCTCACGACCATGCTGCCCTGGGCGAAGGCGTACACCTGGCCGTCGACGCCGCGCATCGGTGTCATGAGGAGGCTGCCGCCGCGCAGACTCGATGCATTGCCAATGGAGGATACAGTGACGTCGATCGTCTGGCCGGCCTTGGTAAATGCCGGGAGCTCCGCGGTCACCGTTACCGCGGCCACGTTCTTCAGCTGGGGATTCGTGCCCGGAGGGATGGGCACGCCGAACTTCGCCAGCATGTTGGTGATGCTTTGGATCGTGAACGGCGCCTGGCTCGTCTGGTCGCCGGTGCCGTCGAGGCCGACCACGAGGCCATAGCCGATCAGCTGGTTCGTGCGGACGCCGGAGACCGTCGCGAGGTCCTTGATGCGTTCGGCGTGCGCCGTGACGGTGGCGCCGGTCAATGCGCACAGAGTAGCCAGCAAAAACCGCGCTTTTTGCTGGCGGCCGACGGGGCAATGTCCGCTCAAAGCGCTGCAAGCGACTTTGAGCCAATTAAGTAGTCGCATCAGAATGGTGTCCAGGGCGAATTGAAGAAGCGCGACAGCCAGCCAGCCGTGTTCGCGTCGTTGATCGCTCCCTTGCCGCCATACGAGATGCGGGCATTGGCGACCCTGGAGGAGGGGATGGTGTTATCCGGCGCCAGGTCGATCGGACGGATCACGCCGCTCAGCACGACGTTCTCCTGGCCCTGGTTGATCCAGATTTTCTTCTCGCCCTTGATGTAGAGATTGCCGTTCGGCAGCACCTTCGCCACCGTGGTCGTGATGTAGCCGGTCAGGCTGTTGCTCTGGGCGCTGTTGCCTTCGCCGTCGAATTTGCTGGCGTCATTGACGTTGCCGCTCAGCACCTGCGCGCCATGGATGGTGACGGGCGAGCCGAACAGCGACATGCCGGGGAGCGTGTTGCTGGTGGACTTCTGTGTCTTGGTCGTCGCGCTCTTCTGCGCATTCGTCGACTCGCTCAGGACGATCGTGACCACATCTCCGATGTGGCGGGCGATGGGGTTCTCGAACAGGTCGACATCGCGCCCGACCTGGTAGATGGCGCCATTGTTCGCTGGTGGCACAGGCTCCTGCGTCCAGCCGAGGCCGTCGTCGTCGTCTTTCTGATCTTTTTTCTCGTGGTGCAACGTGCCGCAGCCGGCCAGGAGGACGGTGGCGAGCAGGCCCAGGAGAAGAGGCGAATGGCGCATTCTGGTTCGGTTCCGTTTACATGTTCTGGTCGGCGTACTGCAGCATCTGGTCGCAGGTCTGCACCGCCTTGGAATTCATCTCGTAGGCGCGCTGGATCTGGATCATGTTGACCATCTCCTCGACCACGTTGACGTTCGAGCTCTCGAGAGAGCCCTGGGTGACAGTGCCCAGACCGGTGACACCGGGGGTGCCGGTCGTCGCCGTGCCACTGGAGGCCGACTCGGCCATCAGGTTGCCGCCGAGGGCCTGGAGGCCGGCGGGATTGATGAAGTCCGCGAGTTGGATCGTGCCTACGGTCGTCGGCGCCGTCTGCCCGGCGAGCGTCACGCTGACCGTACCATCCGTACCGATGGTCACACTCTGGGCGCCCGCGGGAATGGTGATCGCCGGCTGCACCTGGTAGCCCTGGGCGGTCACGAGCTGCCCGGTGTTGGTGACCTGGAAGCTGCCGTCGCGCGTATAGGCGAGGGTGCCGGTGGGCAACAGCACCTGGAAGTAACCGCGACCCTGGATGGCCATGTCGAGCGAATTACCGGTCTGGTTCAGGTTGCCCTGGGTGTTGATCGTTTCCGTGGCGACCACGCGCACGCCGGTGCCGAGCTGCAGGCCGGACGGCGACTGGGTGGTCTGCGACGTGTTGGAGCCTACCTGGGTGACGTTCTGATAGAGCAGATCCTCGAACACGCCACGGCTGGCCTTGAAGCCGGTCGTGCTGACGTTGGCGAGGTTGTTCGCCGTGACCGTCATCTGCGTCTGCTGTGCGTCGAGACCGGTTTTAGCGGCCCAGAGTGCGGGTTCCATAGGATGTACTACCTGTTAAATGGGTGGGATGTGTCGCTATCAGCCTGAGGACTGCAGCAGTTTGGTCGAGGCCTGGGAGTCCTCGTCGGCCGTGTGCAGGGCTTTCACCTGCATGTCGAAGTGCCGGGCGAGCTCGATCATGTTCACCATCGCGCTGGCGATGTTGACGTTGCTCGACTCGAGGGTCCCGGGGGTGACCGTCGTTGCGGCATCCGCCACCACGGGGTCCGGGCTCGTGCTGTGGAGGAGTGCGTCCGTACCCTGTTGCAAAGTATCGATGGGAGGATTCACGAGCTTGATACGGCCTACCACGGCGCTCGTCTGCGCCGTCGAGCCGAGCGGGATGACAGAGACCGTCCCGTCGGTCGCGACAGTGATCGAGCTATACGGCGGCACACTGATCGGACCGTTGTCGCCCATCACGGGCAGGCCGGTGGCAGTCAGGAGCTGCCCGGTCGCGTCGACGTGCAGGTCGCCGGCGCGGGTGTAGGCCTCGTTGCCGGTGACATCCTGCACCGCGATGTAACCCGAGCCGTTGATCGAAAGGTCCAGCGGGTTGCCGGTCTGGAGCTGCGAGCCCGGCGTGGTATCCCGGCCGACCGTGGAGTCTGTTGCATAGACACGGGACGCGAAGCCCGGGCCCGTCACCGCACGGCTCTGGAACGCGCTCAGATCGGCCTTGAAGCCGGTCGTGCTCACGTTCGCGAGATTGTGGTTGTTCGCAGCCTGGGCGCGCATCGTCTCTTTCGCGCCCGACATCGCGATGTACAACAGCTTGTCCATAATTGCTTACCGTCAGTTGATGATCGTGGCTCAACCGCCGCGGATGTTGATCACGGTCTGGGTGATCTGGTCGTCGGTCTGGATCATCTGCGCGTTCGACTGGAAGTCGCGTTGCGCGGTGATCATGTCGACTAAGGCGGACGTGGTGTCGACGTTCGACTGCTCCAGCGCGCCCGACTGGATGGTGCCGAAGCCGGAGCCGCCGGCGACACCCTGCACTACCGAACCGGACGCGGTGGTCTGTGACCAGCTCGCGTTGCCCATCTGCTGCAGGCCCTGGGTGTTGGCGAAGTTCGCCATGGCGACCTGGCCGAGGTCGACTGAGCGACCATTGGTGAAGGTCGCCTGGACGATGCCCGAGCTGTCGATGTTGATGCCCGTCAGCGTACCGACCGTGAAGCCGTTCTGCTGTACGGCGGTAACCGCGAAGGTGTCACCCGTCTGCTGCGTGTTGCTCAGATTGAGCGTGATGTTCATGTCAGCCGCACCCGTCGCCGGGGTGTAGGCCGGCAGGGCGATCTGACCGTTGGGCGGATTCGTCAGGACGCCGGTGTTCGAGTACTGCAGGTCCTGCGGGGTACCCACGGCGTTGCCGTCGATATAGGTCTGTACGGACCAGTCGTTCGCAGTGGCTCCCTTGAGGAAATAGAGCGATTCAGTGTGGGCGGAGCCCAGTGAGTCGTACACCGTGAGCGATGTGGTGTTGGTGTAGCTCGTCGGATCGGCTGGATCGAAGGGCGTAGTCACAGGCTCAGCGGCATTCGCAGGCAGCGTCGCGGTAATCGAGGCGGACGTGGTTGCCTGGGGGGCGCTTTCGTTCGTGTTCAGGACGAGGTCCGACAAGCCGCCGGTGTTGAACCCGCCCGAGGGCAGAGGCGCATACACCTGAAGGTGACCGCCCGCGGCTGTGACCACCTGACCGGCATTGTTGAGCTGGAATTCACCGTCACGGGTATACGACAGGGAGCCGTTGGTGCTGACCGTGAAGAATCCGTTTCCGTTGATCGCGAGGTCGAGGCTGTTGCCCGTCGTCTTGGTATTGCCCTGGCTGAACATCTGGGCGACCTCCTGCACACGTACGCCGTTACCCACGGCCGTGGAGGCCACACCGGTCTGCGTCGAGGCGAAGATGTCACCGAATTCCGCGCGTGACCCCTTGAATCCGACCGTCTGTGCGTTGGCCAGGTTGTTGGAGGTGACCGAGAGGTCCTGCGTCGCGGCGTTCAGGCCCGTGAGGGCGATGTTCATTGACATTTAGATGCTCCGTAAAATGTTTTGTGCAGCACTTATTGCAAGCTGACCACGCTGGAGAGCGGAACCGTGCCGTTCTCGGTGGTGACGTCTAGTTGCGAGTTGGACGGATCGACCACCACACTCGAGACCTTTCCGGCGATTAGTGGGGTGAGCGCGGTGCTTTTCGTGCCGTCGCTCGACGTCGCCGAGATCGTGTAATTGCCGGCGTCCATCGCCGTGCCATTGGTGTCCATGCCATTCCAGGTGAAATTCGTCAGGCCCGAAGTGGAGGGGGCGACCTGGAAGGAGTTGATGAGCGCGCCGCTCTGGCTTCGGATCGTCACGGTGACCGTCTTGGCGTCGTTCGGGACGATGAGCGCGCCTTTTACCGTGCCGCCCTTCGCATCGAGGGTCGCCGATGTGACCGGCGTCAGCACGGTCTGGCCGATCAGGGAGGCGCCATTGGCCATCTGCGAGGACTGCAGGCTCGTCTGCAACGAGGTCAGCGAACCCTCCATGTTCTGCATGCTCGAGACCTGGCTCATCTGTTCCAACTGGGTGAGGAACTGAGTGGGGTCGGAGGGCTGCAACGGGTTCTGTGCCTGCATCTGCGCCGTGATGAGCTGCAGGAAGTCCGCCGGCGTGATGTCCAGCGCGGAGCTGGCATTGGTGACGTCGTTGCTCGTATTGCTCGTGTTGCTGCTGTTCGAGCCGATGGGGTTGGTCGATGACATGAGGTTTCTCTTAAGATCCGAGCTTCAGGGTGGCGAGCATCAGCTCTTTCGAGGTGTTCATGACCTCGACGTTGTTCTGGTAGGCCCGCGAGGCCGAGATCATGTCGGTCATCTCTTCGATGACGTTCACGTTGGGCGAATAGACGTTGCCGTCCGCGTTGGCCAGAGGATTGCCCGGCTCGTAGCGCTCGCTGGGCGCGGCCGTGCTTTCGACGATGCCGCGCACTCGTACGGCGGTGTTGGCTTGTTCGGAGCCGGGCGCTGCGCCGAAGGCCTGTGCCGCGACCGCGGATTTGACGGCTTCGAATACCGGGTGCCGTGCTTTGTACACCGTCGAGGGATCACCGCTGACGCTGTCGGCATTGGCGAGGTTGCTCGCCACGGTGTTGAGTCGCACCGACTGGGCCGAGAGCCCGGAGCCCGCTATGTCGAATATCTTGAAGGATGACATGTTGCTGGCCCGCCTGTTACTGACCGGTGATCGCTGTCAGGAGGTTCTTCAGGCGCGAGTTCAGGAAGGTGATCGTCGCCTGGTAGCGGACGGTGTTGTCCGCGAAGGCCGCCTGCTCCATCTGCGCATCGACGGTGTTGCCGTCGAGCGAAGGGGCGAGCGGCACTCTATATTTAAGGGCACCCGACACGGTGGGATCGTCGGACCCCGCGGCGCCACCGACCTGACCCGCGCTCGTAGTGGTGAGTTGCAGGGCTGCGTCGGGGGAGCCGGCCTGCGCCAAGGCAGCCTTGAAGTCGATGTCACGCGCCTTGTAGTTGGGCGTATCGACGTTGGCGAGGTTGTCGGCCAGAACTTCCATGCGCTTGCCCTGCACTTTGAGTGCCTGGGCGGAGACGCCGAGATACGTGTCCAGGTTGAGCGGCATAACTGCTGTCCGTCAAAAAGATGACTTGCCGGAAGAAACAGCAATACGTATGCCAAACGTGCTTCAGGGCGCCCCGAGCGCCTGGAAACGGTGGGGTGAGGTGTTAGGGCGTGAGACCGGTCACGGGTGCGGCAAGGGCTTGCCGCCACTGCCGCGGCCGAAGATGGTCGGGTGCGGAAGGGATGCGCCGTATGCGGCGCGCGTCGCCAGGGGTGGCGGGGAGGCATTCATATTAACGGCCGCGTCGCAGATGACTTGAGGCTGGCCCATGGTCTTCCGGGCTGGCCCATGGTCTTCCGGGCTGGCCATGGGTCCTGCGGGCCGGCCCGTGGGGCTTCCGGGCTGGCCCGTCTCTTGCAACCCTACCCGGCATGACCCGCAACGCGACAGAAAACCGTCGGCGCCCCCGTCTCTTCCCGGGAGAGTTGGTGTTTGTCTTTGTGACCCTCGTGCTGATCGCGTGGGTTTCCGCCGCCACGGCCCAGGAGGCTCGCATCGAGTCCACCGATGCGATTCGAGCTGCGGCCGAGTCATTTGTGAAGTCTCAACTGCCAGGTGACGCCCATGTCGCCAGTGTGACGGCGGGGACGCTCGATCCGCGGCTGCGACTCGTTCGTTGCACCGGCGGAATGCATGGCCAATTGCCTGTCGGCGCCCAATTGCTGGCGCGCACCATGGTTGGTGTTGCATGCGGGGGCCCCGTGCACTGGACAGTGTATGTGCCCGTGACCGTCGAGAGCCGCGTGTCCGTCCTCGTTCTCAAACGTCCCGTGCCGCGTGATGCACGTCTCACTTCGGACGATGTGACCGTCGAATCGCGCAAGGTGACGGGTCTCGCCACGGTCTTCCTGAACGACGTGAGCGACCTGCAAGCCCGCACGACGGGCCGGCCGCTGCCGATGGGCACCACGTTGACCATGGACATGTTCAAGGCCGACATGGTGATCAAGCACGGCCAGGACGTGACCCTGATCGCTTCCGCGGGCGGGATAGAAGTGCGCGCGGCCGGTCGGGCCCTGGCGGACGCGGCCGGCGGCACGCGGGTAAAAGTTCAGAACCTCAGCTCCCTGAAAGTCGTGGAGGGAGTGGTGGAAGGGCCCGACATCGTGCGGGTGGCCCGGTAATGGAAGCGTCTGTCGGCAATCTGAGACGGGCCCTACAGTTTCCACGCGAGCTGTCGATAACCAGTTCGCAGTTGGAAAATGGGAGGGCCGCGTATGGCCAACACAATCAACCGTCTCTCGGGGAATGCCGCTCAGTCCGTCGGGACGAGCCGGTCCGGACAGTCGTCGCGTCGCGATACCTCGCTCGCGTCCGCTCCGCAATCGGAAGGCGGGGACCAGGTCCAGATCACGAACACCGCCGCGCAGCTTTCGGCCATCGGTCAGGGGCTCAGCGCCGCCTCGCCGATCGACGAGGCCCGCGTGGCCCGTATCAGCCAGGCACTGGCGGACGGCACTTACAGCATTTCGGCGCAACAGATCGCCAGCGGACTCCTGCAATCGGAGGATGCCCTGGCGCAAATCGGTTTGTAACCAGGAGTATCTAGATGGATCCGGCACAGTGTCGCGAACGTATGGCCAAGTTGATCAGCGAGGAGTCGAGCGGGCTCGCCCAGCTCGGTGATCTCCTGGAGCACGAGCACGGCCTGCTGGCCGCCGGCGACGTCGTCAACCTGGAAGCGGCGATCAACGAGCGCCAGCGCTGTGTCGGCCGCATCAGCCGCCTGGACGACGAGCGCCGCGCCCTGTGTCGGGCCCTGAACGTGACCTTGGACGCCCAGGGCCTCGAAAAGCTGCTCCGGTGGTGCGATCCCCAGGGCACCTTGTCCAGCCGTTGGGCCGAATGCGCGCAGGCCGCGATCCGCTGCCGCGTCCTGAATGACCGCAATGGGGCCCTCGTGAGTACGCAACTGCAGCACGTGCGCGCCCGCCTCAATACTCTGCTGCATAGCACACGGGAAACCCTGACCTACGGCCGCAAGGGCGGCTACAACCAGGGCAGTGTCGGACGGGTACTCGCCGCGGAGGCCTGAGAGCCACGCTGTGGACACAGTCTGGACATAACGCCGGATTTTTAGTGAGGCAACCCTAAAGTTCGCTGAATGACCGCCGTTACCCCTGGTAGAAGCAGTTCCCCAGGAGAGTTTCCGTGGCCAGCAAAATCGGAGGAGTCGACGGCAACAGCCCCAGCACCGCCATTGGTGCCGGCCGTGCCGTGCAGCGTCCGCAGGACGCGGCCACCGGCGGGACTCAGAACTCAAACGGCTCGGGCGGCTCGAGCGTCCAGATCACTGGCGCGGCTCGTCAGCTCGCCTCCCTCGAAAAGGCGGTCCGCGATCTTCCCGCGGTGAATGACGCCCGGGTGGCGCAGATCAGCAATGCCATCGAGCAGGGAACCTATTCCGTCGACGCCAGGCACATTGCCAACCAGCTCATTCAGATGGAGAAGGCCCTGGCGCATGGGTCCGCCGGGGACGCTGATCCGGAACCCGACCCGGATTGAGTCAAATCGTGGACGCCAGCACGATGGATCCTGACGTCTGCCGCGAGCACCTCGCCGAAGTGTTGGCCGAGGAGGCCGCTCTCCTGGCCGAGCTCCAAGGCCTGCTCGAGCGCGAGTACGAAGTTCTCGGCAGCAAGGATGCTGTGGCGTTGGAGAAGACGATCCTGGCCCGACAGGAGCGGGTCGGTGCGCTGGCCCGTCTCGAAGAACACCGCCGCTCCCTTTGCAGCCTGCATGGCTATTCCCCGGACTACGCCGGTCTCGAGCGGCTGTTGGTATGGTGCGACCCGCACGGCACGCTGGTTTCGCGGTTACGGGAGTGCGCCAAGCGCGCCGCCGAATGCCGTGATCTCAACGACCGCAACGGCACGATGGTGGCCGCGAAATTAAGAAGGGTGGAAGGTCTGCTAGGGGCTTTGACCGGACGTCCCGCGAGGGCGGATACCTACAGCCCGGACGGCACGACGGTGCCAACACGGCCTGGACGGGTGTTGGGCGCTGCCTGATTGGCGTTCGGCCGAGCGCCAGATCGCGCTGGCGCAGCGACCGCGAGCCTCGCTATCACCCCAACGCGTCGCGCAGAGCCGCGATCTCGTTGGCCGATTCCTTCAGGAACATCTCACAGGCGTTGTAGTCCAGCCGCAGCCGCTGCAACGGCTTCGAGCACTGCGTCTGAGCTTTCAGCGTTGCCAGGTCGCTGTTCACCTCCGCCAGGATCGTCGCAACGACCAACACGTCGGCGAGTGCCGGAGTGCCGCGGCTCTCGCGGTCGACATTCTCCGACTCGTGCACCGCCTGTACGATCTCATCGGCGATGCCCCAGTTCTCGAGCAGGGCGGCGGCAATACTCAGATGCCAATCGTGCTCGATCGTCTGGTAGGTCAGTGGGTCGGCAAACAGCGAGCGGTGGCGGCTCGCGCGCGTAAGGATGTAGAGCTTGCCAATTCCTTGCAGCAGGCCGGCGAGCATCGCCGTGTCACCACTCACCGTCGTCAGGCGGCGGGCGACCGAGTAACTGAGTGACGCGACCTGAACGCTGTGGCGCCAGAGGACCCCGAGCTGCTTTTCGAGGCCTCGCAAAGCTGGCGCATCGCGCAACTGTTGCACTGCGAACGCGATTGTCGCAGTACGCACGGTGTCGATTCCCACGCGTGCCACGGCAGCCTTCAGGTCCGTGACCGCCGTTCGGCCCGGATTGAGGGCCGCGGAGTTCGCCATGCGCACGAGTTGCGCGGCCAGGACCGGCTCGCTACCGATGACTCTCACTATGCGCGATGCGTCGGCATTCTCATCGGCGAGCACGCGCTGCACTTGCATGACGATGTGCGGAAAACCGGGCAGCTCCACTTTGCCGCCGGAGAGCTCGGCTGCCAGGGCTTGCACGAAGGTGAAGGCGACATCGGTGCCCTCGGTGCCGTTACGTGCGTTGTTTTCCGAAGTTTGTGCGTTCATGTGTGCTCCACCCGAGGTGGTGCGCTCAGACCCCGAGAGCCTGTCGCAGAGCGTCGATCTCGTGCTCCGACTCGTCGATGAGCTTCTCGTAGCTGGCGCGGTCGATGTTCATGCGCTTGCACGCCGCAACATCGTGCATGTTGATTTCGAGCGAATCCGGGTGCTCCTTGAAGGCGGCCAGCAGATTGCCCACGGTGAGTACGTCGGTCAGATCGACCGGACCGCTGTGCGCGCGCTCCAGGTCCTCGTACTCGCTGACGGCGTTGACGATCTCCTCGGCCATGTCCCAGTTCTCGAGCAACGCCTTCGCCACCGGGCTGTGCCAGTCACGCACGATCTGGTTGTAGGTGACCTGGTCCGCGAACAGGCGCGGGTGTTGAGTCGAGCGGGTGAGAATGTAGAGCTTGCCGATGCCGTGCAGCAGGCCTGCCAGCATCGCGGTATCGGGGTTGATCTTGCTGAAGCGCCGCGCCACCGCGTGGGACATTGCTGCGACCGCAGCACTGCTCTTCCACAGGTCGTCGAGGGGCTGCTCCAGTCCCTTCAGGTTGTCGACTTTCTTCAGCTGCGACATGGCGAAGGCGATCGCCGCGCTGCGCACCATGTTATGGCCCATGCGGTTGATGGCCGTACGCAGCTCGGTGATTGCCTTGCCGCTGAAGTTGATGGCCGCGGAGTTGGCAATCTGCATCAGGCGTGCGGCGAGCGCGGGCTCGGAGCCGACCACGCGGGTGACCTGGTCCTGGGTGACGTTCTCATCGGCCAGCACCTGGCGGACGCGCAGGGCGATGTCCGGGAAGCTGGGGAGGTCAACCTTGCCCCGGGACAGCTCTGAAGCCAACGCCTGTACGAAGGCGAACGCCTCCGTATCAATGGTGGACTTCGGGGTCTGGGCAGCAACGGTATTCATCGGGTTCCCTCGTGGATCGGTAGCGGCTTATCCTCCGTCCACTTGAGAATTAAGTCCCGTAACCGGTTCACGCCTCTTGCGCGCCGCGCGTGATGTCCATGGCATCCGCCAGAGAGAGTATCTTCCCGGCCACATTCTCCAGCGCGAGAACGTGCTGGGCAGCGCCGATGGCGACCGCCTCACCGGGCATCCCCCACACCACGCTGGTCGCTTCGTCCTGCGCGATGGTGCGGCTGCCCGCGTCCAGCATCTCCTTCAGCCCGCGGGCGCCATCCTTGCCCATGCCCGTTAGAATCACTCCAATCGCATTGCGGCCGGCGTTCTGCGCGACGGAGCGGAACAGAACGTCGACCGAGGGTTTGTGCCGGTTGACCGGAACTCCGTCATCGAGCTTGCACACGTAGCGTGCGCCATCGCGCACGACCATCAGATGCTTGTCACCGGGAGCAATGTACGCATGCCCCGCGAGAACCTGCTGACCGTCCTGCGCTTCGTACACGGTGACGTGACAGCAGTCGTTCATGCGCTTGGCGAACGGGCCGCTGAAAGCTTTCGGGATGTGCTGCGCGATCACCACGCCCGGTGTATCGGGGGGCAGCCGTGTCAGAACTTCCTTGATCGCCTCGGTGCCGCCGGTGGACGCGCCGATTGCAATGATGCGATCCGTCGTGCGCATTTGCTTCGGCGGGGGGGTCTTCGGCAATACGGCATCAGTGCTATGTGCCGCCTTGACGGTGATGGTTGCGGCTCGCCGCGGGTCGAGCGCTCGCACGCTCGCCTTGGAGGCGGCATGGATCTTTTCGATGAGCTCGTCGCCGTAGTCCTTCAACGTGGCGGCCAGGTCGATCTTCGGCTTCGACAGGTAGTCGACCGCACCGAGCGCCAGGGCGTCCAGGGTGACGTCCGCGCCACGCTCGGTGAGCGAGGACACCATGACGACCGGCATGGGCCGCAGTCGCATGAGATTTTTCAGGAACGTGATGCCGTCCATCTTCGGCATCTCGACATCGAGGGTCAGTACGTCGGGGTTGAGTTGCTTGATCTTCTCGCGGGCGATGTGCGCGTCGCTGGCAACGCCGACCACTTCGATCCCGGGGTCCGCCCGCAGAATGTCGGTCAGGAGACTGCGCACGAGCGCGGAGTCATCCACGATGAGTACGCGGATGCGGCGCTTTGGTGTATTTGCGGAAGCGGGTGCGGCCGGGCTTGTCATGTTGTTTTCGCCTATTCGAAAAGATCGACGTCGCCGCCGTCCGCGGCCTTGTTGCGCAGGCTCTCGCGGTACAGTTGCTCGTGGTGGCTGATGGTACGGTTCTCGACGGGGGGCAGCTTGCGCAGCTTGCAGCGCCCGCTGGCCGGAAAATAGATCACCTTGCGCGGCTGGGTACCACCCATGTCCTCCGCCGCGACGCGCAGATTTTCGAGCTGGATGTAACTCTTGATGAAGCTGATGTTGCGCTCGCCGACGTCCGTCATGCCCTGCAGGATGCGCCCGCCGCCGAACAGCTTGATTTCCAGCCGCTCGCGGGTCGCCCCCAGCTTCAACAGATCGTTGATGAGACTTTCCATCGCATACGAGCCGTAGCGTGTCGCCAGTCCGACCGCCGGGTCGAGCCAGTTGTTGGGTCCGACCGACTTGTCTTCCGGCAACATGAAATGGTTCATGCCGCCCACGTTGGCCTTGGCATCGCGGACGCAGGCGGAGATGCACGACCCCAACACCGTGGTCACCACCTCGTCGCCCTTCGTTACGTAGTATTCACCCGGCAGTATCTTGACGCTCCAGCGCTCGTTGTCCGCGTCCCAGGTACGCGGCATGTGCGAGAACGCCGGCAGCATCGGGATCGGTTCCACCGGCGCGGCCCTGTTGAGATAAGCACGCATGTCAGCAGCGCCTGTAGATGGTCTTGCCGATGGGGGTGTAGCTTTCCGAGACCTTGAAGAGACTTTCGGAATGGCCGAGGAACAGCAGGTCGTTGCGGCGCTGCAGGTGGGCCACGCGGGCAAACAGCTCGCGCTGCGTATCTTTGTCGAAGTAAATCACCACGTTCCTGCAAAAGATGGCGTCCAATGGACCCTTCATCGGCAGGCTGTGCATGAGATTGAGCTGCCTGAATGTGATCAGCGACATGAGCTCGGGAGCGACCTCGTAGCACGGGCCGTCGCGGCCGCGCCGCTCCACGAAAAAACGTGACAGGCGTTGTGGACCCAGGGCGCGGACGCGATCGGCGGCATAAATGCCGCGCTGCGCCTTCGACAACACGTCGGAATCCAGGTCCGTCGCGAGGATCTTGATGTCCCAGGTGCGCAGGTCGGGGATAGTCTCCAACACCGTCATGGCGAGAGAGTAGGGCTCCTCGCCGGTCGAGCAGCCGGCGGACCAGATCCGCAGGCGCCGCGAGGCGCTGCGCTCTGTTGCACGCGCTTGCAGCAATTGCTCGCGCAGGTAATCGAAATGATGCGACTCACGGAAGAACGACGTCAGGTTCGTCGTGATGGCGTTGCAAAACTCGCTGATCTCCTTGCCCCCGTCGCTCGCCAGCAGGTCGCGATATTGGGCGAAGGTTCGCAGGTGCAACGCGCGCAGCCGCCGCGCCAGTCGTCCGTAAACGAGCTCCCGCTTCTGATCGGTGAGGTTGATGCCCGTCAGCTCCTTGACCAGGCGGCGCAACGCTTCGAAGTCCTCGTTGCTGAAGGCGAACTCGCGCACCCTGGGCGCTGCGAGCGCATCGCGGAGCTGGGTTGGGATCATGTTTGCCGCGACTCGCCTTAGAACAACTCGACGCTGCCTTCGTTGGCGTGCAGCGCGGCAACCGTGCCGCGGCTCCCGGAGCCGGGCAGCAGGAGATTGAAAAGGATCCGGTGCGAGTCGGAAGTGAAGCGGGCGCGCAGGTTTTCCAGTAGCGTCATCCAGCTGCCGGGATCGGCCTCGAGAGGGTGGACCGTCTCCACCTCAGGTACGTCGCAGAACGCCAGGACTGCCAGCAGGTTGCGCACCTGCGTGAGCTGTTGGGTCAGACGATCGTGGAATTGCAGGCTCTCGACGCAGACTGCCACTTCCCGCGCCAGTTGCGCACGATCCAACGGCTCGCCAGACGGACTCTGCGCCATTTGCGCTATGCGGCCGAGGGCGCAGCTCAGATCCTCCACGGGGGCATTCGACTCGTGCAGCGATAGCTGGATGAGAGCCGCCGCGGCCTCGACCGGACTGGCCGGCTCCTCCCGCGTCCGCAGCGCACGCAGCCGGGTGGTGACGCCGGCTTCGTGCGATGCAGCATTCTGGAGTTGAGGGGGCACGTCGGAAGAATTCGTCGGAAGGTCGTCGTGTCGCTTCATGGTTCTTGAAACAGGTAACCGGGAAAACCCGGCGCGGGACGTGCGACCGCGCCGGGAGCATCGACCATCACTGCAACGTGTGCAGGTCGCTACCTCGTTCAGCCCTTCTTGGACTTGAAGGTGCGGACCTGCTCGTTGAACTTGTTGGCAACCTTCTGCAGCGTATCCACGGCCGCGTTGTGCATCTTCTCCTGGTCGCCGGCGCTCAGACGATTCTGCTTCGTCTCGAACTCCAGGCACTTCAGGTAGGTGTCCACGTCGGCGTTGTATTCCTTCAACGTCTGCATCGCGGTGACCATTTCCTGCTCACTCGCGCTGGCGCCGTCCGGAATCTTGCTGGGTGCCGGCGGCAATACGCAGTCCGCGTGGGCCGCGAGACTGACGCAGTAGGCCACGGCCGCGGCCGCAAGCATCCTCTTTGGGGATTTCATTGACATTTCCTCGTTTCGTAGGTGATGGTGAAAGAAAACTTATCCGAGCACCTTGGCGACCGTCGCCAACAGCCTCTCGGGGTTGAAGGGTTTCACAAGCCAACCAGTCGCCCCCGCCGCCTTCCCTTGTTGCTTGCGCTCGGTAGTCGCTTCTGTCGTCAACACCAGGAGTGGCACGTACTTGTAGCTTGCGCGGTTGCGCAACTCGCGCACCAGCGTGATGCCGTCCATGTTCGGCATGTTCACGTCGGTGATCACGAGATCGAACTTCTGCTTTTCGGCGATTTCCAGGGCCTGGCAGCCATCGATAGCCTGCTCTACCTGGTGACCCGCGCCCTGGAGCGTAATGCCCACCATTTGGCGCATCGCCGCCGAGTCATCTACTGCTAGTATCCGGGCCATCGCCGCTCTCCGTTGATTGTCCCGCTCATATCAAAACTCCCGCCAGTCGGTGTCCGCGCCATTGCCGGTCGCACGGGCGACTGCCATACGAGCGGGTGACACTTCCGCTACCGCGGTGGCGGTAGAGGCTTTGCCCGCTTTCGCCGCCCAGGGCCGGTTGGCCCCGCGGCGTTCCGCACGTACAGGCGCGTCCGCGCGGTTCGTCACCGCCGCCCCGCTGGCGTGGGCGGCTGCATTGCTCATGTTGGATGTCAGGGCAGCTTCCGCCACGCGATAGCGAGCGAGCATCTCGTTGAGGCCCCGTACCTGCTCGGCCATGGCCTGGGAAGCGGCCGTGGCCTGCTCGACGAGGGCGGCGTTCTGCTGGGTCAGCTCGTCCATCTGCATGACGGCACGGTTGACCTGCTCGATGCCCGAGGACTGCTCGCGCGAGGCGGCCGCGATCTCGGCGACGATGTCGGAGACCTTCTTCACCGAGGCCACGATCTTCTCGAGTGTCTGGCCGGACTGGGTGACGAGCACCGAGCCGTCCTCGACCTTCCTGACCGAGTCCTGGATGAGCTCTTTGATCTCTTTCGCCGCGGTAGCCGAGCGGCCCGCGAGACTGCGTACCTCGCTCGCGACCACCGCGAAGCCGCGGCCCTGCTCACCGGCACGCGCCGCTTCGACGGCGGCGTTCAAGGCGAGGAGGTTGGTCTGGAACGCGATGTCGTCGATGACGCCGATGATGTCGGCGATCTTCTTCGAGGCGTCGTTGATGTCCGCCATCGCCTTGACGGCCTGGCTGACGACCGCTCCGCCTTTCTCCGCCTGGTCGCGCGCCGCCATGGCGAGCTGGTTCGCCTGGCCGGCGTTGTCGGCGTTCTGCTTGACGGTCGTCGTCATCTCTTCCATCGAGGAGGCGGTCTCTTCCAGCGACGAAGACTGCTCTTCCGTGCGCTGTGAGAGGTTGGCGTTGCCCGAGGAGATCTCGTCAGCGCCACGGTGCACCTCCGAGGCCACCGTCTTCACCTTCGAGACGACTTCCGACATGTTGTCGGCGAGCTGGTTGACGCCCCGGCTCATTGCTTCGAAGAAAGCCGTCTTGCCCGTCAGATCGATGCGCTTGCCCAGATCGCCACTGACGACGGCGGAGAGCATGTTCTGCATCTCCTTCTCGACGCCGACCTCCTGCGTGCGATCGGTCCACTCGACCACCGTTCCGATACGCTCGCCGCGGTCGTTGAGGACCGGGCTCGCGACGGTGCGGAAGGTGCAGGCGCCGAGCATGCGCTCGTGCGCGTCCGAGCCGACGAGAGTGTCCAGGACGCGGCGCATGTTGTTGGGGTCGATCGACAGCACGCCCATGTCCGAGCCACGCAGCCGCGCGGCGTCGAAATTCGCCAACGTCTTGCGGATCTCGTGCTGGTTGCGGGCGAACATCGCCTGGGCGGTGTCGTTGATGTAGATGATCTGGTAGTTGGCATCGCACAGCACGACACTCGTGGAAACCTTGTCGAGTGCCTGACGGATGCGTGAGTTCTCGGCCGCGAAGCTGCGTTCGGTCTCGATCTGGGTGCGCAGCTTGCCCTGCATGTCGTCCAGGGCCTGCAGCACCTGGCCTGCCTCGTCGGTACCGGCGCGCTCGATCATGTTGTCGTACTTGCCGGCGGAGATGTTGCCGAACACTTCCACAGCACGGGCGAGTGGTGCCGACAGAGAGCGGGTGATAAGCCACGACAGCGCCAGCGCGAACGCGAGGGCGACAGCCGTAATGCCCGCCGTCAGATTGCGCCACGTGGTCACATCCGACAGGCGGTGTTGGACGGCGGCATTCATCGCGGTATAGGCGACGTCATCGAGCTGCCGCAGCGTGGAGTTGATCTCGCGGGTGCCCGAATAAACATCCGCGGTCGTGATCTCCATCTTCTGCGCGTCGATGATCTTTTCCTTCACGAGGCCGTAACCCGCGCCGAAGGCGTTGCGCGCGGACTCCAACACCGGACGGACTTTCGACTTGGCCTCGTCCGAGGCGTTGTCGAGGCCGCGTGCCGCGGTCTCGAACTGGTTCAGGAACTCATCGTGATAGAGCCCCAGCGCCATGCGGTCATCGCCACCGAGGTAACCCTTGATGCTGGCACGGGTGGCATACCAACGGATGTTCTCCGATGCGATCAGGGCGGCGGGCACGTTGCGCGTGGCAATCTGGATGAGCACCTCCGTCTCGGAGGACGGATCGACGTTCAGGCCCGAGCGTGCCGTGATGGTCTCGCTCAGCTTGAACAGCTTGTCGATGAGGGCGTTGTGGCGGGCGACCGCTTCGTCGGCGGTGAGCTTGGCGCCTTCGGCCTTCAGACGCTCCCAGTCCGACTTGATGGTCTGCCAGGCATCGGACACCTTGAACTGGGCGCCGACCTTGGCATCGCTCGCGTCGACATCCGACAAGAGCTTGTCCATCGAGACTTCCGAGCTGCTGACCTCGTCGCGGCGGGCGGCATCGCCCGTCAGCAATGCAAACAGTCGACTGCGGTGATTGGAGGCTTCCGCGAGCACGGCGCCGACTGACTGTACGTAGCGCGCACCCTCAATCTCATCCGAGGCGAGCGCCACCTGTTCGTTGGCCCCGCTCAGATAGAAGACCCCCAGCAGTGCTGTCGGCACGGCCATGGCCACGACGAGCAGCGCGAGCTTCTGCCAGAGCTTCAACCGATTCAGGAACTGCATGACCTTCGATCCTTGTTGTACCGGCCTGATCAGAATTCCTGCCACTCGTTGCTGTCCTTGCCGGAATCGGCTACGGCAGCAAGACGGGGGGCGGAAGCAGCAGCCGCTTCAGGTCGGGGCGCGGCGGCTGCGGGTTGACTCTTATTGGTTCTGTTGGCCCACGGGCGATTCGCCTTACGGCGTTCCACTCGAGCCGCGGGTGTGGCGGAGATGCTGGCGCTCGCGGCTGGAGCCGCGTTGTTGTAAGTGCTCGCGCCGGCGATGCCGGTGAAGTCGTACCGGCCCATCATCTCGTTCAGCGCGGAGGCCTCGGTCGTCATGTTCTGCGAGGCAGCCGTTGCCTGCTCCACGAGCGCGGCATTCTGCTGGGTCAGCTCATCCATCTGCATGATGGCGCGACCGACCTGCTCGATGCCGAGTGACTGCTCGCGCGAGGCGGCGGCGATCTCGGCGACGATGTCGGAGACTTTCTTGACGGAGATGACGATCTGCTCGAGGGTCTGACCCGACTGGGTCACGAGCAGCGAGCCATCCTCGACTTTCTTGACGCTGTCCTGGATGAGGTCCTTGATCTCTTTCGCCGCGGTCGCCGAGCGGCCGGCGAGATTGCGGACTTCGGAGGCGACGACCGCGAACCCGCGGCCCTGCTCACCGGCGCGCGCGGCTTCGACCGCCGCGTTGAGCGCGAGAAGGTTGGTCTGGAAGGCGATCTCGTCGATGACCCCGATGATGTCGGCGATCTGGCGTGCCGAATCGTTGATGCCCGACATCGCCTGCACAGCCTTGCCGACGACCATGCCGCCTTGCTCGGCCTGTTCGCGTGCCGCCATGGCGAGTTGGTTCGCCTGGCCGGCGTTGTCGGCGTTCTGCTTGACGGTCGTCGTCATCTCTTCCATCGAGGAAGCGGTCTCCTCGAGGGAAGCGGCCTGTTCCTCGGTGCGCAGCGACAGGTTGGAGTTGCCGGCGGAGATTTCCTGGGCCCCGCGGTGAACTTCCCCCGCGGCCAGCTTCACTTTCGAGACCACCTCGGTGAGGTTGTCGGCGAGCTGGTTGATGCCGCGGCTCATCGCCTCGAAGAAACCGTTCTTGCCCGCGAGGTCGATGCGCTTGTTGAGGGTGCCGCCGTTGATGGCGGAGATCATGTTCTGCAGCTCTTTCTCGACCCGCACTTCCTGGGTACGCTGCGACCATTCCATGACGGTGCCGAGGCGCTCGCCACGCTCGCCGATGACCGGGTTGGTCACGGTGCGGAAGGTGAAGTCGCCGAGCACGCGCTCCTGTACGTCGGTGCTCTTGAGGTTATCGAGCAGTCTGCGCTGGCTGTTCGGGTCGGCTGACAACGAATCGAGGCTCGAGCCGCGCATGCGGGCCGGGTCGAAGTTAGGCAGCGTCGCGCGGATTTCCTGCGCGTTGCGGGTGAAGCTGGCCTGTGCCGTCTCGTTGACGTAGATGATCTGGTGGTTCTCGTCAGCGAGCACGACGCTCGTCGACGCTTTATCGAGTGCCTGACGGATACGGGTGTTTTCCGCGGCAACCGCGCGCTCGTTCTCGATCTGGGTGCGCAGCTTGGTCTGCATCTCATCGAGGGCGCGCAACACCTGGCCGGCTTCGTCGGTTCCGCGGGTCTCGATCTGACTGTCGTATTGCCCGGCCGAGATCTTGCCGAACACGGAGACTGCACGATTCAACGGCTGCGTCAGCGAGCGGCTCACCAGCCACGCCAGGGCGATCGCGAAGGCGAGAACAAGGAGGCTGATGCCGGTCGAGATGTTGCGATGCCAGCTCTGCGCCGCGACGCGCGCCTGCAGCGTCTTGACGGTAGAAGCGTAAGCGGCAGCCGAGAGTTTCTTGATGGCGCGGTTGGTAGCGACACCGGCGTTGTAGATCTCCGCGCCGGTGGCGGTCAGATTCGCGGCCGTGACGAGCTTCGTCTGGACGACCGAGTCGTACTCCGCGGCCGTCGCGGTCATGCCATCGAACTCCGACTGCAGTTCGGAGCGGGCATCAGCGGGGGCTCGCTCGAGGGCGGCCCGCGCTTTATCGACCTCAGCCTGGAAGCGATCCCTGTAGATCTGGATGCCCATGCGGTCGTCACCACCCAGGTAGCCCTTGGCAGCGGCCTTGACGGCGAAGTTGCGCATGCTATTCGCGTAGATCAACGCTTTCGGCGTGTGATCGGACGCCAGGTGAATGAGCGCCTGCGAGGAGGTCTCTGGATCGAGCGCAGTCTTCGAGCGCGCTCCCACCAGGTCGGTGAGCTGCCGGATATGGTCGATGAGCGCCGCCTCGGCGGAGTCATTGTCGGCGGCGGACGCAGTCAGGGTCTTGCCCTTTAGCGTCGCCCACTGTGACTTCACACTCTGCCATGCGTCCGACACACCGAGCTGTTTGCCGATGTCAGCATCGATCGTGTCCAGGACAGCGATCTGCTTTTCCACCTCGTCCTGCTGCGTGAGGACGTCTGCCTTGCGGGCCTGATCGCCACTCAGGAAGACGAACGCGCGGCTGCGATGCGTGAGGATCTCGCCTTCCACGGCGCTCAAGGCCTGCATATAGCGGGCGCCGTCGAGTTCCTCGCGGGCCTGGCTCACCTGCGTGTTGGCCAGACGCAGGTAGAAAAAGCCGACCAGCGCGGCAGGAATGGCCATCGCGAGGACGAGCCATCCGAGTTTCTGCCAGAGCTTCAGGCGGTTGAGGACTTGAGTGATCATGGATTGAGCTCGAACCTTTATGCGGCGGCTGAGAACGACGCCATATCAGTCGCAATCAGGCGATCGATGTCCAGCAACACGACCATGCGGTCGGAGACCGACACGAGGCCGCGGATGTAATCCGTCGCGGCGCGCGAGCCGAGCTCGGGGGCTGGTTTGACTTCCGCGGTGTTGACGTCAACGACGTCGGATACGCCATCGACCACCACGCCGAAGTCGCGGCGTCCAGCAGCCGAGAGCACCGACACTACGATGATTACGGTGATCGCAGTGTATTCAGCGCGATCGAGTGCAAAGCGCATGCGCAGGTCCACGATCGGAACGATCGAGCCGCGCAGATTCAACACGCCGAGAACATGCGAGGGCGCATGGGGAATCTTCGTTACCGCGGACCAGCCACGGATCTCCTGCACCCGCAGGATATCGACACCATACGTCTCGTTGCCGAGCACAAAAGTCAGAACCTGGTGCGAGCCGGCGCCAGCTTGCTCCGGATTCACCGCGTTAGTGGACATGAATGATTTCCTCGAAGGTTGTCATTTTTTGGGGCGGGTGACTCTTGATGGTTAGGCAGCCGCGCGCATGGATGCGGCGGCTATGATTCCCGTCACGTCGAGAATCAGGGCAACCGAGCCGTCGCCGAGGATGGTGGCTCCCGAGACACCCTCGACGCGACCATAGTTGGCTTCCAGGGACTTGATGACGACCTGCTGTTGGCCCAGCAGATCGTCGACGAACAGTCCGACCCGGCGTCCGTCGCCTTCCGCGATGACGACGAGGCCCTCGTGCAAGGCACGGGCACGCGGCTCGACGCCGAACAGCTCGTGCAGGCGGATGATGGGCAGGTAGTCGCCACGGAACGAGAACACCTCGTTGTGGCCGGAGAGGCGGCTGATGCTCGTCTCCTTCAGTCGCATGGACTCGACGATGGAGATGAGCGGGATGATGTAGGTTTCGCTGCCGACCGCGACCGACTGGCCATCGACGATGGCGAGAGTGAGCGGCAGAGTAATGATGAAGCGCGAGCCCTTGCCGCGCTCGCTGCGCAGCTCGATCTTGCCACCGAGCTCTTTCACGTTGCGGCGGACTACGTCCATGCCGACACCACGACCCGACAGGTCGGTCGTCTTCTCGGCGGTGGAGAAGCCCGGCAGGAAGATGAGCTCGTGGATCTGGTCGTCGGTGAGCACGTCGTTCTGGCCGACGAGGCCGCGCTGGCGTGCTTTCGCGAGAATACGGTCTTTGTCCAGCCCCTGGCCGTCGTCACTGACTTCGACAGCAATGTTGCCGCCACGGTGGCAGGCATCCAGGTGTACGGTGCCGGCGGCAGGCTTGCCCGCGGCGACGCGCGCATCCGGCATCTCGATGCCGTGGTCGATGCTGTTGCGGACGAGATGGACGAGTGGATCGCCGATCTTCTCGAGCACAGTCTTGTCGAGCTCGGTCTGCTCTCCGGTCAACTTGAGATCGATCTGCTTGCCCAGGCGCTGCGCGATGTCGCGTACCATGCGGGGGAAGCGGCTGAATACGAAGCTGATGGGCAACATGCGCACGCGCATGACGCTTTCCTGCAGCTCGCGGGTGTTACGTTCGAGCTGGGCGAGGCCCGCGCGCAGCTTCTCGGCGTTCGGACCCTCCAGGGCGGAGCCGAGCTGGCTCAGCATCGCCTGGGTGATCACGAGCTCACCGACGGTGTTCATGAGTTCGTCGATCTTCTCGACACTGACGCGGATCGAGCCGGAGTCGCCGATGGTGGTGACCGGGGAATCGACTTTCGCGTCCTTGACGACAGCCACTGTTGGCGCGGCGGTCTGCGCGGCAGGTGTTGCCGCGACTGTCTCCTGCTTGGGCTCTTCGACGGCCGCGGGCAGCGCTTTGTCGGACAGGATCGCGTCAGCGACGGCGGCGTCGCTTGCGGGCGCGACGGCGGGAGCGGCGAGCGCCTCCACGGCTGGCGCCGCCTCGACAGCGGGTGCGACCTGGTCAGCAGATGCAGCCTGGGCAGCGGACTCAACACCCAACTTACGCAACTCGAGATCGCAGTCGCCTTCGGCCCATTCGAAAACTTGTTTGATCGCGTCTTCCGCGACATCACCGGCGAGCTCGAGTTTCCACGCGAGGTAGCAGCTCTGGGGTTCCAGATCGGCAAAGTTCGGCAGGGCGGTCGTGTCGACGTGTACGGTCAGCTCGCCCAACTCGGCGAGCTCGCGCATCATGCGGAGGGGGTCGTTACCGCGGGCAAAGAGCTCGCGGTAGGGGCGGAAGGTAATTTCCCAACCTTTGGAGATTGGAGCGCCAGCGGCAGTCGGGGCGGCCGCTGCTGCGGCAGTCGGGGTTGGGGCACTCGCGGCAGCTGGCGCGGCCGGCGCTGCTGCTGCGGCGGCCAGGTGTGCAATGGCCTCCGGGATGACAGTGGGGGCCGGGGCAGCGTTCTTCTGAACGATCATCAACTCGAGATCGAACTGCAGGTCGGACACGCGCTGCATGTCGAGCGGCTGTTTCGACTGCGTCGATTTCAACATGGCGCGCATCACGTCGACCGACTTCAGCAACAGGTCGGAGATCGCGACGGTCACCTGCATGCCGCCACTGCGCAGCTCGTCGAGCAGCGTCTCGAGGCTGTGCGTGAAGGAGGCGATGTCGGAGAACCCGAAGGTCGCGCTACCGCCCTTGATGGAGTGCGCGACACGGAAAATGGTGTTGATCAGCTCGGGCTCGGGCGCGCCGATGTCGAGCTTCAGGAGGGCGGCCTCCATGGAGTCGAGTGCTTCGAAGCTCTCTTCGAAGAACGCGTCGTGGAACTGTGTCAGGTCGATCGTCATAGTTTGATGAGCGCGCTCAGATCGAGGAGCTTCGCGGCGGCGGACACGGCCGGGGAGTGTCCTTGCCACTGCACCTGGCGACCTTGCGACTCACGCTCACGGATGAATGTAGCGATGACTTGCAGCCCCGCGGTGTCGATGCGCTGTACCGCGCTGATATCGATGGTCACGCTGCCCGACTCGTCCAGCAGCTTTGCCAGGCCCGACTTCAGGGAGCTGGCATCGGCAACCGTGCATTCGGCGGCGACGGCGAATGAGCCGCTACCCGTCTCTTGTTCGACGCCCGGGGCGGGCGTGTTGCGAGCGGTGCGCCCACGGCGGGTGGTGCGCGTCGCGGCCCCTGGCTTGCGTTTGTTCATGACAATGGGATCCGAAAGGCATTAAGTCGGCTGCACCCCCAGTATCGGCCTTTGCGCGCCGCCCCTTGAGGGTGCGTTGCGGAAAGTAGACGCAGTTCCGGGTTGCGTTATGTTGGACGACTCAGTTGCGAGGAGAGCCCGAAGTACCGTGCAGGCGCTGCACCAACTCGGCTTCCGCGAGGGACAGACCGCAGCCCGCCATGAGGTCTTCGCGCGACGCGCCGTTCTTGGCGAGGCGGATGGCCATCTGGTAGCCGGGGGAGGCGCCGGCGGCGGGGGCCGCCTGCGGGCGCTCGAGACGGTCGCCGAGCTGTGAAATCGTGATCTTCGTCGCATCCACACGGGCCTCGAGGGCCGCCAATCGCTGCAGTACGGTGTTTGTTTGGGAAATGACCTGCTCGGTCTGCGAGCGGGTGGCACGCCGCCAGGCGGTGAAGGTGACCGCGGCGATGATGAAGGAAAACAACAGAAAGACGGCGCGGCCGGCGGCGAAGATGATCTCGAAGGTGGTCAGGTCGTTGGGTTGCAGGGTCATGGCACAGGCACTCCGTGAACGCGTTCACACTCGCGGCGCGCACACGAAGTCAGATGTCGGCTTTCCGGCGCGCAGCGGCAGTTGTGTTATTCAGGGTGCACGAACCATGCCGACGGGGCGGGCGCCGGATGTCGACGGCGTCACATTCGCGGCCGCCGGCGCTGTGGCTGCCGCCGGCGCGGAAGGAGTGGGGGCGGCGGTGGCTGTTGGAAGCGAGGCGGGCTCGCCGGGCGT
>DAITMW010000011.1:41354-57913 GCA_036834945.1 Steroidobacteraceae bacterium
GGCGGGTACGCCTGCCGGTGTCGCGGTCGACGGCGCGATCGGGCCGACGGCGCCCGGCTGCTGATCGACGGGGTCTGCGTGGCGCTGCAACTCGGTGGACAGGATCACCACCACCACGCGGCGGTTGGCGTTGCGGCCTTCCTCCGTGTCGTTGCTCTTCACGGGACGCTGCTCGCCGTAGCCGATGACGGCCAGGCGCTCGGGGCTCACCCCCTTGGACTGCAGCACGCGGACGACGCTTCCAGCGCGGGCGGCGGACAGCTCCCAGTTCGAGTAGAACGCCACCGTCTTGATCGGCTTGTTGTCCGTGTGGCCTTCCACGCGGATCGGGTTCGGATAGGGGGAGAGTGCGCCTCCCAGGCGTTGGATGACATCTACCGCGTAGGGCGCGAGCTGCGCGCTGCCGCTGGGGAAGAGAATGTCCGTCTTGATCTCGACTTCGATCCAGAATTCGGAGCGCCGCATGACGACGAGATCCTGCTTGACCAGGTCATCGAGCGCGCGCGCCACTTCGTCGGCTACCTTCGTGAGTGCCGCCGCGGCGGCTCCCGATGCACCGGCGTGGGTGCCCAGATTCGCGACCGGGGAGGCACCGTTGCCCAGTTGCCCGCCCTGGACAGGGACCGGAGCGAGGGACGAGCGCTGCTGGCCCTTGAGGGCGGATTGAATGACGTTGCTTTCGAGCTCCGAGCCCGAGCCGGTCTGCTCCTGGCCGACCTGGATCGGATCCATGGTCCGCGGGGTGCCCCGGAAAGCCGCGAACAGGGAGTCCGAGAGCACCCGGTACTTACCGGCGTTCACCGAGGAGATCGCGTACATGACCACGAAAAAGGCGAGCAGCAGCGTGACCAGGTCCCCATAGGGGATGGCCCACGATTCGTGGTTCGTGTGTTCCTCGTGGCGCCGCAAACGGCGCGTCGTGACGGGCTTGCGGCTCATCAGCGCGTTTAGTGCAGGTAGCCCTGCAACTTCGCCTCGATGGAACGGGGATTCTCGCCCTGCGCGATACATAACATGCCGTCGATCACCATCTCGCGGAACTGGGTCTGTCGCTGGATGATCGCCTTGAGTTTGGCGGCCACGGGCAGAAACAGGAGGTTGGCGAGTCCGATTCCGTACACGGTTGCAGTGAACGCGGCGGCGATGCCGTGACCGAGCTTGCTCGGGTCCGCGAGGTTCTGCAGCACGGCCATGAGGCCGAGTACCGCGCCGATGATGCCTAGCGTGGGCGAGTAGATGCCCATGCCTTCGAATACCTTGGCCGCGCTGGTGTCAGCGTGCTCACGCATGTTGAGCTCCACGTACATCACGTTGCTGATGCTTTCCGGCTCGCTACCGTCGACGACGAGCTGCAGAGCCTTCTTGACGAACTCGTCGTCCTCGCGCGCGATGGTGGGCTCCAGGCCGAGGAGGCCCTGCTTGCGGGCAGTGTTGCTCCACTCGACGATCTTCGTGATCAGCTTCTTTCCGTCACGCGTCGGCGGGCGGATCACCCAGGGGAAGATCTTCAGCGCGCGCCGCATCACCGGCAGCGGCGTCTGGATGAAAATGGCAGCGATCGTACCGACCACGACGATCATGAAAGCCGCGGCCGACACGAGTGCCATGATGCCGGCGCCTTTCAACACGGCGCCGACGAGGATGGCGTTCAGCGCGAGCACCACACCGATGATGCTCAGTATGTCCAAGCGGACACCTTACATTCCGAGACCCGACAGGAGTGCGTCCACATCTGTCTGGCCCGAAGCGATCTCGCCCTTGGTGACTCCGGGCACTGCCGGACCGTGGCCCCGGCTATCGCCCATCGAGGCATGCTCCACCACGTCTCCCGACAGTCGCGAGAGATCGGTCAGCGCGGCCTCGAGCTCCTCGACCAGCTTCATCACGCTACGGATGATCTGGCCCGTGAGGTCCTGATAACCCTGTGCGAGCAACACGTCCGACAGGTTGCGGCGGATGCTCTCCGAGTCGGCTCGTGCGGCGGGCAGGAATGCTTCAACGGCCCTCACGACCGGCACGTAGGCATCGATCGAGCGCGCGACACCCTCGAAACCCTGCACGCCGGTGGATTGCGCGCGGTAGGCGTTGATCATGTCGATGAGAGTGCCTGCCGCCTTCGCGGTGCGTTCCGCGAGAGGGCCAGACTGCTCGACGAGATCCAACGTGTGATGCGCGGCCTCGTCCGTCATGCTGATCACATGGTTCAGACGCGCACGCGCGTCCGGAATCTCGTTCTCCGCGAAATCCGCAAGTTTCGACTCGATGCTGAAGCGCTCGAGCGCCTTCTGCAGGTCGCCGGTCAGCTTGCGCAGCTCACCGAACATTCCCGGCTCGCGCATGTGCACGATGTGATCGACGGCCGCGAAGAAAGCCTTCTCGTCCTCGGTCCGCAAAGCCTCGTTAAGGGCTTCGACGCAGGCGCTGTATTCCAGCTTCAGGATGGCAAAATTCGACATGTTGTTCTCACTTGCCCGGGCCCAGGATCTTGTCCAGCTTTTCCTTCAGGGTCTCGGCCGTGAAGGGTTTGATCACATAACCGTTCACGCCGGCCTGAGCCGCCTCGATGATCTGCTCGCGCTTGGCCTCCGCGGTCAGCATCAACACGGGCATTTTCGCGAGCTTGCCGTCGGCGCGCACGGCCTTGATCAGGTCGAGGCCGGGCATGCCGGGCATGTTCCAGTCGGTGATGAGGAAATCGAATCCGCCGGCCTGGAGCATCGGCAGCGCGGTCTTGCCGTCGTCGGCTTCCTCGACGTTCGGGTAGCCGAGGTCGTGCAGCAGATTCTTGATGATGCGGCGCATGGTCGAGAAGTCATCGACCACCAGGAACTTCATATCTTTGCTCACAGCCCAGTCTCCCAATTACGCGTTTGCTTCAACGCGTCCATCGCGCCAATCCGCCAACCGCGCCTTCAATCTCACGAGCGCCTGGCCGTGCAACTGGCAGGCGCGCGACTCCGTCACTTTCAACACCGCACCGATCTCTTTCAGGTTCAGCCCGTCGGTGTAGTACAACGACATGACCAACCTTTCCCGCTCCGGCAGGCTGTCGATCGCCTGCGCGAGCGCTTCTCTGAACCGGTCATCCGACGCTTCGCGGAACGGGTCCGCGGAGTCCGTCGCCGTCGCCGCGGTCATGTCATCGAGCGTCGCGAGGCGACAGCTCGCGGCGTCCTGGACGATCGAGTGGTACTCGTCCAGCGAGACACCCATCCGTCCGGCGATCTCGACGTCACGCGCATCGCGTCCCGTCGTGCGCTCGATTTCCTGCACCACCGCCGCCACCGCACGCGCTTTGCGGTGTACCGAGCGTGGTGCCCAGTCCAACTTCCGAAGGGCGTCGATCATCGCCCCGCGGATGCGGATGCCCGCATACGTCTCGAAACTCGCGCCGCGGTTGGCGGCGTAGTTGGACGCTGCCTCGAGCAGTCCGAGCATGCCGGCCTGGATCAGGTCATCGACTTCCACCGACGGCGGGAGCCGTCCCGCGAGGTGATAGGCGATGCGCTTCACCAGCTCGGCGTGCTGCATGATCAGCTCGTCCGCCTCGCTCGCTCCCCGGTGTGCGCCGTATGCGCTGGCCGCGTTCATGACACGGTTTCCAACCGGGGCGCGCTCCTTCGCACCAACCTTTCCACGAAGAATTCGATATTCCCCCGTGGGCCGGGTGGCACTGGCCATGTATCGGCCCGTGCCGCCAATTTCTTGAATGCGCGCGAGGCCGGACTCGACGGGTACGCCTCGAAAACCGGCCGCTGCTCCCTGACGGAGCGGCGCAGGTACTCGTCCTCTGGTATCTCGCCGGCGAATTCAAGCACTACATCGAGGAATCGTGCTGTGACGCGCTCGAAGCGATGGAAAAGCTCGGCTCCCGCGCCGGGAATGCGCATCTGGTTGGCCAACACGCGGAAGCGGCTCACACCGTGATTGCGACTCAGCACCTTGACGAGGGCGTAGGCGTCAGTTAGCGACGCGGGCTCGTCGCAGATCACGACGATGACGTGTTGGCATGCTTGTGAGAACTGCAGCACACTATGGGCGATGCCGGCGGCGGTATCGACGATCATTACGTCGACACGGGCGGCGAGCGTGCTGAATGCCTGCACGATGCCCAGGTGCTCTGCGGCACCCATATTCACCATATCCGCGGCTCCCGAGGCCGCCGGGACCACCAGGAAGCCCTGCGGGGACGTGACGAGGATCTCATCCAACGTGCGCTCGCCCGAGATCACGTGAGCGAGGGTGTAACGGGGCGAGAGGCCGAGAAACACATCAGCGTTGGCCAACCCGAGGTCACCGTCGAGTAACACGACACGCTTGCCGCTCTTGGCGAGCGCCGTGGCCAGATTGACGGAAACGCTGGTTTTGCCTACGCCGCCTTTACCGCCGGTCACGGCGATGACCTGAACGGGCTGCGCCAGTCCACTCAGGTTGGCATTGTTGATGAGGTTGAGATCAGGTGATGGCATGAGCACTCTTTCCGAATCGACGGCGCAGGAGATCTTCGTCGGCGGCCGCGCCGCTCGCCTTTGCGAGCCGTACGGCGGTCGACACCAATTCGAGGGCACGCGCCGGGCGGAGATCCTCCGGTACGCGTTGTCCTTCGCTGACATATGAAACCGGTATCCGCGCCCGGATCAGCGCCGACAGGGCGCCACCCAGACTCGCGGCCTCGTCCAACTTCGTGAGCACGCAGCAAGCCGGGTTGGCTGGTGCATAACGCTTGACGGTTTCCTCGATGGCGCCGGCCTGCGTGCTGGCTGCGAGCACGAGCGCGGTTTCCATCTGCGAGGCACAGTTGGACAACACTCCGAGGCGGTTGCCGAGTTGCGGGTCTCGCAGGCTCGAGCCGGGAGTATCGATGAGAATCAGTCTATGGCGGTCACCGAGGCGGGAAAGCAGTGTCGGCAGGCTCTCGAAGTTCTCCGGGGTATAGACCGGCACGCCCAGAAGTTGTCCGAGCGATTGAATCTGGTCTTGGGCCCCGATACGCACGGTATCGCAGCCTACTAGCGCGAGATCGCGCGTTCCGTGTCGCAGCACCCAACGTACAGCGAGTTTTGCGAGCGTCGTCGTCTTGCCGACACCGGTGGCGCCGATGAAGGCGACGCGGCCGCCGTTTTCGAGCCAGCGGTCGCCCGTGACGAGGAGGTACTGCGACAGTCCGGCGATCGCGAAGCGTCGTGCGAAGCCGAGCTCGACCTTCTCCGGCAGTTGTTTGAGGATGTAGTCCGACAGGTCCTGGGTGATACCGATCTCGGTCAGCTCCCGGAGGATCTCGACATGCACCGGGGCGCGGCGTGTCAGGTCGTTCCAGGCGAGTTGCGCCAGCTGGGTTTCCAGCATGCGGCGCAGTGTTTTCAGCTCGCTGCCCATCGCTTCGCTGACGACGCCCGGTGCGGGCGACGGGGGCAACTCGGCGAGCGCTTCCGCGGCCAAATCCTGCCTGGCGGCCGGGACAGCGCTGATTGCGACCGAGCGGTCAGCGAGGGAACCCCCAGCGAGGGTTGGCTCGCGGCGGGCGGTCGGATGCTCGGCTGGCCTCGGAGCTGCGGCGAGTTGTTGGGCCGGCGCTGTGTTTGTCGCGGGTGCTGGCGCAAGCACCGGTGCCGACGCTACCGGTGATAACGCCGGGATGTCAGACGGCACCGAGTCGGACGCGAGGATGTGCGCGAACGGACGCGCGTCAGTTTGCTGCGGCGCGGAAAAATAATGGGAGGCGGCCGAGTGTGAGGAGCCGGCCGGGGCTCCGTGCGAGTAGCCGGCAATGGCTGAGTGTGAGTAGTCGGCAGTGGCGGCCTGCGAGTAGCCGGCCGGGGCCGCCGGCCAGTGGCCGCCGGAGGCCGTGTGAGCGTGGCCCTGCTGGACCGTCAACGCATTGGCGCTCGAATGCGCGGGCACCGTGGTGGGCGCAGCGACAACGGGATATGACGGCGCGGGTTGCTGTGCTGCGGTCGCAGCAACGGGATGAGGCGCGTGCTGCGTCGCCGCGGCCGTGAGAGCAGGCGCGACTTGCTGCGCCGCGTATGAGGGAGCGGGCACCGGTTGGCGCGAAGGCGG
Organism: Steroidobacteraceae bacterium; assembly: GCA_036834945.1. GTDB lineage: Bacteria > Pseudomonadota > Gammaproteobacteria > Steroidobacterales > Steroidobacteraceae > 13-2-20CM-66-19. Next base: position 47,415 of record DAITMW010000011.1, read on the forward strand.
TGTCAGGGGACGCGGAGAGCTGGCGATGGGCGTATGAGCCGGCGGCAATGGCGCCGGTGTCAGGCTCTCGGCTGGCGTGCTCATGGCGTCTTGCAACGACGCGGCGTCGAAGTCGATGGCAGCCGTCACTTCCACGCCTTCCGGAATACGGCGCGAGGAAAGGATGACGGCATCCTCTCCGAGCTGTCCTCGGATCGACCGCAGCGCCTGGCGCATATCCGGCGCGATATGTCGAACGATCTTCATGCCTGCCTCGTGTCTCACTATCTACCCACTGCCGAAACCAAGCGGACCTTGCGGTTGTCCGGTATCTCGTTCCAGGCCAGCACATGCAGGTTCGGCACGCTCGAGCGAGTGAATCGCGCGAGTGTGTGACGCAGTGCCGGTGGCACGAGCAACACCGAAGGCTCACCGGCAGATTCTTGACGCCTGGAAGCCTCCGCCAGACGTTGTTGCAATCTCTCTGCCAAACCGGGCTCCAACCCGGGGTTGGCGGCGTTGCCGGCTAGTGAACCCTGCAGCAGTTTTTCAAGATCGGGCTCGAGAGTGATGACGGGGAGCTCGGCGTTGACGCCGGCGATGTCCTGAACGATCTGCCGGCCGAGTGCGACGCGCACCTGACCTTGCAGTACGGTGGCGTCCGGGGTCTTCGGCGCATGCTCGGCGATCGTTTCGATGATCGTGCGCATATTGCGAATCGGGACACGTTCTGCGAGCAGTCCCTGCAGAACGCGTACGAGGGTCGACAGCGGCACCACGCGCGGGACCAGGTCCTCGACGAGCTTCGGGGCCGATTTGGCGAGCGTGTTGAGGAGGTGTTGAACTTCCTCGTGCCCGAGAATCTCGTGGGCGTGTCCCTGAACGATGAAGCTCAGATGCGTGGCGATGACCGTGCTCGGGTCGACGACCGTGTAGCCCAGCGTCTGGGCCTGATCGCGCGCGGACGGCTCGATCCACACCGCATCCATACCGAATGCCGGATCCTTCGTGGCGATGCCCTGTACGGGGCCGAATACCCGGCCCGGATTGATCGCCAGCTCGCGATCCGGATAAATGATGCTCTCACCGACCGGCACACCCCCCAGGGTGATGCGGTAGACATTCGGAGCGAGGTCCAGGTTGTCCCGGATGTGAACAGCCGGCACGAGGAACCCGAGGTCTTGAGAGAGCTTGCGGCGCACACCGCGCACGCGGGCCAACAGGTCGCCGCTCTGGCGCTTGTCGACGAGCGGCACCAACCGGTAGCCCACCTCGAGGCCGATGAGGTCCACCGGCTTCACGTCGTCCCATGACAGCTCGCGGTTCTCATTGTTCTGCGGAGCAGCTTTGGCCGGCTCCGGCGCTTCGACCGCAGGGGCTGCGCGACGCTTGGCGACCGCGTACGCGGCGGAGCCACACAAGATCGCCATGAACAGGAAAGGCAGATTCGGCATGCCGGGAATCAGACCGAGGGTCGCGAGCAGGCCGGCCGCGACGCCGAGGGCTTTCGGATGCCCGAACAGCTGTTTGGTCATCTCGCCGCCCATGTCCTGGGCGCGCGACATGCGAGTCACGATGAGTGCGACGGCGGTCGACAGCAACAGCGCGGGAATCTGCGTCACCAGGCCGTCGCCGATGGTCAGCAGTGTGTAGCGCTTGCCGGCTTCGGCGAAGGGCATCCCGTGGCCGAGGATGCCGATGGCGAGGCCGCCGATGATGTTGATCAGCAGAATGAGAATGCCCGCGACTGCATCACCGCGAGTGAATTTGCTGGCACCGTCCATGGAGCCGTAGAAGTCGGCCTCCGCGCGAACGTCGGCGCGACGCGCGCGCGCCTCGTCCTGCGTGATCAGGCCAGCGTTGAGATCGGCGTCGATCGCCATCTGCTTGCCGGGCATCGCGTCCAACGTGAATCGTGCGCTGACCTCGGAGATACGGCCGGAACCCTTGGTCACCACCACGAAGTTGATGACGGTCAGGATGATGAACACCACGACACCGACGGCGAAGTTGCCGCCGATGACGAATTGGCCGAAGGACTCGATGACGCGTCCAGCTGCTCCGGGTCCGCTATGCCCGTTCAGCAGCACGACACGTGTGGAAGCCACGTTCAGCGCCAGGCGCAGCAATGTGGCGACCAGCAGGACAGTCGGGAATACGCCGAACTCCACGGGCCGCGACACGTAGAACACGGCCATCATGATGATGATGGACAGGGCGATGTTGAACGTGAACAGGACGTCGAGCGCCATCGGCGGCAAGGGCAACACGACCATGGCGAGCACGGCCAGGACACCCAGCGGCACACCGAAGCCGGTGCGGATCAGGTCGCGCATCGAGGGCATGGTTGCGGGGGTAGCGGGCGTTGCCATGAGTTAGTTCTCGACTCCGGGATCGATGCTCGGGCGCTGCGGCATGACCGCGCCATAACGTCGCGCGTTCTTCAATTGGTAGATGTAGGTGAGAACCTGCGCCACCGCGACATACAGGTTGCTCGGGATCTCGCCACCGATTTCGACGTTGCGATGCAGGGCGCGCGCGAGCGGCGGAGCCTCGAAGATCGGGACATTGCTCTCTGTTGCGATCTCGCGGATGCGAGCCGCGATTTCGTCGGCGCCCTTGGCGACCACGATCGGAGCACGCATGCGCTTTTCGTCGTAGCGGATCGCGACGGCGAAGTGAGTCGGGTTGGTCACGATGACGTCCGCTTTCGGGACCTCGTGCATCATGCGGCGCCGGGCGAGCTCCGCCTGGGCCCTGCGGATGTGACCCTTCATTTCGGGCGAGCCGTCGCTCTCCTTCGCCTCTTCCTTGATTTCCTGGCGGCTCATCTTGAGCTTCTGGTTGTGTTGGTAGAGCTGCCAGGGCACGTCCACCGCCGCGATGAGTCCCATGGTGCCCGCCAGGATCAGGAACGCGTGGCCGACGAGATGCCCGGCATGCGCCAGGCCGGAGGTGACCGGCTCGGCTCCCAGGCCCATGAGCTCGCCCGCGTTCTTCCACAGCAGGCAGACGGCGACCAGGGCGATGAACAGAAACTTGGCGAAGGCCTTGGCCAGCTCGACGGCACTGCGAGCCGAGAACATCCGCTCGAGGCCGTTGGCGGGGTTGAGTTTGTCGAACTTGGGCGCCAGGGCCGAAAAGCTCAGATTCCAGCCACCGATGGCCATGGGGGCCAACAGCGCGGCCACCAGGGTCAGGCCGAGGACCGGCGCGCACGCCACCAGGGCGTGCATGATTTCGTTCCAAAACGTATTCAGTGCACGACCCGGATCGACCGAGTCCTCGCGTGACAGGCTGAGCCCCGCACGCATCAGCTCGTAGAGCTGTGTACCGAGGCGGCCGCCCATCATGTAGAGGCCAGCACCGGCGAGCAGCATGACGGCCGCGGCGTTGAGATCTGTCGACCGGGGGACGTTGCCCTCTTTCCGGGCTTCCTCCAGCCGTTTACTGGTAGGTTGTTCGGTACGTTCCTGGTCACTATCACCTTCCGCCATGTCAGCCTCCCACCCCGGTGAGGGTGCGAACCAACATGAGCGCGTCCTGCAGCAGCTTCACGAAGCCTGACTGCACGGTCGGCAGACCGAGGAGCACGATCCCCAGCCCGAAGACGAGTGACACAGGAAGTCCTACGGCGAACAGATTCAGTGTGGGAGCGGCGCGACTCATCACGCCGATCGACAGATTCACGATGAGCAGCGCGGTCACGCCGGGTAGCGCGACACTGAGCGCGCCCGCGAACAGCGTCGAGCCCCAGGTAACAATGGTCCACAACCCTTCGGAGCCCAGGCCCGTCGTCCCCACGGGGAGCGTGCGGAAGCCTTCGACCAGGATCTCGATGAGACGCAGGTGGCCGTTCAGAGCCAGGAAGGTCATGGTGACCAGCAACGAGTAGAACTGCCCCAGCACCGGGGTCTGAGCGCCGTGCTGGGGGTCCATGTTGTAGGCGAATGACAGGCCCATGCTGTTGGCGAGCAGCTGCCCGCCGAGCGTGACCGCGTCGAAGATGACCTGCATGCAGAAGCCGAGGGCCACGCCGATGACGACCTGCTGCACCGTGATGACGAGGCCGGGTGCCGAGAACGGCGCTATGTCGGGAGGCGAGGGCACCAACGGTGCCACGATCAGTGCGATACCACCGGCGATCACGAGGCGCACACGGGCAGGCACGAACTGCGCGCCGAATGCCGGGGCAACCATGAAACAGGAGCCCACACGCACGAACGGCCAGAAGATCTGGGCGATCCAGGTCTGGAGCTGTCCTGTGGTGAGGGTGATCATGGTGGCGCGCTGCTTGGGGCGTCGTCAGTTGATGAGCGACGGAATGCTCTCGAACAGCTCGCGCGTGTAGCTGACGAGGACCTTCAGCATCCATGGGCCGGCGAGCACCAGTGTCGCGGAAATCCCGATCAGCTTGGGGATGAACGACAGCGTCTGTTCGTTGATCGAGGTGGCTGCCTGAAAGGCACCTACGACCAGACCCGTGACCAGTCCAACGATCAACATGGGGGCCGCGATCAACAGGGCAACCTCGAGTGCGCGGCCGCCGATGGTCATGATGGTTTCGGGGTTCATAAGGAATCAGCTGTAGAAGCTCGAGGCCAGCGTGCCCATGACCAGCGACCAGCCGTCGACGAGCACGAACAACATCAACTTGAAGGGCAGGGAGATGAGCACCGGCGAGAGCATCATCATGCCCATCGACATCAGCACGCTCGCCACCACCAGGTCGATGATCACGAAGGGAATGAAGATCAGGAAGCCGATCAGGAAGGCCGTCTTCAGCTCGCTCGTGACGAAAGAGGGCACGAGGATCATGAGCGGCACGTCCTGCGGCGTGGCGTAGCCCTTGCCTCCCGAGATACGCACGAAAGTGGCAATGTCGCTCTCGCGCGTCTGATCGAGCATGAACTTCTTCAGCGGTACCAGTGCGCGGTCCATCGCCACGGACGCCTCGATCGTGCCTGCGGCGTAGGGCTTGTAGGCATCCTCGTTGATGCGCTCCACGACCGGCGACATCACGAACAGAGTCAGGAACAGGGCCAGCCCCACCAACACCTGGTTCGGCGGAGTGTTACCGGCGCCGATCGCCTGCCGCAGGATGCCGAGCACGATGATGATGCGCGTGAACGATGTCATCATGAGGATGATGGCCGGCAGCAGGCTCACTGCCGTCATCAACAGCAGGACCTGCAGCGTGAGGGAGTAACTCTGGCCACCACCGGCCGCGCTCTGGACCGTCAACGCGGGAAGGCCGGGCTCGGCCGCGACGGCCGCTACAGAGAACAGCGCCGCGGCGGCAAGCAATATGCGTCCCAGGGTCCGCATCACTTGCCGAGGCTCCGCATGAGGATGTTGCGGAAGGTGTTGCTCCCAGCATCGCCCGCGCCGCCCGCGGGCGTTTTCGCGATTTCGATCGGCTCGGGCAACACGTGCAGCGTGTTGACGCGCCCGGGCGCGATGCCCAGCAGGATCTGCTGGTTGCCGACTTTCAACAGGACCGCGCGCTCCTTCTGGCCGAGCGGCACGTCGGCGAGCACGTCGATCGCGCCGCCGACGCGGTTGCCGACCAGGCGCATGCGGCGCACGACCCAGGCAACCACGAAGATCGCGGCCAACACGACGATGAGCGCGAAAGCCACCTCTCCGAGTCCGCCTACGCCGACCGGATGAGGAGAGGCTGCTGCTTGGGGCGCGGCAAACATGCCGGCCTGGGCGGTGATGCTCACTTGAGCTTGCGGATGCGCTCGGCGGGGCTGATCACGTCCGTGAGACGGATGCCGAACTTCTCGTTCACGACGACGACTTCGCCGTGGGCCACGAGCGTTCCGTTCACGAACACATCCAGGGGTTCGCCGGCAGCGCGGTCGAGCTCCACGACGGAGCCCTGGTTCAGCTGCAGCAGGTTGCGGATCGGGATACGGGTACGCCCGACCTCCATCGAGAGGGTGACCGGGACGTCGAGGATGACATCCAGATTCACATCCTGAGAGCCCTTCTGGCCCTCGTCCTGGAGGTCGCTGAACTCGGCGGCGCGTGCCTCTGCGTTCGCATTCATGGGTTCGTCTCAGTTTCTCTTGACGGGCAGGTTGTCGGGGTTGCCGGAGTGGATGCGGCGGACTTTCTCTTCGAACTTGATGGCCTGCTGGCCGCGTGACAGACCGAAGCTGCCGCGAAACATCGGGACATCCTCGGCCATGACGAGGACCTTGCCGCTGAAGTCGCAGCTCAGGATGTCGCCGGGCTTGAGATTCAACAGCTCGGCCAGGGTGATGGAGGTGCGGCCGAGCAGGGTGGACAGCTCGATCTCGGCGTCCTCGATCTCTTCCCGCAGGGTGACCATCCAGCGCTCGTCCTTGTCGACGCGGTCACTGGCCATGCCCGAGTCGAGCACTTCGCGCAGGGGCTCGATCATCGCGTAGGGCATCGTCACGTGCAGCTCGCCGCCGACGCCGTCCAGGTCGATGTGGAAGCTGGTGATGACCACGATCTCGGACGGCGAGACGATGTTGGCGAAATGGGGGTTGATTTCGGACTGGAGGTATTCGACGTCGATGTTGGCTACGTGCGACCAGGCCTCGTGCAGATCGGCGAACACGTTACGCAGCATCATGTGGATGATGCGTTGCTCGGTCGCCGTGAAGTCACGTCCCTCGATCTTGGCGTGCCGGCCGGTGCCGCCAAAGAAGCTGTCGACGACCGCGAACACCAGCTTCGGGTCGAGCATGATCAGCGCCGTGCCGCGGAACGGGTTGATCTTCACCATGTTCAGGTTCGTCGGCACGTGCAGGGTGTGCACGTATTCGCTGAACTTTTTGATTGCCACGGGCGCGACGGAGATTTCTGGCGAGCGGCGCAGCAGGTTGTAGAGACTGACGCGGAACAGGCGTGCGAAGCGCTCGTTGATCATCTCGAGCGTGGGCATGCGGCCGCGCACGATCCGCATCTGGTTGTTGAAATCGTAGGAGCGGACCTCGCCGGGTCCTGGCGTGGACTCAGTGCTCACGGCTCCCGTGTCGACGCCGTGGATGAGGGCGTCGATCTCGGCCTGGTCAAGAATTTTTTCGGAGCTCACCGGATCATCCCTTCGGTTATTGCATCACGAAGCTGGTGAAGTAGACGGCTTCGACCTTCTCGGGCTTGCCGCCCGCTGCCGCGACGATCTTGCGCACGGCAGCCAGGGTCTGGGTGCGCAGCGACTCTTTGCCCTCGCGCGTGGAAATGACCGTGTACTTCTGGTTGCCGAACAACAGCAGGAGGTCGTTGCGCACGACCGGGTCGTTGGCCTTCAGGAGCTCCACGGTCGCCGGGTCCCGCGTCATGAGCTGCGCGGTGACCTGCAGGAAGCGCACCTGCTGCTCGGCTTCAAAGTTGACGACGAACGGCGGGTCGAGGGCGACGTAGAGCGCCGGAGCGGGAGGCTCCTTCCTGGCCTCCGCGTGTTTCTGCTTGCCGTTGGGAGCGAATGCGAACCAGGCGCCGACGCCTCCACCTGCCAGCAGCAGAACTGCCAACACGATCACAATCAGCAGTGTCTTGCCTTTGCCTTTGGGTGCGGCTTCTTCCGCCGCGGCTTCGAGAACGGGTACATCGGCCATTGCCTGTGTCACTCCTGCACGTGCCAAACTTCAGCGCCGAAGTTAACAGTGCAACGCGCATGCCACAGGTGTTAGGGCGCGTCTAAGTCCCTGTCGGGTAAGACTTTTGGCGAATTTTTGGAGTGTGAAACGCGTCGCACGCGGGGACGTGCGACGGTTTCTTGGCGGATTGTCGATGGGCTGAAAGTCGCCTGCGACGCTTTCAGCGGACGAAGTCTGCAGTGCGTTCGGCGCGGGCAAAAGGCGCGGCTTTTGCCCGCATGGCAAGGCTCAGGCGTATGTATCCAGGAGGCCGAGCCGGGTTCCCACCACTGCCGGCACAGTGGAGGAAGTTGCATCATCGCTTACACCATCGACGGAGCCGATGGCCGAGATGGACTGCTTCTGGGACTGCCCGCGTGGCGATTGATGCGACACGTTGGCGTCCGAGAGTGTGAGGCCGTGCGTGGCGAACATCTCGCGCAGTCGCGGTAGTGCTTGTTCCAGCGCTGCGCGCGTGTCGGCATGAGCTGCGTTGAAAGAGACGCTGGCCGAGCCGTCCTGGACGGAAATGTGCACGTTGACCGGTCCGAGGTGCTCCGGAGAGATCTGCAGGGACGCGGATTGGATGCCCTGATTGGCGAGCCACGTGACCTTGTCGCCCAGCTCGTCGTTGAAGGCGGCCGATCCGACAGGAGATTCCAGCCTGTTGGCGTTGGTGTCAGCGGCGTTGGTCTGAAAATGTGAGCCAACGCTCATATGGGCCTGGAACGCGCTGACAGCCGCGCCAGGGTCACTCGCGCCAGGGGTGGCGCTGGTTGCCGCGGGGGTTTTCGAGCCGCCGGTGGCGCTGCTGGCGTCGGCTGTGGCCTTCGACCCCTCCGCCGTGTCCTTGGCCAGCGCGGCTGTGAGATTCTGGAGGGCACCAGCGCCAGCACCTGCACCGGCGCCGCCGACCCCTGATACTCCCTCGGTGGAGCCCTCATCGGAATCAGCCGCCGCGACCCCGTTGGAAGCCATCGCCTGGGCGGCGTTGGGTTGCTGTACGCCCGCGATAGCGGCGGCCAGGGATTGCGAGATGAACGCCAGAGAAGATGACGCATCTGCGTCACTGTCGCTGGTCGCCTTGTCGTCCTTATCGGCCGCACCGGTGGCTTCGGGCGTCACGGTCGGAACCGTGGTGATGCTTTGAGTGGCATTCGCCTGCGTTTGTGCGAGGGCCTGCAGGAAGCTGGCGGGGAGATTGTTGTCGCTCTGAGCGTTTGAGCTGCCCTTCGTGCCCGCCTTCCGGGTCGGCGCACTGCCGGTTGCATTGGTGGTCGATGGCTGGGCTTGCTTCGAGCGCGAGGGGCGCGGCCCCGAAGGTTTACTCTGCGCGCTCGAGCCGCTGCCGGAGGAGCTCGTCGGTGCTCCATTGGTCGAGGAGGAGTCGTCGGTGGCGTTGGTGTTGGGGCTGGAGCTGGAGCCCAACGCGTCGCTCGTGCCGGCTCCCGGGCTGCTGTCGGGGCCGATGCCGGGGCCAGAGCTGCCCGAGGCAGCGGGATTGGCGGACTTCGGCGGGGGCGGAATGATCGGAGTCGAGAAAATGGAGTCAAGCGCCACTGGTCAGTCTTCCTTGCGCCCAGATGCGCTGGGAGCGTTCGTCGGATTCATGTTGCTCGCGCCGCTCGAGCGCATAACGCTCTTCGCCTTGCCAGCGCTTTACGGTCGTACCTATGGCTTCCGCGCGTTGTGCGGCATCCTGCCAATTCTGTCGCTCAGCGTCGCGCTGGGCGCGGGTGCTGATGACGATCTGGTTCTGTTGGTGCAGCGCTTCGTCGAGCCGAGCCAGAAATGCCTGGAAGTCGCGGGCCGCGGCGCCGTTGATGCCGGCCTGGGCGCGGACTGAGAAGTCGCGCACATAACCGTCGCGATAGGACTCGAGCTCTGAGAGCTTCTTCTCACTTTCCTTGACCCGCCGCTCGCAGGTGGCGAGCGCTTCGGCCTTGCGTCGCTCGAAATCGTCGACGACCTTTTTGACCATCTCCAATCTTTCGCTGCGCTTCATGGTCGACCCCATCATTTAGCCGCCTTTGCCGCTTCACTGTCGGCCACAACGGCTTTGAGCGCTGTGAGGCTGGCCGCGAAATCGACACGCTCACGCATGTCCTGCTGCATGAATTTCTGCATCCGCGGCCAGAGTGTGATGGCGTTATCGACACGCGGGTCGCTGCCGCGCTGGTAGGCCCCGATGGAGATGAGGTCGCGGTGTTGCTGGTAGGTAGACAGAGTCTGGCGGAACTGGCGCGCGGCCTGAATTTGTTCAGGTGCAGCAATTTCCTGCATGACGCGGCTGATCGACGCTTCGACGTCGATCGCGGGATATTGCCCGCTCTCGGCGATGCGACGTGACAAAACAATGTGACCGTCGAGAATCGCGCGAGCCGAGTCCGCTATCGGATCCTGGTTGTCGTCGCCTTCTGTGAGGACCGTGTAGAACGCGGTGATCGAGCCACCGCCTTCGACGCCATTGCCGGCCCGCTCCACGAGCGCCGGGAGTTTGGCGAACACAGAAGGTGGGTAACCCTTCGTGGCCGGCGCTTCGCCGATCGCAAGACCGATCTCACGCTGTGCCTGCGCGAAGCGGGTCAACGAATCCATGAGGAGCAGGACGCTTGCACCCTGGTCACGGAAATACTCGGCAATCGCGGTACACAACCACGCGCCGTGCAAGCGCATGAGTGGCGGATGGTCGGCCGGGGTGGCCACGACGACGGCGCGTGTGCGGTCCTTCGGGCCGAGGATGCGCTCTACGAATTCCTTCACTTCGCGGCCGCGCTCGCCGATGAGTCCGACGACGATCACGTCCGCGCTCGTGTAGCGAGCCATCATGCCGAGCAACACGCTTTTACCGACGCCGCTGCCTGCGAAGAGACCGACACGTTGGCCGCGGCCTATGGTGAG
>DAITMW010000012.1:0-8367 GCA_036834945.1 Steroidobacteraceae bacterium
GATGCCACCTTGGCGGAACTGCCCGCCCCTCCATGGCACTCACGGCATCTGGCAATGTCCGGTAACAGGATGTCCGTCGCGTGCTTCGACCTGGACGCGTTCGTGTGACAGGACACGCACGTCTCGGAAATGTGAGCCGCGTGATCGAACCGGGCGCGGGGCATCCAGTTGGATGTCAGCCGTACCGGCTCGACATGCCACTGTTCGAGACCCGTCCTGGCCGGATCGCGCGTCACCTCGTGACAGTCGGCGCACACCCGCTTCTCCAGCAGCTCGCGCGCGATCTTCAGCGATTGCTCGTCGACCCACTCCCTGGCGCGTCGCTGCTCCTTCTCCGTCAGGACCCGCTGCTCCCCACCCGGACGTCGTATCTGCCGCGATCCCCTCGGCGGCGTCGAGTTGCTTTGCACGAGATAGGCATGGCTGAAGTGCTCACGCAGCGTTTTGTAGACAGCCTCGAGGTCTCCGTGCGGCACGCCACTGGTTGGATCGTGCTCGTCGAACCGCAGGCTGTGACAACCGCTGCAATGGGTTTCCATGCGGATGGGAATCATGTCGCGGCCGCTCGAGTTCGGCCGGTGGCAATCCTGGCAACTGAGCACCCGCTCGCCGGTCGGGGACTTCACGCCCTTGGGGTTGAGATGCTGCAGGTGGGAGAACTTCAGGTGTGAGTGCTCGACGAAATGCTCCGGATCGTTGCGATCCAGCCGGATGGCCTGCCACCGCAGCGGCGCATTCTCATCGCCGGTCGGGGCACCGGCGAGCACGGTCAGGCGGAACTCGGGATGCCCGGTACCGAAATCGGTCGCGTTCAGGACTTTCGTGTCAGGCTTGTCGTGCTCGAGATCGGAGTGGCAGTCGGTGCACAAGCGGGGATCGCGTTGCACGAGGGCCGCGGGTTGCTTGTGCTCCAGGTGACAACTCGTGCACTCCCGCCCGGCAAACAGTTTCACATCCGTGTGGGTGACATGGTGGGCGACCGTCGCATGGCAGACGAAGCACGCCTGGTCACGGACGGGCTCGAATGGTTTGACGTGACAGGCATCGCAGCGCGTGCCAATCGACTGGTGCGCCGTGTGCAGCGGACCCGGCGACCACACGCTGTCACTGGGGAGCAGGGGTATCTCCCGCAAGGGCTCCTGGATACCCGGCATCACCAGGCCACTCAGTGGCAGGAGCAGGAACAACAGCGCGAAGCCGAGCGACAACCCCCACGACCAGGGGCTCATTCGCGGCCCTTGCGGGCCCGCCTCTTCCGGGAGCTCGCGACCCGCGCCATGACCGGCGTCGGACTCCTGGATCTCCAGGATGACAGCTCGACGTGAGCGGGTTGGATGGACGGTCAGTTTTGCGGTGCCGATCTCGATGAGGTCGCCCGGCCCGATGCGGCGCGCGCGGATCTCCCGGCGTCCGTTGACGAGTATCGCCTTGCCACTCAGGGGTGCGACGCGCAGCCCGCCGACGGTTCCGGTCATCAGGACGGCGTGCCTGGCCTCCACGCCCGGTGAAGCTAGTTGCAGGTGTTGGCTGGGAGCGCGCCCGATCGTGAGCCTGCGTGTGTTGACAAGAATTCCACGAGCTTCGGCGGGAGTCTTGCGAAGTAAGCAGAAACGCACGCGCTCACCAGTACAGGAACACGGTGATCACGTGCGTCAGAAGTGCTGCTAACAGCGCACAACAGACGGGCACGTGAATGAACAGCCAGATGCGCAGCATCGCGGCCAGCTTGGTCTCGCGCCGGAGTCGTTGCAGCAACGCAGCTTTAGCGCCCGCGCATTCCAGGAGACTCTGTAGCGTAGCCCGCGTGCTCTCATCCGCCGCGGCCAGGCGCATCTCGGCCAGTTGCTCGATGAGGGCGTGATTGTCGAAGTTGGGGACGAGGTGCGCCGGTTGGGCCGGAGACTCGGCGCCGATCATCAGGTAGGACCGGTCGCGGCCGCGCAGCTGCGCCCAGAAGTGCGGATCACCCAGGTCGGTGCGCCGGATGGAATCGCCGATCAGGTCCTCGACCCGGCGTGACACGTTGGACATTCCGAGCGAGCGCTGGTCGAGATCCTCGATCTGCTGCAGCAACTCCTTGCGGCGCAGATTGCCGCGCTGGCGGGTCATGACACCCGGATAGCGTACGTAGGCGTAGACGCCCCAACAGCCACTCAACGTCACAACCCACATCAACACGTAGGCGGCGGTGTGCACGTTCGCGCCGAAGTGCATGCCACTATGCAGGGTCGCGATGATCAGGGCCGCGATTCCGAGATAGACGTGCGCCGACAGCCATCCGATGGCGGTACCCATACGCGAGTGAAAAGCCCGTTTGCGTATTCCGAACAGCGAAAGAAACACCACCAGCAATCCGGCGATGGTGCCGAGTGTATAACCCAACCAGGTGCCTCCGTTGGGTGGGACACGTGGCTTGTCTAACACATAGGCGGCAATCGTCGCGATTGTTGCGAGAATGGCGACCGTTCCATAGCGGTAGTTCCGATAGTTGACGAATGACTGGTGCACTGTATCGAGATGGAAGTCATTGTTGGGCCGCGACCGCCCGTTGCCTGGCGAGCTTCAGAACGTCTTCCGCGTGGATGCGGATCGCGGCGCCGGTGGGACACGCACGCACGCACGCCGGTCCACCCTTCAAACTCGCACAGGAGTCACATTTCACCGCCGTCTTCGCGACTTCCCGCGGCGCGCGCCGGCCGAGCCGGCTCAGGAAGCTCGCCTTGGGAGCGACTTCGGCCAGTTGGATGACGCCGTAGGGGCAGTTCTCGACGCAATTGCCGCATCCGATACACGTGTCCGCGATGGAGACTTCTCCGTCGGGCAGACGATGGATGGCGTTGGGCGGACAATCCTGCATGCAATGCGGATGCTCGCAGTGACGGCAAGATGTCGGTAAATGCAGCGAGAACAGTGAGGGACCGGCACTGCGATCCAGTCGCGATACACCCTCGTGGGTGGCAGCGCAGGCCTTTTCACACTGGTCACAGCCCACGCACAGATCTTCGTCGATCACGAGGACGCTGGTGGCCTCACCGAGGCCATGGGACATGAGGTACGAGAAGACTTTCCCCGCCTGCGGCTGCGCCTGCATGTGAGCCTGTTGGGTCAGCTGCTGTGCCGATTCCGCTTGCAGCTTGTTCTTCACGAGCGGATCGGCGGCGATCAGCCATCGGAACCGGGCCTGATCGATGCTCAATGCCTCGGTAGTCACCGTGGCGATGGCGGTCATCGAGCGAACCGACTCTCCGGCGAGACATCCCGCGGCGTCGAGGTACGCTCCGGCCGCCCCATACGCAATGACTGCTTCACGCGCATCCGTCGTCTTGCGTGTCAGGGACACTGAGCCGCTACGCACGAGGTAAAAGCGTTCGACGGGCTCGCCTTGCCGGAACAGCGCTTCGCCCGCCTTGATCCGATGCAACTGCACGCCTTCCGATAGCGCCGCGACCGTCTGAGGACCCGCGTGCGGCATCAGGAAGACCCGTAGGGCCCGTAAGGCGTAGACCTTATCCAGATAGGCACGCACCGCTTGCTCGGAGCGTACGAGCTTGCGCATCGCGCTATGGGGTGTCTCGAGCACGACGCAGTCAGCCCCGGCCATGGCGCTCATCTCGTGTGGACGACCGGAAATGAGTGCCATCTCACCCAGGAGCTGCCCGGCTCTCAGGGTCATTGGCTGTCCATTGCCCAAGCTCAGGTGCACCTCGCCTCTGAGAATGTTGAAGACACTCGAGGAGTACACCCCTCGGGTGAAGAGCTGCGTGCCTTTCGCCGGCGTGAGGATGGTGCTCGATAGTATGAGCTCGCGCAGGGCGAGCTCCTTGACGTCGCGGAACAACCTCACCGTTGCGTGTATCTTGTGAAGTGTCGCCTCGACGTCATGCCCGTTTCTGAGCCGCCGGAATACGGAAGCCAGGATCTCGTGATCCGCGGGCTTTACAGTGCGGCCGAGCAGGTGCTCGACCACCTCGTATCCCTGGTTCATGGCCTGCTTGATGAGCGGGAAACCGGCCAGCGCCCCGATCACGAACAGGCCCGGCACCGTCGACTCGTAGCGTGCCGTCAACTCAGGGGCGGCGTCCGGCGCATCGGAAAGGAACTTCGCGCCCGCGCCTTCAATCAGCTGCTTGGTCGGAATGGCGCCCAGGCGCGCGATGATCCGATGGCACGGTAAATCTTGCGGACCCGTCGGCGTGTCGATGGTCAAAACATAAGGCGCGCCCGCTGAGGCCCGTGCGAGACTTCTCGGCCGCGATTCGGAGACACAACTGACTTGCCCGGCGGCAATCGCACGCAACACACGTGAGGCATTGCCCTCTTTGGCGCGAGGGAAGCCGGTTCCGCGATTCAGCACCGTGACGCGGTTGCTCTTCGCCAGTGAAATCGCGTTCTCGATCGCGGCATCGCCGGCGCCGATGACGATAATACGCTCGCCTCTGAGCGCTTCCGCGGACTCCAGCGTGTACTGAACACATGGCAGATCACCACCGGGAATGCCGATCTGCCGGGGATTGCCTTGCACACCGAGCGCCAGGATGACGTTCTTTGCGCGGATGACGTCGCCACTTTTCAGACGTAGCGTGAACTGCCCCTGCGAGCCTTCGATACCAGTCACTTCGCAGCGGTAGCGCACATTGATCCGGCTGCTCTCGATGGCCCGCTGCCACGCATCGAGGATCTCCTCGCGGCGTCCGGCCGAGAAGGCCACGTCACTGCGCAGCGGCAACACGCTGGGCTCCGCCATGACGTGTTTGTGATGTTGGTATTGCTGCACCGTGTTCGCGTGCTTTTGCGCCGATTCCAGCAGGACATGCGTCATGCCCTGCTCCGCCGCGCGGGCGGCGGCGCTCAGTCCTCCCGGACCGGCTCCCACGACCGCCAACTCGAACTGCTCGTCACTCATCCGCGGCATGCCATTCCCCGCAAAACAAACGGCCCCAGCCCGGCATCCGCATTCCGTAATCTGCCGCGCGGGAACAGTCTGACTCAATACAACGCGGATAAGTAGATGTGTCAGATCGGAGACATCGGGTTTTCACGCGTCTGCGATAACCAACACCCCGGCTGGCGCGAGCTGCCGACGAACGTCGTGCTAGCGGATAGTGGCGGTGACAAGTAGCGCGGCGAGCGACAGGAGCAGGGCCGGGGGCATGATCAACAGCCCGAGCCAGAGGAAGTCGCGGGCCCGCACCAGCACGCCCTCACGACGCAGCGCGGCGAGCCAGAGGATGGTGGCGAGAGAGCCGGTCACTGACAGGTTGGGACCGAGGTCGACACCGATCAGAATCGAGCTGGTAATGTTGGGTGGCACACCGGCGGCATTCACGGCGGTGCCCGCGATCAGGCCCGCGGGTAGATTGTTGACCACGTTGCACAGGAAGCCGATGCCGAGCCCCGTGGCCGCCGCGGTCAGATTGGCGGACTGTTGGGCCAGCTGCCGCAGCCAGGCGCTGAGCGCGCCGATCGCACCAGACTGGTCCAGTCCCTCGACCAGCACGAACAACCCGGCAACCAACGGGATGATGCCCCAGGATATGTCACGTACGAATCGCCATGGCGACGTGCGTTGCATGGCCGATGCGACGGCGAGAGTCACGATACCGGCGGCGCAGGTTGGCAAACCCAGCTGCCACCCTCTTGCCGAGGCGGTCATGAGGAGCAGCGCCGTCAGAACGATACTCCACGCCGCGGTCTTTCCAGCGATGGTCAGTGGCGGGACACTGATGTCGGTTGTGAGTGGTTGCGTCAGCGCCTTGCGCTGAGTGAACCTCAAGAGTGCGTAGGTCGTGGCGATTGCAACGAGGGATGGCAGTGCGAACCGCGGTACCCACTGGGTGAGTGGTGGCATCTGGCTCGCGTAGATCACGAGGTTCGCGGGGTTCGAAATGGGCAGTACGAAGCTCGCGGCATTGGCGATGAACGCGCAGATGAGCAGGTAAGGAAGCGGTTGGGTGATCTTGCCTGCCCGGGCCACCGCGGCGACCGCCGGTGTGAGTACGACCGCTGTCGCGTCGTTGGAAAGAAAAACGGTCACCCCGATGCCGACGACATAGATGAGCTGGAACAATCGGAGCGCGGACCCTCGTGCGTGCGCGGCTGCGACCGAGGCGAGCCAGTCGAACAATCCGGTTTCCCGCGCGATCTCCGCGAGCAACATCATTCCAGTGAGGAACAAGTAGACGTCGAGTCCCTTGCCGATTCCAGCCCAGGCGGTGCTCGGGGGCAGTAAGCCAAAGGACACCAGAGCGAGCGCTCCCGCCACCGCCCAGACCGCCTCGGGTAATTTGAAGGGACGCAGGATCACCCCCGCGGTCGCCATGGCGGCTACGCTCCAGATTGCCAAATCAGCTCCGGTCATCCAGCATTCCCGTCAGAGTTTTTTCGCCCGATAAGTTAACCGGAGACAGCAATGGCCAGCGTGCCGAAAGTATTGGTTCTTTATTATTCCTCCTACGGCCATATCGAGACCATGGCCCACGCCGAAGCGGAGGGCGCGCGCCAGGCCGGCGCCGAGGTCGATATCAAGCGAGTTCCCGAGCTGGTTCCCGAAGACGTGGCGCGGAAGTCGTACTTCAAAATGGACCAGGCTGCTCCCGTCGCACGCATTGACGACCTGGCCAATTACGACGCGGTGATCATCGGTGCGCCCACACGCTTTGGACGGATTCCCTCGCAGATGGGCAGTTTTCTGGACCAGGCCGGCGGGCTGTGGGCTAGCGGTGTGATGCACGGCAAAGTCGGCGGTGCCTTCACGTCGAGTGCCACACAGCATGGAGGCCAGGAGACTACCCTCTTCTCGCTCATCACCAATCTCCTGCATTTTGGCATGGTGATCGTGGGCCTGGACTACGGGCATGCCGGGCAGATGACTCTCGATGAGATCACGGGCGGCTCCCCCTACGGTGCAACGACGATCGCTGGCCGGGATGGCAGCCGAAAGCCGACCGAGAACGAGCTGGAAGGCGCCCGCTACCAGGGACGCAAGGTCGCGGAAACCGCCAAGCGGCTCTGCGCCGGCCGTTAGGGTCAACGTGTGGCAGGCGCAACCCGCGCCTGCCATCGGCTGCGCCTGAACCAGACGAGCGTGACCAGCAGTGCGAGCGCATTGCCGAGCGGGAATCCCCACCACAGCGCACGGAATCCCAAGGGGGTGTACTGCGCGAGCGCGAAGGAGATCGGCAGCTGGAAGCCCCACTGCATGATCAGCGCGAGCGCCATGGCTTGAAAGGTCTGCCCTGCCCCACGAAAACCACCCGCGAAGACCTGTTGAGCGGCGATGATTCCGAATGCGGGCGCCACCACCTGTACAAAGTTGGCGGCCAGGCTCGACACGGACGTGTCGGTGGGAACGAGCATGCGTGACACGGCACCGGCGAGCGGGATGAACAGCAGACCGCCGAGCGTCAGAATGCCAAAGGCAAACAGGCTGCTCACTTTTGTGGCGGCACGGGCGCGCTCGAGGAGTCCCGCGCCTAGATTCTGGCCGACCAGAGTGGCCGTCGCGGCCGCCAGTCCAAGTGCCGGAATGAAAAACAACATGATGATCCGCATCCCCAACCCGAATGAGGCCAGTGCCTGGGTGCCAAACCGCGCTGCCAGCGCGGTCAGCAGGATGCTCGCGAGCGTGCGGGTCGACTGCTCGATGGAGGCGGGAATGGCGATGGCCGTGGACGTCCGCAGCAACTTGGGGTCGATCCGGAAATCGGCCGCCCCGAGGTGAATCCCGAATCGGCCCGTGAACAGAGGAACGATCCCGACGCTAGCCGCGACGGCCTGCGAGCCCAGGGTCGCCCAGGCGGCACCCGCGATTCCCAGCGAAGGCACGGGACCCCAACCGAAGATCAACAGCGGGTCCAACACCGCATTCAGCACTACGCTCGCGGCGACGACAATGAGCGGAAAGCGTACCTCCCCGGCGCCTTGCAGGATGGCCTGGCACATCACGAACGCATACGAGGCGGTCAGCCCCGCATAGGAGATCGTCAGATAGGAGGTCGCTCCAGCGAAAACGTCGGGAGCCACTCGTAACGCGCGCAGGACCGGTTGCGTCACCAGCAGACCGGCCAGGCACAGGACCAACGAGACGCCAACCACCATCACCATGGTCTGCGCGGCCACGCGATTGACCATGGGACGATTGCGAGCGCCACTGAACTGCGCCACCAGGATCAGCCCCGCCGTCGAAAGCCCACTCCCCAGCACGACCAGCAATAGTGTCAGGGGAGTCGTAACAGAAACGACGGCGACTGCCGTGGCACCCACGCGACCTAGCCAGAACGCATTGACCAGCTGATACAGGGTCTGCAGGGTGATGGACGCGATGACCGGCAACGACAACCGCAGAAGTACCGGCAGGAGCGCTTCTTC
>DAITMW010000012.1:8467-14172 GCA_036834945.1 Steroidobacteraceae bacterium
TGGACGCGATGACCGGCAACGACAACCGCAGAAGTACCGGCAGGAGCGCTTCTTCGGTCAGTCTCCGGGTTTTTTGCTCGAGGGCATCGGCGTTGGTGTTCACGGCGCGAGCTGCCGCCCCCGAATGAGGTCCGCCACCTTCTCGCCGGCCATGATGACCGCGGCGTTGGTATTGCCGCCGGGTACTGTGGGCATGATCGAGGCATCCACGACTCGCAACCCTGCGACGCCATAGACACGCGCTTGCGGGTCCACAACGGCTTCAGGCCCCTTGCCCATGCTGCACGTCCCTACCGGATGTTGGCATAGTTGTGTCGTGGCGCGGATGAAGGCGTCGAGGCCCTCGTCCGAAGCGACATCCTTGCCGGGACTGATTTCCTCGCCGGTGAGCTCGGCTTGCGGCGGCGTTCTGTAGATCCGGCGCGCCTCGCGGATCCCGCGTCGCAAGGTCTCCAGGTCGGAGCTGTCGGACAGTGCGTTGAACACGATGCGGGGCGGCTCGGAAGGACTGGACGAGCGCAACGTGACGCTTCCGCGGCTCTTTGGATGCAGTCCCACGACCCCCACCGAAAACACGTGACGCTGCTTTCCGGAGAGCATCGGCCACCACAGTTTCGCGTCCATCCGCACCGGGTTGCACATGTATTGGATGTCGGGCCGCTCGAGTGACCGGTCCGTCCGCACGATGCCGTTGGCACTGTTGATCTGTGTCGCGAACGGACCGGAGCCGAACAATGCCCACCGGGCGACGGAGAACGTCGCGCGATCCATCCGCAATTCATTGAGGAAGGTGACCGGACGGGTGGCGGCGAACTCCATCATGACGGCCTGGTGCTCGGACAGATTCCGCCCCACCCCAGGCAGATCGACCACAGGCGCGACCCCGGACTGCTCCAGGTGCGCGGCCGGCCCGATGCCGGACAACATCAACAACTGCGGAGAGTTGTAAGCCCCACCGCAAAGAATGACTTCGCGCTCGGCGCGCACGACCTCGGTACGACCGCCTTGCACATACTCCACACCGACCGCGCGGCCACGCTCGATCAGAATTCGCGTAGTCAGAGCATTGATCTCAACACGCAAGTTGGAACGGTTCCGCGCCGGTGCCAGGTAGGCCCGCGCCGTGCTTGCGCGTCGTCCGTAGCGATCGATGGTCGCTTCACCGCGGGCGAAGCCTTCGGCACGCTCGCCATTGATGTCGTCGGAGGTGGGATAACCCGCTCTTCTCGCGGCCTCCATGATGGGCTCGTGCAGCAGTTTTGCAGTGTCGATCGGCACCACGTTCAAGGGGCCGTCCGCGCCGTGATACAAGCTAGACCCACGCCAACTCGTTTCCGAGCGCCGGAAATAAGGCAGCACGTCCGCGTAACCCCAACCATCGCAACCGAGATCGCGCCATTCATCGAAGTCGCGAGGATGGCCCCGCATGTAGAACATTCCGTTGATCGAGGAGCATCCTCCGAGAATCCGTCCGCGTGGAACCCATAGCGGGCGGCCACCGAGCGCACCCTCGGGCTCGCTCATGAAGCCCCATGCAAAGCGCGGATTCAGCATGGCGCGTAGGAAGGCGAGCGGCATACGGATCGAAAGGTGATTGTCGTGACCGCCCGCCTCGAGGAGGAGCACGGACGCTTCACGCTCTTCCGACAAACGGGCCGCGATCACGCATCCGGCGGAACCCGCGCCAATCACAATGTAATCCACAGCGCGAGTCTGGCTCATGTCTGGATCTTAAAGGGTGATCGAGATGGTCTTGGTCTCCGTGTAGGCTTCGACGCCCTCACGTCCATGCTCACGACCGAGCCCCGACTGCTTGAAGCCTCCGAACGGCATGGTGAAATCCATTCCCGCGCCGCCGTTCACCGAGATACTGCCAGCCTTGATGCGGCTGGCCAGCTTGTGAGCGACACTCACGTTGCTCGTCCAGATGTAGGCGGACAGGCCGTACGAGGTGTCGTTGGCGACCCGGGCGATCGCGTCCAGGTCCTCGTCACCAAAGCGCAACGCGCACACTACGGGTCCGAAAATCTCCTCGCGCATGACCGCCATGTCAGGACGCACGTTGCTCAATACCGTCGGACGGACGAAGTAGCCCTTGGAGGGCAATGTCTGTTCGCCGGCGACGACCTCGGCCCCCTGTTGCTGGCCCGAACGAACATAACCGGTGATGCGCTCGAGCTGCTGTGCCGAGACCACGGGGCCCATGAACGTATCGGGCTCGGCTCCAGGGCCGATTTTCAAGGTGCGGGCACGATTCACCACGCCCTCCATCACCTGCTCGTAAACGCGCTCGTGGATGAACAGGCGCGACCCGGCCGCGCAGATCTGTCCGGTGTTGAAGAAAATGCCATTGGCGGCCGCCGCCGTGGCGCCCTCGAGCTGCGCGTCCGGGAAGATGAACACCGGTGACTTCCCGCCCAATTCGAGCGTGACACGTTTGAGCGTGCTGCCGGCGGCCGAGAGAATCGATTTCCCGACGCGGGTCGAGCCGGTGAATGCGATTTTGTCGACGTCGGGATGCTCCACGAGCGGCCTGCCCGCGGACTCGCCGGTTCCGGTCACGATGTTGACCACGCCTTCCGGGAACCCGACTTCCTGAATGAGCTCGCCGAGGCGGATCGCAGAGAGGGGTGTCTGCTCCGCGGGTTTCAACACGACGGTGCAACCGGCGGCCAGTGCCGGGGCGATTTTCCCGACCGCCATCCCGAAAGGCATGTTCCAGGCCACGATCTGAGCGACGACGCCGATGGGCTCTTTCCGGGTGTAGGTGTGGTATTCACCGGGAGTCGAGACAGGCAGAGTCTCACCGGTCAGGCGCATCGGCCATCCGGAGTAGTAACGCAAGCACTCGACCGCCTTCGGGATGTTCCACATCTGTGCGACCCACAGAGGCATGCCATTGTCGAGGGTCTCGAGCAATGCCAATTCGGCGGCGTTCGCCTCGATGGCATCCGAGAGCTTCCATAACAGGCGTGCGCGTTCCGCCGGCGATGTGGTTCGCCAGGCGCTCAGCTCCAAAGCGTGGCGCGCGGCCTTTACGGCTGCATCGATGTCGGCCGCCTCACCAGCGGCAGCCTGTGCAAACACTTCGCCCGTTGCCGGATTGAAGACGTCCAACACTTTGCCGGATGAGGCGGGACGCCATTTCCCACCGATGAGCAGTTGTCGCGGACGCTCCTGCAGGGCGGCGTTCATGGCTTGGTTCCTCCGGACAAAGCAGCTTTGTTGGCGAGAAACACTTCGCGCAACGACACAGCGGGTCGGCCCGTTACGAGTTCCACGTGACCCGAGCAGACAGCGAAATAGCCCGCGCCGAGAGCGCGCTCGTAAGACATCATTTCTTCACTCGCCCAGGGACCGCTGCGTTCGTGGACCATGCCTTCCACATAGCGGCGTGGAATACCCGCGGCATCGAACTCCGCCTGTTTCTCTTCGTGGCTTACGATCACGTACTCGATCTCGCGTCCGCTGATCTCGGAAGCCAGGGCGGCTGCGTCGCGGAAAGACAGGAGCTCCGGGCCGGTCACCTCGTAGGTCGCACCCTCATGTCCGCGTGTAGTCAACACGGTTGCCGCGACCCGCACACAATCCTTTTTGGAAACGAAGGCCATGCGGCCCTCGCCCGCACTGGACACCCACCGGCCCGAAGCGAGAGCGATGGGAGCAATCATGGTCGCGATCACCTCGGCGTACTGGCTATCGCGGAGAATGGTGTAGGCCACTCCGGAGCGCCTGAGCAGGTCTTCGGTATGGAGGTGATCCGCGACCACGAACGCCGGGCTGTGGGGGTGTATTCCGACACTCGACGTGTAGGCGATGTGCTGTATGCCCGCCGCGACGGCGGCTTCGATCGCGGTGCTGTGTTGGCGTCGACGGCGCTCACCCACATCGAGGGTGCTGATCAACAACATACGCTCGCCACCGGCGAAGGCAGCCTGCAACGACTCGCGATCATCGAAGTCGCCGTACCTGACCTGCGCCCCTCGAGCGGCCAGATGGGCCAGCGTCTCGGGCTTGCGCGTCACGAGAATCAGCTCCGTGGCAGGCAGCTTCTCGAGCAACATCCCGGTGGCCATCGTACCGAAGGCGCCCGTGGCGCCGGTCACTACAATGCTCATGTATTTCGTACCTCAGGCCGGAACCCAATTCCCATGGACGCCGGAGCGCAACCGCATGGGCACCTTGATCCGCGCCACCGGCCCCTTCTCGAGATGTTGTGCCTCGGTGATATGGAACTCCGCCTGGTTCTCGTCGTGACGGTCGACGATATAGCCGAGGTAGCCTTCGTGACCGGGCGTGCGGGACGGAATGTGCACATGCTCCTGGACCGTGCGGGACGGTCCCACGTAGAGGCTCTGTAGTGCCCCGCTTTTCACATCCAGCCGCGAGATGGTGTTGAAACCCGCGCCCACGGGTCCCGAGATGATGGGCGGCCCCATGGTGGGGTCGAGTCGCTCGTAGTAGGCGATGCTGTAGTCGACCATCAGATCCTTGTCGGCGACGCGGGGGAAATCGCCGGACGGCGCCAGGACGGTTTCTTCGGGACGGTCACCGGGCTTGGAGAGGTCGAAAGTCCAACGCACCAGGTTGCCGCGAATGTCCTGCGGCTCCATGTGCAAACCGCCGGCCTCCCGGATGAAACCGAATGCCGGCACGTCGCTCACGCACATGTCGACATGAACTTTACTGCCCTCGCTGAAGCCGTTGATGAAGTGGAAAACCGAGCACGGCCGCGCCCGGAACCAACGCATCTGCTCGACGCGCCCCTCCCGGGGCATGATGCCGATGAAACTCTCCTTGCTGGCGTCCCAGGCCCAGTGCGGCCCACCGGCCTTGAGCCGGTCGAGCTCCGCGACGATCGGGAATCCGGGGAAAACCGCGTGCTCCTGGGTGACGACGAAGTCGTGCATCAGGGCACAGTACGGCACCTGGAACCATTCCTCCCGAACCAGGCGGCCGTTACGGTCCGCCACGCAATACGCCACATCGCGAGAGGCGAGTCCGGAGGCTTCGTACCCGAAAAAGTGCAACTCACCGGTCTCCGGATCGAGTCGAGGATGCGCAGTCACGGTCTGACTGCGCAGTCTGCCTCCGTAGTTCCACTCGCCCACCGTCTCCAGGGTTTTCGGATCGACTTCCCAGGGGCGGCTGTCCTCTTTCAACGCCAACAAACGGCCGCCGTGGAAAATAGGTGTCGTGTTGGCGACGCCCCGCCCTTTACCGCGTACGCTGGGATCGTCCGTGTAGGGATTCCTATAGGCCCCGTACAACGCGCGGCGCGCCTGGCGCTCGAGTTGCCAGCGCTCGGTCCGGACATAACGCTGTTTGAAATCGACGTGCCCGTTCTCGAACCGGAACATCCGCACCATGCCGTCGCCGCTGAGGAAGGTGTCCCAGCCGAGGCGGGGTGGAAATTGCGGGTCCGGAACGGTCTGGTACCAGGCACCCTGGATGTCCTCGGGCAGCTTGCCCTCGATCACCAGGTCATAGATTTCAGCCTCGATGCGCGAGGGCGCGTTGTGGCCGATGAAATCCATCGCTTCGGGAAAAGGTGTAGTCATGACAGTACCCACGATACGAGACGGCCGGCGAACTCGCGTTGGCTCACACGGAGCCCTTTGTCGCGAGCGAGAGTCTCGAGAATCAGCAGATCGGTGTGTGTCGTCAGGCCCGCGATGCGGCGGTGACCGTCGGTAACGAGACTT
>DAITMW010000012.1:14272-24653 GCA_036834945.1 Steroidobacteraceae bacterium
GCCCCTTTGACGAAGTCTCTCTTACTGACTTTCATCGTGGCTTCCTCGTCAGGTAGGCGGCGACGGCAGCCAGATCCGCATCGGACAGTTCGCTCTTGCGCAATGGCGGCATGCTACCAATCCCGGTCCGCACGATTGTCTGAATGACCGCGGCGGACAAATCGGTGCGATTCTCCAACACCGCGTGCTCTTTATCCATCCGTTTCGAGAGCCGGTTGGTTCCCCAGACTCCGGGGCCATGGCAATAGACGCAGATGTGGTCATAAGCTCGCTTGCCCCGCTCCTGTTGGGACGTCAATGCGCCATCCGCGGCATTTGCCACGCCGCCGCCTATCAATGTCAGCGTCAGAATCGCCAGGGAGACCGTCATTGTCTTCATGCGCGGCCCTTCTTCTCACGCAGCGAGCGCGGCCAGATACCCTGTTTCCCAGGCGCCAATATACCCTGCGGATCGAGGGCGTCCTTCACCCGCTCATTCAACTTCCGCAAGGCGTGACCGTTGAACGTGTACATATCAGCGGCGGCATCCATGAAGGAGATATGTGCCCGGTAATCACCGAAGCCAGCCGCGCTTCCCTCCTTGGCAAGCACGTCATAGAGCTCACGGCCGCGCCGGATGAGATCCCCGTCATCGCGATTGAAGAACATCACGGCATTGATCAACAGAGCGCGCGGCCCGACATTCAACAGGCCGCAGTAGTAATCCACTCCATACTCGACGAAGCGCCTGTAGATCGATTCGTAGAGATCCCCGACCCGCTGGCCCAGGGGGGCTACCACGGGAGCGAAATTCATGTGACCGCCGGGCCCCCCGTACCAGTCCACGATCCCGAGGGCGAACAGGCCCGGCTGCACCCGCATCCACTGCTCGAAGGGCTCGCCGCGGTGCCAGCGTCGGGTTTGCACCTTCGCACCCGGAATGCGATCGAACGCCGCATGAATCGCCTCCAGGCGCAGGTCGAGACCCTTGTCCCGGTCGAACAGGTTGAACGTGGCATTCCAGGGAGCCTTGCCCTGCGCCGTGAGCTCCTTCAACACCAGCTCGAGCGGCATACTGCCCTTGCCCTGGTAGATGTCCTGGCGGCTCTTGCCTTGCATCGAGTATCCGTCGACGATCGAACGGAACGGATTCACGATGGTGTAGGTAGCGTTAATGGTGTCGTTCAAGCGCAGCGGTCGCAGCGTATCCACCATCAGGGGCAGATCGCTGACATTGGGCAGGCTGACCCCGACATAGGCGACCGCCTCCGGCTGGGGCATCAGCCAGACGCCCATCCTGGTGACGATCCCGAAGTTGGATTGGGTAAAGAGCCCGTCCCACACCGGGCCATAGCCGTACTTGAAGATCTGCCACTCCTTGCTGCCTGCCACGGCCCCCATCCCTGTACGGACCAGGTCGCCGTTCGCAAGCACAACCTCCATCCCGCAGATCGTGTCGGCATGCACGCCGTAGGGTGTGTACCCGAGACCATGCTCGAGGGCATTACCGATCACGCTTCCCCAGCCGGGAGCGGGTGTCGAGATCCAAAGCTTGCCCCCGGCGCTCTGCAGCGCCTCGAACAGATCGAAGAAGCTCACTCCCGGCTCGACGAGCGCGTAACCGAGCTCCTCGTTGATCTCCAGCACCCGGTTCATGCGCTTGAGGTCGAGGACGACGCTGCCGCGTAGCACCGGAGCAGAGCCGCCGTAGGCCAGGTTTCGTCCGGTGGAGACCGGCCACAAGGGAATACGGTACTTGTTGGCGATCTTGACGATCGCCTGGACTTCCTGCGCTGACTTCGGTGCCACGGCACCCGATGGGGCGTGTGCGTCGGCATCTCCCGGGGCAAACGCATCGAGATAGGTGTTACGGTCCATCTCGGACAGCAACACCCAGTCGGGACCGACCACGTCGGCGAACGCCGTCAACGCCGCTTTGAAATCCGCCGCGGCGACGCCCGGCGGGCGTACTGGTGCTTGCGCCATGCTGGTTCTTCTATAACACCTTGTAGTAGCGGACGAGATTACCGTCGGCCTTGCGCTCACCCAGGCCGACGAACACGTGGCGCATCAGCCAGTCGTGGCGCCCGGTTTCCACTTCGAAGCTCGGCGCGGCGCGCAGATAGTATTCGCCGGAGTCGACCGTAGGGCCGGCGGAGAACGCCATCGCGCGCAGCTTTTGCATCGTGTCCGGGTGCCGTCCCCAGAGAAACCCCCGGTTTTGCATCAGGATCAACGTACCATCGTCTTCCTGCAACATGTAGCGTGCGTCGAAAGAAAGGACGCCGTCCGGGCGAAACAACGCGTAGTCGCCTCCACTGTTGGGCACGGCCTTGCCACGAATGTTCGGACCGCTGAATTCGCCGCTGTCGACATAAACGGCGCCACGTCCCGCCCCGGTGGGCATGGAGTTGATGTTCTGTACCCGGGTGAAGCGCAGGCGCACTTCGAAAGCAAACTCCATCCGGGGCAAAGAGTGATCTGACATGATGGGTTATTCCCGCCTGGTACGCTTGATGACGAGCTCGGGCGGCCGTTTGCGCGGAATGCGCGCGCCGCGGCCCGGAAATCGCGCCAACACCGGACCGTCCCACAGCCGGATGGTGCGTTCCCGGAACAGCCACTCACCGTTGATTTTCACGAGCCGGTCGTCGTAGTAGCCCGTAAAACGCAACGTGTAGGGCGGCTCGCCCCGGCACTCCGTCACGAACGCGAACGATTTCACCGAGCAGCGCTGACTGTCGCCCGCGACGATCGACTGGCTGACATGGTGTTGCCTGCCCGGGAAACCGGGCGAGCTCTTGTAGTGCTCGCCGAGATCACGCACGCCCTCGTGGCCCTCCCAGCGGTCGGGATCCTCGAAGACCTCCTCGATCACCGCGCAATCGCTGGTAAAGCAGCGCACCAGGGCATCAACGTCGCCGGTGTCGAGTGCCCAGGCATAGCGGGCCACGAGGTCCTGGATGGCAAGCCGGTCCGCGACCGACAGCGCTGCGGAATCTGACATGACGATCACCCCTCAACTTTCAGAAGCTCGCGGCGCCCCCGTCCACGAGAAAATCGACACCGGTGACGAAACCGGCCGCATCGCTGGCCAGGAAGAGCACGGCCTCGGCCACCTCCTCCGGCGCGCCCATGCGCTTCATCGGCGTGTTGGCGATCATTTGCTCCCGCAAGGCCGGAATCGCCTCGGCCGGCAAGCCGCCGGTGCGATGAATGATCGGCGTCTCGATCGGACCCGGACTCACGACGTTCACACGAATGCCACGCCCGACGAGCTCCGCCGCGAACGACCGACCCAACGCGCGCAGTCCCGCCTTGCTGGCAGCGTACACCGATCCGGTCGGGATGCCCTTGAGAGCGCCGATGGAGCCGGTCAACACGATCGCCGCCCCTTTCGACAGGAGTGGCAGTGCCCTCTGCACGCTGAAGAACACCCCTTTCAGGTTGGTGTCCTGAATGCGGTCCCAGTCGGCCTCGGTGACCGCCTCTATGGGTAGAAATGCGCCGACTCCGGCATTCACGAACAGGATGTCGATACGCCCGTGTAGCGCGCGCACCTCGGCGAACAGGCTCTCGATCTCCCGCAGGTTGGAAATATCGGAGCGGTGTGCGACCGCACCGTGGCCGATTTCCTGCACCGCCGAGCGTAACGTGTCGGGGTCGCGCCCGCTGACGATCACGCGGGCGCCTTCGAGCGCGAAAGCTTTTGCCGAAGCGAGGCCGATACCACTGTTGCCGCCGATGATGACAGCAACCTTCCCCTCGAAGCGTTGTCGCAAGAATTCCCCCTCAAAGCCCCCTCGGGCCTGGACGCATTATGAAGAGCCGGGTCGCTTGATTGCAGGGCAAGGGGTTCTGCTAGTATCACCGCTACCAGTTAGCGGAAAACGCGGCCATTACTTCTTCAGTCATGAGCAGCACACTTCAGCGTGTCCAACTTTCCGACTTCCTCAAGAGCTGCAGGGCGCGGCGGACGCCTGCCGCCGTAGGGCTCATACCTGCCGAGCGCCGACGTTCGAAGGGCTTGCGGCGGGAGGATGTTGCCGCCCTCGCCGGCCTTAGCGCCACCTGGTACACGTGGCTAGAGCAAGGCCGCGACGTACACCCCTCGGACCAGGTCCTCGAGCGACTGAGCGGCGCTCTGGGTCTCTCACCCGCGGAGCGCGACTATCTCTTCATGTTGGCGCAGCATCGTCCGCCGCCGTTGGTGCCCGCCGCCCCCGTCGAGATCCGGCCCGCGACCCGCAGGATGTTGGATGCGCTGAATGTCCCGGCTCTGATCCACACCCGGCGTTGGGACGTGGTGGCATGGAATCCTGCCTGGCCGAAATGCTTTCCGGATTTCGGCCAGCGCCCGGCCGGTGACCGCAATCTCCTGAAAATCCTGTTGACCGAAGCGGACTTCCACCGCGAGCCCACCGAGCACGACCAGATCGCGCGCCGTGTGCTCGCCCGAGCGCGCTTGGATTACAGCCAGTCGGCCGACGACCCGGCGTTCGATCAGCTCATCGAGGAGCTGAGCGCGACCTGTCCTGACTTCCAACGCTACTGGCGCAGCGCGGAAATCACGAGCAGCTCGGAAGGCGTCTACAAGGCGACATACCCGCGGCTCGGCGAAATCGCGTTCGAGCACACGTCCTACACAATAGAGGCAGCGCCGCAGCTACGTCTTTTGATTTTCTCACCCGCCGATGAAGCGAGCACCCGCAACCTCGCGACCCTCGTGGCGCGGGTGTCGGGCTCCTAAAACATACCGTTGTCGTTCGCGGCATGGGCAGGGACCTCCTGACCTACATCCCAGTGCTCGGCGATTCGCCCGGCGGCAATCCGGAAGATGTCGACTACCGCGTTGCCACGGTCGCCGGGATTGATGATGACGTGAACGTGGGCGATGACATGGTCGCCGTCGGCGAACATCCGCTTGATCCGATGCTCCGCCTGGGGTGAGCGCGCCCGGGCCCAGTCCAGAAAGTCTTTCAGGCCCTGGGCCCCCGTGGCGGCCATCGGACTGTGTTGGATATAATCGGGGGCGAAAAAACGATCGACGCAGGACGAATCCAACGGCTGCAGCACCCGCTCGTACATTTCGGCCACG
This sequence comes from Steroidobacteraceae bacterium, assembly GCA_036834945.1. Lineage (GTDB taxonomy): Bacteria > Pseudomonadota > Gammaproteobacteria > Steroidobacterales > Steroidobacteraceae > 13-2-20CM-66-19. The sequence continues at coordinate 19,350 of DAITMW010000012.1, forward strand.
AGCCGGCAGTTGGCTTCTTCCCCCGACGTGCGCTCGGTCATGGGTGCTCCCGCGGATCGAGATTCAAGGGCAAGTATGGCGTGATACCGCGCGCCGGCGCCACAATCTCAGGGAGCTTGTTCTTTCGCTTCACAGCGCTCAATCTCGAGCATCACGCTTTCAGGTCCTTTCCCACCAGATGGACACCCCCTCACTCGAACCACCGGTCAGAACCGTCAGCGCCACGATTACCTACGTGGCTCCGGGATCATTCATCAATCGCCGTTTCGTTGCTCCCGGTGTCGAGCACAACACCGGCCGTTACGAAGCACACGACGTCAGCGTTCGGGACGGACGCTCCATCAAGGAACAGTTCAAGCTGGACGTCCACGGGTTCGTGCTCGCCGACAGACCAACAGCCGTGCGCCATTTCTTCGACAAGGAGGAAGTGGACCGGATCTATCCCGACGAAGTCGTCGCCGCGGTCAAGGCACTGACCGGTGCGACCCGTGTCGCGCCGATGGGGTGGATGACCAGGACCTCCGGTGACGTAGCCAAACACCAGAAACAAACGGTCGGCTACACCCATCGCGGCGGTGTGCAGCCGCCCGCCGGCGAGGCGCATGTCGACTTCACGCCCGCCCGCGCGGAGCCGCTGGCACGCGCCATTTATGAGAAGACATTTCCCGATGGTAAAGGCTATTCACGCTTCATAGCTTCGAGCCTGTGGCGCGCCTTCAGCGAGCCGCCGCAGGATTGCCCACTGGCTGTGTGCGATGCCCGCAGTGTCGGCCGTGAGGAAGGTGTGCCCAACACCATGTTCATCGTGGATCGCCTGCCCGATGAGCAGACGATGTTGGGGAAGATGGACAATGAGCAGAGCGCGCCGGCGGCGGCCATCTTCCACTACAACCCGGCGCACCGCTGGTGGTACTTCTCGAACATGACGCGGGACGAGGTGCTGCTGTTCAAGTTTCACGACAGCGACCCGAGCCGCGCGCTGCGTACACCGCACACGGCATTCCGTGATCCGAGTTTCGCCGACGCGCGGATTCGCGAGAGCATCGAGTTCCGCACCATCGCCTACTTCGAGTGATTTGCATCAATTCATTCTTATCTCGTTGATTTATAGCATTTTTATAGACGCCATAGGACTGCTATGATGGCGTCATGACCCGTCGCGCCTCACTGTCGTTCCTGCGACTCCTGTGCAACCTGCGCTGGCTGGCGGTCCTCGGCCAGGCACTGACCGTCATATTGGTGGTCAGCGGTATGCACATCCCGCTCCACACTCCTCCTCTCTGGGCCGGGATCGCCGCCCTCGCCTTGTTCAATGCCTACGCTACCGCCCGGGTGCACAGGGCGGCCGCGGACACCGCATCGGATGCGGAAGTCTGCCTCCACATCATCGTCGATAGCGCCGCGCTGACCTGGATGATTGCCATGAGCGGTGGCATGGAGAATCCGTTCGCCTCCCTGTTCCTCATCCCGATTGCCGTCGCCATCCTCGCCTTGCCGCCAAAGTTGATGGGGCTGGCCGCGGTCACCTCCGGCGCCGGTTACTTTGCGTCGACCCTCTTCGGACGGGAACTGCCCCCGGTTGCCGGAATGCTCGGTGGCACGTTCGGGTTGCACAAACTCGGGATGCTGGCGAACTTCGTCGTTTCCGCCGCTGTCATCGTATTCTTTTTCACGCGCATGACGGCCGCCTGGCGCAGAAGTGAGCGCGAGGTGGCGCAGCTCCGGGAGCAATTCGCCCGCAACGAAGGGATCGTGGCCCTTGCGACGCATGCCGCGTCCGTCGCGCACGAATTGAATACGCCGTTGGGCACTCTCATGCTCATGGTTGATGACCGCGTCCACGAGGCCACCTCACCGGCCGAGAGGGAAGAATTCACGACCATGAGATCCCTCCTGGAAATCTGCCGCGATCGCGTACGGCAGTTGGCGGCTCCGGCGAAGTCGGACGGTCGCAGCGGCCCTCCGCAGCGGGTTAACCTCGACCTGGTGATCCAACAATGGCAATTGGTGCGGCCCACGGTCGAGCTGCATCGCACCGGCTCGATCGCGGGGTTCGAAACGGTCGATCCGGCGGTGGGCCACTTGTTGCAAGCGTTGTTGAACAACGCCGCGGACGCAGGTGAGGAGGCTGGGATAGCACGCGTGGATCTTCATCTGCGCTCGGATGAGCAGGGCTTGCACGGCGAAATCCGAGATTATGGTGTTGGCTTTGACCAAGCGCAGCCGCCGCTGCCTTCAGCCCTGTTCCGCACGAGCAAGCCGGACGGCCTGGGAATCGGACTCGCGCTTTCGCATGCGACGGTGGAGCGTCTCGGTGGAGCACTCTCCATGCAAGCCACTGATGGGCGCGGTGTGCGCGTGGAGTTCAGCCTGCCGGCGGTCTCGGCATGACCGCCGTGAGCTCACCCGGCACGGGTCTACTCGTAGACGACGATTCGCTCTACCTGCAGACGTTGCAGCGCTCACTGTTGAAGCGCGGTGTTCAGTCCATCACGGCCACGACTGCGACCGACGCGCAACGAGTGGCCGGCGAGCAGCCCCTGGGCTTTGCTTTGATCGATCTGCGTCTGGCGACGGAGTCCGGGCTGGATCTCATCAAACCCTTGCGCCTGGCGCATCCGCAGATGCGCATCGTCCTGATGACCGGCTATGCCAGCGTCGCCACGGCCGTGGAGGCCATCAAGCGGGGGGCGAACGACTATCTTCTGAAGCCCACGACCGTGGACACGATTCTACGGACGCTCGCGTCCACCTCGGAAATCGCGCCCGAGCCGCAGACCATGACACCCCTCAGCCGGCTCGAATGGGAGCACATCCACCAGGCGCTGGCGGAAACCAACGGCAATGTGTCCGCGGCCGCTCGCCTCCTGGGTATGCACCGCCGCTCACTGCAGCGCAAGCTCGCCAAGCGGCCCGGACCCGAGCGCAAGCCGTACGAAGACTGACCTACCCCTCAGAGGTGGGCCAACACGCAGCTCGGTCGCGGCAGTGCACGGGGAATGAGCAGGTAGACCCGGGCCACATCCGGTGAGGTCGTGTTGTAACCATTCGCCACGATCCAACCGTCGCAGTTGATCCCGACCGCTTCCGTGAGCCGCACGTTCGGATCGAGGCCCGCGACATAGAACTGCAGGTTCAACAGCTGGCCCCCGGTGTAGAGGAATGCCCGGTGAGTAGCCGTGCCGTTCACGTTGGCATCCGACCAGCCGACGATCTCGCCGCTGTCATTGATACTGTCGGCCTTGCTCTCCCAGCCGGGTATACCGGCCAGGTTGCCCAGATCCTTCATGCTGCCCTGGCTCCAGAGGAAGGCATGACTGGCCACGCCGCAGCTCGGGCAGGCGTGGCCCTGACTGTCCACCGCCGGGATGGCCGTGGTGGACACGCCCACCACCTGATCGAAGTTGTTGATGGCGGTGCCTTCGCTGTCATCCGATCCGTTGCCCGAGAGCGCCAGCGCACCCAGGTCCGTCATCTTTCCGGACCGGTACAAGAAAGCATGCACGCCGAAGAAGACCGCACTGTTGGGATCGGTACCCTGACCGGCGGTGGATGAGCCCGTGATGTGACTCATGCCATTGATGCCGGCGGCAGTGCTCGTAGCGTAGTCAGGCAGCATCGGGTCCGCCCAAAGCGTACCGAGCCCGGTCATGTGCCACGACGGCCGCGGGCTCCACACGACGGCGGCGTTGTCCGCATGGCCGTTGTCGACGTTGCCGGCGACATCGCCGTCATTGCTGATGGCGGTAGCCATGGCGAACGCGGTGGACGGCAGGATCTGGACACCGCCATCCCTGGACCACACGACGGCCTGTGGCCCGGTGGACAGGTCGACGGCTTCGCCGGCGATCCGGTCGACATCGTTGATGCCGCCGACCGCGAAGCCGTTCAGGGCAAGCTCCTCGCCGTTGGAATGGTAGTAGACGAATGGACCGGAAGCGTTGCTGCTGCCGGGTGGGTACTGCGACGTGCCGACGATGTCGCCGTCGTCGTTGATCCCGGCGGCGCTCACGTTGCCTTGTGGGCCGGCCAATGATCCGATCTCCACACTGTCGAAACCGGGCTGGGCAGCCCGCGCCGCGACGGACACGAACAACAGTGCCGTCGCGAAACCGTAACCTCGTAACCGCATCCCTCGCTCCCTTCGCAACGTTCCGTGCGCGCAGGATGTTGTTATCGCGCCCGCAATCGTCGTGTTGTTTTCAACTCGATTCCCGGGGGAGCTTACTGGACCGGCAGCACCACCTCAACGCCAAAATTTACCCGAGGCCGAGCTCCAGGTCGCCGGCGAGGCCGGCCTGTCGCCTGCTTCAGACAGGTGCAATGTTGGTTTGAGTGCGTTGCTCAGCGGCGGTTGTACGGATCTCCGGCCCAATCGCCCGCACCCAGTCCGCACTCGCCTTCCAACGCGAGCGTCGGATTCTCGAGCATGCTGAGCAGCTCGGCGGACTTGATGCACGCGAACACGCCGGTGGCGAGACCCCAGTCCCACGCAGCGTTGCCGCGTGAGTCGTGAATGACTTTGGGTTTGCGATGACCGCCCGCGCCGGCCGCGCTTCCCGCGGGTGAGTTGCTTGCTTCGCTCAGGCTGATGGCATTCACACTATTCTCGAGCATGTCGACCCCGATTCGGCTTTATGGACGCGCCGGATTTCCGGCGCTGTTTAATATGTTGCAAGTGCTGCACCCACGACTTAGGTATCGGTACGAAAGTCGCCAGCTCAAACGCAACCCGTTGTATTTGTGCAGTGCGTCTCAGGGGTGGCAACGCCTTGCCGCCATTGGGTTTTTGCCTGCTGCGGTTGCAATAGCGCCGACCCGGTCCCGTTTCGCGGGATAATGGCGCATGCGGCGAGTTTCCGACTCCGCTCAGATCGAGGCCGGCGCTGTCCCGCGCATCCGCCTGCCGAAACCCAGTGCTCTCTTTTCCAGCCGCGCGGGACGCCTTCGCTCTCTGAGCGTAGGCCATGCCGTCGGCGATTATCTGCGTCTGATGGCGGCGGTCGCTGACGCCCAGCAGGCAGCCCTGGAGCGGCTCGACCTGGCCCCTTTTCGCGAGCGCGGAGTCTTCGAGGGCACGCCGCTACTACCGGCGACTGAGTGGAGCAGGGATGGGCAATGGCTCGATGCGTTGACGGGGCTGGCCGCGGCGATCCGCTCCACAGCCCGATCTTCAGATCCGGTAGCGGCGGTATGCCGTTGGATCCAGCAGACGGAACGCTCGGTGTTGGATGAGCAGGCTGATCTGCTCCTGACAGGGGAGACGCACGGAGTCGACCCGCAGGCCGCGCCCTTCATCATGGC
>DAITMW010000012.1:24753-40197 GCA_036834945.1 Steroidobacteraceae bacterium
GACGCTTGTCGCACCTACCGCAAGATCTGCTACCAGGAACAGGACATCGACGTCGACCCGCTCGCGGACGACCTGGGTAGTCTGGCGCTCGATCTCCTCATGGGCGAGGCTGGTTTTCAGCGGGCCAGCGCCAACCCGCTGCTTTGTGCGTGAGACCCGTGTTGTCGAAGCCCGCCACTGCGGCCATCGAGCGTCAGCTCCTCTGGTGCGATTTCAGGAGCGTGCCGACCTCCGCCAATATCCGGGCGGCCTCCGCCTGGCTGTCCGGGGTCCCTTTGGCACACAGTCGCGCGACCGCGCCTAGCTGACCTTTCATCCACAACGCCTGTGCCGCCGTGAATTCGGAGCCGTCGGCCGCGAACACGCGTGCCTGCCCTGCTTTGTCGAGTCGCAGCGAATCGACCATCCGCACACAATCGCGATACTGTGATGACGAAGCTGCGTCGCACGCAGTGACAGCGTGCGCGCCCGTTGCCGCAAGGGCCGCCATCAACACAAACAGAACTTTCGCTGACATGACGCGACTCTCCGGGGTCGAAAATGAAATGCGCGCGTGAGCGGCGCGGTAGGGATATGTTGGTCCAACAGGGACCGCGGAGATAGACACGGCGGCATCAAAAAATGCCGTCGCGGGTCGAGTCACGTCAGCCGGCCGAGGGTACCATGGCGGACACGGAGTCCTCGGCCGCCTCGGTGACCAGCCGATAGCCGACACCCGGCTCGGTAATGATGTGCTTCGGATGAGCTGGATTGACCTCCAGCTTGGTTCGCAGGCTCGCCACGTAGACGCGCAGGGAGCGCACATCCGCCTGGTGCGGCCCCCAGACCTCCTTGAGAACTTCCGTATGGGTCACCACGCTGTCAGCATGGCGGGCGAGGCATTCCATGATGCGATGCTCCAACGGAGTCAGTCGCACTTCGTCCCCATGGGGACCCCATGTTTTCCGGTTACCCAGATCGATCACCGCTCTGCCGAGCTTCAGGACCGACTCCGGCTGGTTGTTGCGCGTAATGCGCCTCATGATCGCGCGCACCCGCGCCAGCAACTCGGGGCTGCTGAAGGGTTTGATGACGTAGTCGTCCGCCCCTGCCTCGAATGCCGAGAGCCGCTGAAGCTCCGCGACGCGCGCCGTCAGCACTATGATTGCAACGGGTGACCAGGTACGGACGTTGCGGATGAACTGCATACCATCGCCATCGGGCAATCCCAGGTCGACGATACAGACGTCGGGCCTGTGAGTGCGCGCCTGCTGGATGGCGAGATCGCAGCCATCGGCGGCGACGATGCGGAAACCGTTGGTTTCGAACAGGAGGGCGAGGACCTTGCGGATGGCAGGATCGTCTTCAACGATCAACACACGGTACATCGCCCGTGTCATGCCGCTCTTCCCGCAGACTGCTGCGCGGCATCGACCGGCAGGATCACTTCGAAACGAGCCCCGCCCAGCACGCCATTCTTCGCATGAATATCGCCGCCATGGAGCCTTGCGACGGCGCGACAGATCGCCAGGCCGAGTCCTACACCACTGACGGGTCCCTCCAGGCGGCCACGCTCGAATTTCTCGAACAGGATCTCCGGGTCGCGGTCCCCGAATCCCGGTCCGTCATCCTCGAGGACGATGACCGCATGGTCGCCCTTCAGCCAGGCCCGCAACTCGATCGAGGTCCCGGGAGGCGTGTATTTCGTCGCGTTCTCCAGCAGGTTGGAAAGCAGCTGCACGATGAGCTGCGCATCGACTCGCAGCAGCGGAAAGTCCGCCGGAACCCGGCTCACGAAGCTCCACCGGCTCAGGCGGTGCTGGTTGTTGCGGACCGCGATCCCGACCAGGTCCTCCAGCGACTGCCAGTCCGCTCGGGGTGGTCCGGCGGTCGTTTCGAGACGCATCAGCTCCAGTACGTTCATCAACAATCCCGACATGTCGCGCGCTTTCTCTTCAATGAGGATGCCCAGACTCTGGCGCCGCCGCCGGTCCAACGAGCCGCTGTTCTGGGCCACGAGACTCCCCGCCCCCGCGATGGCTGCCAACGGGCCACGCAGGTCATGTGAGATGGATGCAAGGAGCGTGTTACGCAGAGCGGTTCGCTCGGCCGCAGCGTGTGCCGCCGCGGCGAGCTCCGCCAGGCGGGCCCGCTCCAGCGCCAAAGCGATCTGACCCGTAAGGGCCTCCAGCAGGGCATCTTTGTCGGGTAGCTCAGGCGTGCCGTCGTGCTCTGCTACAACGAGGACGCCGCGGGGCTCACTGCTCCCCAGCAACGGCAGGTAGAGCAACGAAGGGGCCGCCGTGCTCCTTTCGGGGCGCCGGCAATTGACGAATACCCATTGGGCCGTGCCAGGATCGAAGTCGGGCACCGTGACGCTGGCATTGCCCCCAACGAACAAACGGCCGTCCCTGTTCGGAAGCAATACAGCCGCCGCTGCTCCCAGGGCTGCGCCCACGTGACGAACCGCAACGGTAGTGATGTCAGAGGCATCGGCCGCAGCCGCCAGGTCACGACTCATCGCGTACAGGGTCTCGGTCCGCCGTTCGCGTTCCGCCAGCAACTCCGTGCGCAAGCGCAAGTTGACCATCAGGTTGGAGATCACCAGCGCGACTCCCAACATCACACCCATGGTGAACAGGTACTGGGTCTCGGCGACATAGAAGCTGAACCGCGGTGGGACGAAGAAAAAGTCGAACGCCGCCGTACTGGCGACCGCGTTCATCGCCGAGGGACCGCGGCCGAGCAGCAACCCGGAAAGGGTTGCGCCCAGCAGATACACCATGACGATGTTGACGGGATCGAAGTACGGGTACACCGGGAACGCGATCCCGGTGCAGATCGCGGTGATGGAAAGCGCGACCAGGTAGTGCGACCACGCTCCCGGGTGGCCGGGCGCACGCGTGCTCATCGTCGTCAAAGGGTGTCAGGATTTCTGACTGCGGCGACTCTCAGGACCGTGTCGGTGCAGCGGACGTGAACGCCACAGGGCCGCGACGAAGTACAGCGAAAAGAATGCTCCCAGCACCAGAAATGCGACGGGAATATTGCTCATGGAGGTCTGGCCAGAATCGGGATCGATTGCAGGCAGATTAATCCCCGCCGTGTGAGTGCGGCGTGAGGAAAACGAGCGTCACCTCATGCGATCGATGGCCGCGACCACCTGGTAAAAGGCATCGACGAGCGGCATCGGGACCGCGAGCTGAGCGCCTTTGCGTAAGGCATAGCCCAGGGTTTCGTGCACCTCCAGCGGTCGCTTGGCCTCGAGATCCTGCAAGGATGACATCCGGTGTCCTGGCGCCCGTGACTGGTATTCACGCCCCACCTTCAGTACAGCAGCGACGGCATCCGCATCATTGCTTAAGCAGATTGTCGCGACGGGGAGAACCGACTCGTCAGTCAGGTCGACTTTCAAAGCGCGCGCCAGCTGGCCCATCTCCCGCACGAGCCGGACCACCACCAGCGCCGAAGCGGGATCGGTGAGGTAGCGCCATGTAAACGTACGCGTGGTGACGGACATCGCAACAAAGGCGATCCACGCCGTGAATTTCGACCATTCCAGACTTCGGATGCGGGAGACGGCCGTAGAGCGCACGCCGGAGGCGTCGATGGCGCTTGCGATCCGCTGCACTCGTTCGGTCATTTGTCCGGAAATCTCACCGAGCATGATGTTCACGTTGCGCGTGAAAACAACCTCGCCACTGCCCAACAACTCACCACTCGTGTCCGCCAGCGCGCCGAGCACGCGCTGCTCGCCGAACGCCTCGGCCAGCAACTCATCCTTGAGGGTGCCATTCTGGATGGAGAAAGTCGCCCCGACGTTCACATGTTTGAGGGCAGCCAACGCTTCCGCCGTTCCGGGCGTTTTTGTCGCCACGATCAGCGTGCCGGCGCTCCTCAGTCGCGCGGGGTCGGTCAACGTCTCTACCGGCACCGAGAACTCCGACAGACCGGTGATTTTCAGACCGTGCGCACTGAGCTGCTCCGCTCGCCGTCCCCGAGCCAACATCGCCACAGAATGGCCGGCCCGCGCCAGGTGCGCACCGATGATCGAGCCGATGGCGCCGGCGCCGAGCACGGCGAATTCATATTCCGCGTGATCTGTTCTCATGGCCAAAGTATGCCTTACAGCAACGACTACCTGCAGTAGGTCGAGCTCGACGGTCCGCGAGGCGCCGCTCGAGGCAGACCCGCGGCCCGGACGAAGTGACTGGCGAGCTTTTCGTCAGCCGTGGCGCAGTCAATCGTGCCCGAAAGGCACCTATCCCTCGAACACGTCCGCGAGCTTCTGGCCGTCCGGGCTGCCCAGGCCGGTGCAGGCATCCCAACCCGCGGAAGCGGAGAAATCCCCGTTGTTGCCTTCCGTGATATCGCGGAAAGCAGCCTCGTTCTGATAAAGCCGCGCGTGAAGGTACCCGACAGGTTTGCCAGTGAGCTCGTTGATCCGCGCCAGCAGACCCGACCAGAGAGGCGCGACCGCACTCGTACCCCCTATCACCGTGTCGGTTCCGTCAATTCGCACGTTGTAGCCGGTCTCAGGATCGGCATCACCGGAAACGTCCGGGACACCGCGTTTGCCGAGTGGTGTCGCGACGCCGTCAGCGTCAGACGTTTGCAGACCCGATTGGTAGCCGGGCAATGCGAAAAAGCTGCTTACGCCACCACCGCCAGCCCCGCCCTGCGAGCCATTGTTCCAGACCACCTCACTCGTAATACCGGTCTGGCTCGCGCGCAGACTCGTGCCTCCGCAAGCCAGCGCATAAGGACTCGATGCTGGAAAGTCGACATGATCCGAGCCGTCGGTTTCCCCATCGCTCGAGCCACTATCTCCGGATGCAGCGCAGATCGTCACGCCCAGCGCCGCGGCGGCCTGAAAGGCCTCGTCCATAGCGGTCATCGACTGACTGGTCCAGTTGGATTCGGCACTGCCCCAGCTTATGGAGATCACGGAGGGCTTGTTGGTCGTGTCATGAATGGCGGTCGTGATCGCGTCCAGAAAGCCAGCGTCGGTATTCGGGGCGAAGTAGACGGCAATGCTCGCCTGCGGAGCGATGGCACCGACGACTTCGACGTCGAGCATCACCTCCCCGTCCGGGCCGTTCGCATCGCCCGTCGGAGTATTCGCGCCCCCGTCGACGGGCACAGCGATCACCTTCGGGGACGTCACGCCCAGGTTGCTGAAGTAGGTTTGCAGGTCCGTCTGCGTGAAGCCACCGCCGAGCTCGATGATGCCGACACATTGTCCCTGGCCGGTCGCCTGTGGAAATCCATAGAGTGAGGCCAGTTGTATCGGAGTGAAGGCAACCGGCGCCGCCTGCTGCGGTCGGCGGGTCTGACCCGGCTGAGCGCCGCGTATCCTGAAATGCGCGCGTGCCTGGGGGCGATTGTCGAGACCCAGCACCGCCTCGACGATGCCGGCCAGCTCCGCTGGCAGCTGGATGGAGCCCTGCCGGCCTCGGTACGTACCGGAGGAGTGCTGGCAGCGCTGCAACTTGACACCAAACGCGGCCTCCAACTGAGCCACGGTGCCTGACAGCAGTACCGTGCGTCTTTCGGGATGCTCCGCTACGACACTCAGTCCGTGATTCGCGGCGAAAGTCCTTACCGCAGCGATGTCCGCGGGATCCGCGCCGAACTGACGTGCGAACTCATCGCGTGAAAGATGACCGCTCGAGCGATCACCTCGCGAGAGTTTGCTCACCCGATCCCGCAAAGCCTGGCTGCTGCGTCGGCGTAGCAGCACACTGACCTGCACCCGTTCCGCCGGATCCGCCGGGCCCAACGCCCGCGAGCCGGACAACAGATCCCTTTCACTACCCTTCAATGGAACTCTGGCCATGACGTCCTTCCGCGTTGTGCCGGCGATGCAGCGTCATTCGAGTGTAACGCCGCTGGTTTTCGATTGCATGATGGGTTCGGGCCTGCGTCGCGGGTTGGCGACGGCAGGAGCGGTAATCATTCATTCGACACCTTGTTGGTTTCATGTGCGCAGACCACGGCCGTGTCCTGCCAGTTGACCAACTCGTCGACGGGATCGGGCAACTGCGCCTGTCTCATGCCCCGAGCGGACCCCGGCCTGGGCTCGACACTCGATGGACGATCCGTTACAAGGCGTTACAGTTCCGTTTGAAATCCGTTGGCGCCGCCCCGCGACGTTGACGTAGGCTGGGCCCCAGTGGAAGATGACAAAATGGTTGCGGCGCGTTGCAACACGCGGAGAGTTGGCATGACCGGAAATCGCTGGTGGCTGGGTGCGGGTCTGATGTTGGTTGGGGCGCTGGAGGCCTCCGCCGCGATACTTCCTCCACCCATCACCGCGGGAGGCGCATCCGGCGCGGTGGTACCCCGCCTGACTGTTTTTGGCATCCCACAGGCCGTTACGGGCTCTCGAGCCGCGAAACTCGACGGCTCTCTCGCACAGATCTCACAGCGCTATGCAACCGTGAGCGCTGATCACCCGCTGCGCGATTTGCACCAGATGAATCCCGCTGCTCGGTTTCTCCTCGCGACGCCTCTCGCGACACCGCTCGTCTCGATTGACGCCGTGACCACGGGCGATCCGCAGGCTCTGAAGTCGGCACTGGAGGGGCTCGGATTACAGCAAGCGGCCGTTTTCGCCAACGACGTGGGTGGCTGGCTGCCGGTGACGCAGATCGCCAACGCAAGCGCGCTGGCGGAGCTACATTCCATGCGTGCCGCGAAGCCGCGCAGGCGTTCGAGCGTAGTGGCGACACAAGGCGACTTCGTGCAGCAGACCTCGACGATCCGTACGACCTATCCATCATTGACCGGTACAGGAGTGACCGTCGGCGTCCTGTCTGACAGCTTCAACTGTCTGGCCACCTATGAGAAACCGGGCAGTGGTGTGCCTGCATCAGGCTACAACGGCTATGCGCCATTCGGTTTTACGGCGACGTATTCCGACGATCAGCAGCCGTCGACGGGTCAGGCGGCTTCCACGAGCGCACTACCGGCGGGCGTCAACGTGCTGGCGGAGGCGTCTTGCATGGACTATGGGCAGCCCTACCAGCCACCCTTCGCCGACGAAGGGCGCGCCATCCTGCAGATCATTCACGCGATCGCACCCGGCGCGAGCCTCGCTTTCTACACCGCAGTCAACAGCGAGGCCGATTTTGCCAACGGAATCGGCAAGCTCGCCAACGCCGGTGCGAAGGTCATTGACGACGATGTCGGCTATCCGGATGAGCCGTTCTTCCAGGACGGCCTGCTCGCGCAGGCGATCAACGCGGTCGCTGCCAAGGGCGTCGTGTATTTCACCTCGGCCGGCAATGACGGCACCACGTCGTACCAGAACACAACACCCGCCTTCACGGTCGCCGGCACCGGCTCGCAGGCGAACGAAAAGCTGTTGAACTTCGATCCGAGCGGCGCAACCACCACTACGGCACTTTCGCTGAGCATTCCCTCGTTCTATCCGGGTGAATTCATCTATCTCATCGTCGGCTGGGATCAGCCTTACGTCACTGGCTCACCCAACAGCGGCGGTGCCACGAGCTCGATCGACATGTGCCTCACCGGCGCCGGCACGGTCCTGGTGACGGACAACAACTCCTACCCGAACCAGGTGACCTGTAGCGGCGGCAGCACGCTCCACAACGATCCGGTGCAGATGCTGATCCTCGGCAATCCCGCCAATGCCACGAGCAGCACACCGGCGGCAACGGTCTCCCTCACCATCGGGCTGGTGAACGGCACGACGGTCCCCGGCAGAATCAAATTCCTTCTCTCGGGCAACGGCGCGCCGGCGACCATCAACTCCACGTTCGCCCCCGGTGGCCCTACGATCCAAGGTCATGCCATGGCGGCCACCGCGGCCTCGGTGGGCGCGGCGTTCTATTTCGACACGCCCCGGTGCGGAAGCTCGGTAGCGCAGCTCGAGAGCTTCTCCTCCGAAGGTGGCGACCCGATCCTGTTCGATACGACCGGCGCGCGGCTCGCCACCCCGCAGGCTCGCCAGAAGCCCGACTTCGTATCTCCCGACGGAATCAACAACACGGTCCTGGGAGCAACCCTGGTCCAGTCGGGTGATCAGGTCAACACCAGCATCGCGGGCTGCCAGAACAACGCGTCCTTCCCGAATTTCTTTGGCACTTCCGCCGCCGCGCCCCATGCCGCCGCGGCAGCGGCGTTGATGTTGCAAGCCAACCCGGCACTGACCAACACCCAGATCATCGCAGCATTCCAGAACGCCGCATTACCCATGAGCGCCCGTGCCACGAGCGCCGCCGGTTACGACTACGACGACGGGCACGGTTTCCTGGACGTCAATGCCGCGTTCTCCCAACTCCCCGCGGCGGCACCGACCATTGCCGTCAACCCGACTTCCCTTACGGTAGGGAGCTCAGCCACATTGACCTGGACCGCGATCAACGCGAACGGCTGCACGGCATCAGGTAGCTGGTCCGGCTCGCAAGCGAGCAGCGGGACTCAAACCGTCACACCGAGTGCGGCGGGCACGAATACCTACACGCTGACATGCACGGGAGCCAATGGAGCTGTGAGCAGCTCGGCGACGCTGACCGTGAATGCGGCCGGCAGCAGCTCCGGTGGTCATGGCGGTGGCGCCATCGATACGGGAACGCTGCTGGCGTTGGGAGCGGTGTTGCTAGTCGGCCGGCACCTGCGTCGCCGGGATCAGCTCGTCGCGTAGAAGCAGCGGCTTGTCGCGCGCCACGCGCGCGCCTGAAAACCCTGATCGTCCGCGACGTCCCCTCCTATAATGCCGCCCTTTCACTTCCCGGAAGGGCCGCTTCACCTATGATTCGCCGTCATCTGCCCGTTGCCCTGGCGCTGAGCGCCGTGCTGCTCGGCGGTTCCGCGCTGGCGCAGGCCAAAGACAAGGAATCCGAGCACGAGAGTGCCAAGTCCGATACCGCCGCCGAAGACAAGGAGTCGCTCTCTCCCCGCCACCTTTCTGATGAAAGTCAGACCACACAGGGGGCCATCACCGTGGGTGGCCGCAAGGTCGTCTACCAGGCCGAGGCCGGGGTGCTGGTCATCCATCAGAAAGACCCGCTCGACGATGATCCGCCGCCCCCGGGCGACCACGGCGATTCCGCACACCAGCAGTTGCCGGAAGCCACCATGTCTTATGTCGCCTATTTCCAGGGCGATCACGAGAATTCACAACGGCCGATCACCTTCCTGTTCAACGGGGGTCCAGGCTCCTCCTCCGTATGGCTCCACATGGGCGCGTTCGGCCCCAAGCGTGTGTTGACGAGCGACGACTCCCACAGTCCCGCCGCTCCGTACAAGCTGGTCGACAACGACTACAGCCTGCTGGATGCCAGCGATCTCGTGTTTGTGGATGCACCCGGTACGGGATTCAGCCACCTGCGCGGCACCGACAAGGAAAAGGCCTTTTATGGCGTGGACGAGGACGGCCATGCCTTCGCGAACTTCATCGTGGAGTTCCTCTCCCGGCACGGCCGTTGGAATTCGCCGAAGTATCTGTTCGGTGAGAGCTACGGCACGACGCGCGCGTCCGTGGTCTCATACATCCTCGAGAACGAGAAGTCTCTCGACCTGAATGGTGTCATTCTGCTGTCGGCCTTTCTGGCCTATGACGACAGCGTCGATGCGCCCCAATACAATCCTGGCGTCGATCAACCGTACGTGCTCGCCCTGCCGACGTATGCGGCGACCGCCTGGTATCACCACAAACTGCCCAATCAGCCGGCCTCACTCGAAGCGTTCCTGACTGAGGTCGAGCAGTTTGCGCTGGGAGACTACTGGCGAGCCCTCATGGAGGGCAACAAGCTGTCCGCCGAGCGCAAAACGGCGATTGCCACGAAGTTGCACGACTACACCGGCTTGCCAACGCAGTACATCGAGCAGGCCAACTTGCGTGTGAATGGGGGCGAGTTCGAGAAGGCCCTGCAAGGAGCCGAGGTGACCACGGGACGTCTCGATACCCGCTTTTCCGGTCCCACCCTCGATCCCATGAGCAAGGAAGCCGAATACGATCCTCAATCGTCGGCGATCTCCTCGGCGTACGTCTCGGCTTTCAACGACTACGTGCGCAGGACGCTCAAGTTCGGTGAGCACAAGATCTACAAGGCCGAGGCCGACATCGAGAGACAGTGGGATTACCTGCATCAGCCGCCGGGCGCGACGCTGAAGGTGCCGCAAAGCATGAACGTCATGCCCGACCTGGCGGCGGCCATGAAACAGAATCCCAACCTGAAGGTGCAGTTGAACGGCGGCTACTACGACCTGGCCACGCCGTTCTTCGCGGCGCAATGGGAGTTGGAGCAGCTGCCGATGCAGCCGTCACTGATGAAGAATACCGAGATGCATTTCTACACCTCGGGTCACATGGTTTACGCGCACGAGCCTGACCTAAAGGCCCTGCACGACAACGTGGCTTCCTTCATCAACAAGACCCACCCGTAAGGCCCGGATCAGTTCCGCCAGATGGCGGCAGTGTTGAGGGGCACCGTGGACAGCAGCTTGCTGTCCACGTTGGTCCCCTCCATGCCGTAGACCTCGTACAGGGCTTCGAAGTCCAGGTGGTTGCCCGCCTGCTTCGTGAGGCGATCCATCGAGTCAGAACGCGCGACCGCCTCCGCGGTGTTCTCCAGCGCCACGTCACGTGTGCCGGCAATGACGATGACCCGATTGCCGTTGGATCCGGCGAACGTGGAAAAGTAGCCGTAGTCGCGGTAGCTGGGATCACCGCGCCAGAGGCTGCTGCTCTGGCTGATGTAGTGATGGCCGTTCTTGCGATCAATCAGCTCGTCGTAAGTGTCACCGATGGCGAACTGCGATCCCGCGAAGACCACCCGGCGCAGCATGCCCAGCCCGCTGAGGTATCCGACATAGACGATATCGGCTCGTGTGAGCAGGTCCGGAGTCATTTCCGACGCCAACACGACACGCACTCTCTTCCCCGCGGCGTCCAGGATCGGCATCAGCTCGCGCATGGCGGGCGCCACGGAGGTGGGTAGATACGTCAGGCCGAGATCCATGTACTTGTCGGCCACTTCGGGGTGGTTCTGCGCATACTCCTCGAGCTCTCGATGGGAGTTGATCGCGAACTCGCGGATCATGCGCGTCACGTTCATCGACTCGTCGGTCTCGCCGAAAATGTAGTAGTCCCCGACCACGACGACGATCGGTAGGTCATCGGACAGAACCTTCGACCAGATGGGGTTGGTGCGGACGCGCGCCACCTCGGCATCCACCGGCGCGCGCCAGAAGTGTCCGACACTGAGCAGCACTATGTTGATCAGGAGGGAGGCAGCGAGCGCCCCGATAAGCCACTTTCGCTTCGTTGAAGGAGGTCGCTCCACGCTCGGGATCGGCGGCGGAACGTCGGACTCCTTCGCCGTGGAAGCTTCGTTCGGCTCGAGCGAGAGGCGGTATTCGCCGCGGGCAATGACGATTCGCTGCGAGTCGCCGCTCCCCGGACCCGCGTAGAACTCGTCGAGCCGGCGTCGGAGCTTGTGGACGTAGACCCGAACTACCGCGTCCTGGGTGACGTCGAACTCGGCTCCCCGGCCGAGAGCCTCGACGGCGATGTCGATCTCCTTGGGGGACTTCCCCAACACGGAGCATTCGACGAGGTAGTCGAAGAGGCGACTGAGCTGGCCGGTTCGTCCCAACAGGCCGCTGGCCCGGATGCGGTCGGCGCGCGCGGCAAGTTGCTCTGGATCCAGCATGAGCGCGACTTTAGCACGCTCGGGTTTGCGGCTGGCGGTGGCGTTAACGTCCTATAACGCCATTCCAAACAGGGACTTATGTGAATGAGGCGCGCCTCTTTCGAGACGCGCCTCGAGTGCTTGCGCAGCGATTGCCGGGAGCCGCTGCGTGCGGTCAGGTCCAGTCGTCCCCGCCACCGCCACCGCCGCTATCACCGCCACCGAACGAGCCACCGTCGTCCCACCCGCTATTGTCTGAGACGCCGAAGTCGTTGCCGCCCATATTGGCGTTGTCATCTGGCGGGGGTACGTATCCCGGAGGTGGAGGGCCCTCGACCCGATTGCCGTCCTTGTCAATCCAGTGATGGACCAGTTCCTCGCCCGCCGCGACACCCGCGCCAATCGCCAGGCCGCTTGCCAGTCCACCGACGATGCCCGAGCCCAAGCCGCCGCCCATCGGGGGACCGTAGCCAGCCGGACCGTATCCCGGAGGATTACCATAGCCGCCACCTACGGGTCCGTTCGGCGGCGCGCCCGTCGGATAGCCTCCGTAGTACTGCTGCGGACGGCGCCGGCTCATCAACGCCCAGACGATGACCACGCCCGCGACAATGAGAAGGATCACGGGCCACGCACCAAAGCCGGAGCGATGCGCTTCAGCCGCGCGGGGGTAGCTGCGATAGACCGGAGGGCTGGAACGGCCGCTTGCCAGCTGTCGCTGCAGCGCTGCCAACGACTCGGGCTTGGCAAACGAGCCGCTCGGGTCGAGCTGCTGAGCCTTGGCCAGCTCTTCGCGGGCCCTGGGGAAATTAGCTGCCCGGGCAGCGACCTCGGCCTCCACGTAATGCGCCTTCGCGCTATTGGGGTGATCACGCAGCACCTGGTTCATGAGCTGCTGCGCCTCGTCGAGATGACCTGCTTTGACCGCCTGATAAACCTGGTCGACGGTCGGATCGGCGGCGAGCACCGGACCGGCACAGGCCAGCGCCGTCACCAGGACCAAGGGGGCTGCTATCCGCTTGAACATTGCCATGTCTGAAAAGCCTCAATCTGAAGCTAAGGATGACTCCCTGTAGATGCGGCCTGCACCGCTATCCACAAGGGCTTATAACCGCTCTGTCACCGCGCTGACTTCGAGCATGCGAAATCGATGAAACCCCGCGCGGGATCGGTATGTAGGAGCTCAACCCGGACCCGGTCGCCGACATCGAGTCCCTCGAATCCTCTGATGACACGCCCTTCCGCTACAGGTTCCGCGATCCGCACCCAGGTGCCCTTGTCGGATGCGCCGGTCACGATGCCCTCGAAATGCTGACCCACCTTCGGTGCCAGCAAAAATGCTGCCGCCGACTTGCGCACCCGGCGCTCGACTTTGTCGGCGTTGACCTGCTGTTCGGTGCAATGACCGGCGAGCACCGTCAATTGCTCTATCGTGTAGGGGAGCTTAGCGCCCTCGAGGGCCGCTTTGAGCAACCTGTGCGTGATGAGATCGGGGAAGCGACGGTTTGGCGCGGTGGAGTGAGTGTAGTCGCTCACTGCCAGACCGAAGTGCCCCGGCGCGTCCTTGCCGGCCTGTTTGAGCGCGTACTCACCCCGGCCTAGCAACTTGACCACGCTCAGTGAGAGGTCCGGAAATCCTTCCGGGTCCGCCTGACGCCGCTTCGTCAGGAAGGCATTGAGGGCGATGGCGTCGGGTGTTTCGGGAAGCTTCTCGCTGATTTCCAAGGCCAACGCGACGATGCGATTCCAACGTTCAGGTGTGCGTAGAATCCGGCGCAAGGACGGATAGCCCTTGCTCTCCAGGAACCTGGCGACTACCCCGTTCGCGGCCACCATGAAATCCTCGATGAGGTCTTTGGCGCGGTTGTGCTCATCGGGGCGCAGATCATTCAACATGCCACGCTCGAACACCGCGCGCGCCTCGATCGTCTCCAAGGTCAGCGCGCCGCGCGCACGACGCACCCGCTTGAGAGTCTGAGCGACCTTGTCCTGGATGCGGATCTGTTGCTCCATCCCTTGCACGGCGGCTATCGGAGCGGGTATCGGTCCGGTGCCGTCCAGCCAGGCCGCGACGCCGTTGTAAGCGAGCTTCGCGTAGTTGTGCACCAGGGCGCTGTAGATGTCCGAGCCGGTGATCACCCCGCTGCTGTCGATCGTCATCTCGATCACGATGCTGACCCGATCCTGGCCGTTCGCCAGTGAGGTCAGGTCGGTCGAGAGCTTCTCGGGAAGCATGGGGAAGATCTGCGCGGCGGTGTACACGGACGTCGTGTTGGTCCTCGCATGCTCATCGACCGGAGTGCCGATCTTCACGAGCGCATCGACATCCGCGATGGCGACGAGGATCTTTACCACGCCGTCGGCGAGCGGCATGGCGACGGAGAGTTGGTCCAGATCCTGTGAGTCGTCGTTGTCGATCGAGGCCCACAGTAGCTTGCGCAGATCGCGGACCGCGGGTCCCGTGAGAGTCGCCGGCGTCTTGATTGAATTCGCCTGCTCCACGGCTTCCGGGGCGAAATCCGGAAGCAAGCCTCGGTCCAGCATCGCGCGGCGGGCGATGCGCTTCAGATCATCCATAGACTGGGGGTCTTACCTGTCTTGGGCAGGCGCGTAGAAGTAATAGTCGGCCGTGTAGCTGCTGCGCGCCTCGCTGTTGGTCTTGGAGGCGTCGCACTCGGCCGCGGCTGGCGGCTGACCACCCATGGTGTGCAGCCGTTGGATGCTGCTGACGGTGGCGAACTTGCCCTTGCCGGAGTGATCGACCGCGGTCAGGAGTAGCCAGGGGATGGATTTCGCATCCGGGGAGTCGGTGTGGGCGGCCGCTTTGCCGGTCACTTCGCTGCCGTCTTTGTGTTTCCACAGGGGACCGGCGGAGTGGTGGCCGATGACTTTGCCCTTGGGATCCAGCAGGTCGGCGTCGGGGGCCTTGAGAGTCCACTTGGGCTTGCCGTCAGTGTCGGCGCCGCAGGTGTAGATCTGCCAGCCGGTGGCGTGGACCTGGAGGATCAGCTTTTCGCTGGCGGGGGGCTTCAGGATCGGTGGGATGTCCGCGGGCGTCTGCGCCTGCGCTGGGGCTACCAGTGGCGCCTGGGTGAGGGCTGTTACGACGGCGGCGGCTAAGAGTGTTCGTCTCTTCACGGGGCGGCAGTCTAGCACTGGTCGTGTGACGATGCGGAGTCAGGGGCGTTCCCTTCGCTTTCGTGCCGCCCTGGCATGAGTAGCCGCTCGAGGACATAGTGCTTTGCATTTTTGCAGGCTGCCGCGAGCGATTGGCCTGAGGCCAGGCCTGCTGCGATGCCGGATGCCAGCGCGCATCCTGTGCCTCGGCTCGAGCCTGTTACACGCTTCGAGTTGATTCGCTCGACGTCATTAGCCGCTGTCACGAGCAGGTCGACGGCCTCCTCTCCTGTTGCATGGCCGCCCTTGAGTAGGACCGCCCGGGTGCCGTACTCCAGTAGGCGGCGGCCCTGTCGAATCAATTCGGGTTCGTCGGCGGCTGCTGGCTCACCCAGCAGTGCCCCTACTTCCGGCACGTTTGGTGTGATCAGCGTTGTCAGGGGGAGCAGATGTTCCAGCAGCGAAGCGCGTCCAGCCGCGTCGAGGAGTATGCCTCCCGATGACGACACCAACACCGGATCGAGGACGATAGGCATGTGCGCGGTCGGAGCTCGGGTCGACGTCATGTCGCCTCGCACTGACGCCTCATCTCCCTGGGCAGTAGCCAAGCACTCCGCCACGACGTCTACTGTCGCGCGGGTACCCAACATCCCTATCTTGATCGCGCCAACCCGGCGCGTTTCGA
>DAITMW010000012.1:40297-55860 GCA_036834945.1 Steroidobacteraceae bacterium
GTCGCGCGGGTACCCAACATCCCTATCTTGATCGCGCCAACCCGGCGCGTTTCGAACGCGGCGGATATCTGCGCGCGAATGACGTCCGGCGGAACGTGGTGGACAGCGGCCACGCGCGTGTCGGACTGCGCGGTAACCGCGGTCACAACGCAAAGCGCATCAACGCAGAAGTCAGTCAGCGTGCGCACATCGCGCGTCAGCCCGGCGCCGCCGCTCGAATCCGTCGCGGCGATCACGAGCACGGCAGGTCGCGCTGTTCCTCGCTCCGGTCTGCTTTGGGGAACGTCGCCCACGGCTACGTCGCGACCCCGAAAGTCATTCGCCGAATGCGATCAACGCCAGGTTAGCGTGCCCGCGCTTCTGCAGTGCGCGAGCGGCGCGCCACGCGCGTACGCCGGTGCGGCAGCAGAGGACGATGCGCGGCGCGGTTGGTAAGGTTGCCCCGGCTTCGCCTTCGACGCCGTCAACTTCGATGCGGAGTGCTGAGGTGATAGGAGAGATGGGTGCTTCTGTCAGGCTTCGCAGGTCGATGACGACGTCGGCGCTTTCGAGCTGGTCGACTGCGATGAAGGGTACGGTTGCCCCGGTGGGCTCACGGGCGCCGGAGAAGGAGAAGCCGCCGAAGCGGAAGGCTTTGAAGTCGATGGTGACGAGTTGGCCGAGGACTTTGGGTTCCAGGCCCAGCAGCAGCGACAAGACCATGTGAGCCTGTAGCGTGCCCATGACTCCGACCGCTGTGCCCAGCACACCGGCTGTAGCGCAGGAGCCCGCTTGGCGGGGCATGTCGGGAAATACAGCCCGGTAGCTTGGTGCGCCGCCGCAGAATGCCCCGACGTAACCCGACAGGCCCAGGACGGAGGAGCTGATGAGCGGCTTACCAACCTTGAGGCACTCGTCGCTGACAACGTATGTGACCGCGAAACTGTCCGCGGCGTCGACCACGATGTCGGCTGAGGCTACGAGACGAGCCGCATTGGTGGGCGTCAGTCGCTCACAGACGGCTTCGATCTGGATCTCAGGATTCGTAGCCTGCAAAGTCGCGCGTGAAGCCTCGGCCTTCAACGAGCCGACGTCGCTCATGCGATAGATCGGCTGCCGGTGGAGGTTGGATTCCTCGACGCGATCGTGGTCGACGATGATCAGACGGCCGACGCCGGCTGCACAGAGGTACGGAAGGACCGCGGAGCCCAGGCCGCCTGCGCCGATCACCAGGACGCTGGCGTTGCGCAAGCGCGCCTGGCCGGCAGCGCCTATTTCCGGGAGGATGGTCTGACGACTGTATCGATCATTCATGCGCTTGTGTCCTGTGCGCGCCGCCCGCTAGTCATACCGGCTCGCCGTCGCCAGCCACTCCTTCGTCCGGCTCTCGGGGTTGGGGTTGCTCACGATGTCGTTGACGACGGCCGCTACGTCGGCGCCCGCTTCGAACACACCGGGAAGGCGCTCCACCGTCAGGCCGCCGATGGCGACGAGTGGGGTGTCTCCGATGCGGTGCTTCCATTCGGTGATGCGTTGCAGGCCTTGTGGGGACCAGGGCATCACTTTCAGGACGGTTGGGTAGATGGGGCCCAGGGCGACGTAGTCGGGTGCCAGAGCTAGCGCGCGGGCGAGCTCGAGGTGGCTGTGCGTGCTGATACCGATTTTCACGCCGGCTTTGCGGATTGCGGCGATGTCGGCGGTGTCGAGGTCGCCCTGGCCCAGGTGGATGAAGTCGCATCCCTCGGCCATGGCGAGGAGCCAGTAGTCGTTGACGATGAGTTGGGCGCCGGCTCGGGCGCAGAGGCCTTTGGCTTCGCGGATCTCGGAGCGTAGCTCCGAGGCTGAGCGGTCTTTGATGCGGAGTTGGATCAGGCGCACGCCAACGGACAGCATCCGTCCGACCCATGCGGCGCTGTCGACGACTGGATAAACGCGAGGCAGTTTCATCTGAGGAACGCAGTTCCGATTACGGGTGTCGAGGGCTCGGCCAGGTCACGGGGCTCCATGGGGCCGGCAAGGCGGGCTTCGCTGCCTGCTTCCACGGCCTGGGCAAAGGCGGCGGCCATGCGTACGGGGTCGGCGGCCTGGGCGACCGCGGTGTTGATGAGGATTGCGTCGAATCCGAGTTCCATGGCTTGCGCGGCATGCGACGGCACGCCAATGCCTGCGTCGATGACGAGTGGGACGTCCGGGAAGTGCGCGCGCAGCGCTTTCAGACCGAACAGGTTGTTGAGACCGCGACCCGAGCCTATCGGGGCGCCCCAAGGCATCAACACGCGGCATCCCGCATCGAGGAGCCTGTCTGCTACGACGAGGTCTTCCGTCGTGTATGGAAATACCTCAAAGCCGTCCGTCGAGAGAATCCTAGCCGCCTCGACGAGGCCGAAGACGTCCGGTTGGAGCGTGTCGTCCTCGCCAATGACTTCGAGTTTGATCCAAGGAGTGCCGAACACCTCGCGAGCCATGTGTGCCGTGGTAACGGCTTCCTTGACGGAATGGCAGCCCGCGGTGTTAGGGAGGACCCGCACGCCGAGCTCGCGAATGATCTGCCAGAAGCCTTGCCCTGCCCGCTCGCCGCTAGATTCGCGGCGCAACGAAACGGTCACCACCTGCGCGCGCGACGCCTTGACTGCCTGGGTCAGAACAGCCGGTGACGGATAGCGTGATGTGCCGAGAAGCAGACGTGAGTGCAACTCGGTGCCGTAGACCTTAAGCATCAGCCCCCCTGCATTGGAGCCAGGACTTCGAGCCGATCGCCCTCGGTGAGACGTGCGTCCGTGCGCGATGTGGCTGGCACGAATTCGCCGTTCACGGCCGTTGCGACGACCGAATCGCCGTAACCCAATTCCTGCAACACCGTCGCCAGGTCGGCGGCGCCGGTGTCACGCCATGCGCCGTTCACGAGGATCTTCATCCTGCACCTCTGGAAAATAGCGCTCCTCCAGTAGGATCCCTGCGACGCGACGCGCGAGCGCCGGAGCCAGCAGGAAGCCGTGGCGGAACAAACCGTTCACATACAACGTGTCGCCAACCCAACGGATGCGCGGCAGGTTGTCCGGAAACGCCGGGCGTACTCCGGTTCCGATCTCGACGATCTCGGCCTCGCCGAATGCCGGATGCAGTGCGTAGGCCGCACTCAGGAGCTCGAGCATCGAGCGGGCGGAGATGCGGGTCGGCTGGTCACTTTCGATCATGGTCGCACCGACCATGAACAGGCCGTCGGGACGCGGCACGATGTACAGCGGTATACGGGGGTGTAATACGCGGACCGGTCGCGACAATGAGATGTCCCGAAGCCGAAGCAGCAACATCTCACCCTTCACGCCTCGAAGGTCAGTAAGGGCTCCGCGGGCCGCGAGACCGGTGCAATCCACCATCACACGGGACGTCGAAGGCGCGCCCCAACAGGCCGGTGCCGACATGGCTCCCGCGACACCATAACGGATCGGTACGCGGAGCTCCGCCAGACGATCGGAAAGCGCGGCCAACGCGGCACGTGGATCGAGGTGTCCCTCCTCCTTGAAGTAGAGGGCCTTGCCGAAGCGGCCGCTCAGGTCGGGCTCGAGGGCGGCGATGCGCTCGCCATCGAGCCATTCGAACTGCTCGGTGCGACGGCTGAAGTTGGCCAGCTCGCCGGTGTCGCGGCCGTGAGCGACCACCAGACTCCCGTTCAAAACGGTTGTCCGCAGCCGCTCCCGCCACCAGGCGATGCTTTCATTGCCCAACTTGGCGATCAGCGGCTCGGCGCTCTCCAGCTCGCACCAGGGTGCCAGCATGCCGCCGGCGAACCAGGAGCAGCTCGAGGCGCCGAGTTTGTCGCCGCGCTCGAGGACCTCAACGTCCGCGCCACGCTCGGCAAGCTCAACGGCGCAGGTGAGTCCCGCGACGCCGGCGCCGATGACGGTGACCTGCATGGCTCAACTCTTCTCCGCCGTCGGCACGTAGATCTCACCGCCGACTTCGCGGAATTTCTCCGACATCTCGCGCATGCCCTGTTGCTTGGCTTCCGCGCGCACCTCGTGCGAGATGCGCATCGAGCAGAACTTCGGACCGCACATGGAGCAGAAGTGCGCCACCTTGTGGGCTTCCTTCGGCAATGTCTGGTCGTGGAAGGCGCAAGCGGTGTCAGGGTCGAGGGACAAGTTGAACTGATCTTCCCAACGGAAGTCGAAGCGCGCTCGTGATACCGCATCATCGCGATCACGCGCTCCCGGATGACCCTTCGCGAGGTCGGCCGCATGTGCGGCGATCTTATAAGTAATCACACCAACTTTGACGTCGTTGCGATCAGGCAGACCGAGATGCTCCTTCGGAGTGACGTAACAGAGCATGGCCGTGCCGAACCATCCGATCATCGCAGCACCGATCGCCGAGGTGATGTGGTCGTAGCCCGGTGCGATGTCGGTCGTGAGGGGTCCGAGGGTATAGAACGGCGCTTCGCCGCAGTGGGCGAGCTGCTTGTCCATGTTCTCCTTGATCTTGTGCATCGGGACGTGGCCCGGGCCTTCGATCATGACCTGACAGTCATGCTTCCAGGCGATCTGCGTCAGCTCGCCCAGGGTCTCCAGCTCCGCGAACTGCGCGGCGTCGTTGGCGTCGGCAATCGAGCCCGGACGCAAGCCGTCACCCAGCGAGAAGCTGACGTCGTACGCGCGGCAGATCTCGCAGATCTCTTCGAAGTGCTCGTAGAGGAAGCTCTCTTTGTGATGCGCGAGGCACCACTTCGCCATGATCGAGCCACCGCGTGAGACGATGCCGGTAACCCGGTTCGCCGTGAGCGGCACATATGGGAGGCGTACGCCGGCGTGGATGGTGAAGTAATCGACGCCCTGCTCCGCCTGCTCGATGAGCGTGTCACGGAAGACTTCCCAGGTCAGGTCCTCGGCGATACCACCGACTTTCTCGAGCGCCTGGTAGATCGGCACCGTGCCGATCGGCACCGGCGAGTTGCGGATGATCCATTCGCGGATGGTGTGGATGTTACGACCCGTCGACAGGTCCATGACGGTGTCCGCGCCCCAACGGATGGACCAGACCATCTTGTCCACCTCTTCCGCGGTGGAGGACGTGACCGCCGAGTTGCCGATGTTGGCGTTGATCTTCACCAGGAAGTTGCGGCCGATGATCATCGGCTCGGACTCGGGGTGATTGATGTTGGCGGGAATGATCGCCCGGCCGGCCGCGACTTCGGCGCGCACGAATTCGGGCGTCACATAGTCCGGAATGCTGGCACCCCATGAGTTGCCGTCCCGCCGCAGAGCCTCTTTGGCACGCGCACGGCCGACGTTCTCGCGGATCGCAATGAATTCCATCTCGGGGGTGATGATTCCGGCACGCGCATAGGCGAGCTGCGTGACCGCCTTGCCGCCGATCGCCCGATAGGGGCGTCGCAGATTGGGAAATTCGGGCGCCGCGCCCTTGGTGCCGACGACGTTGCCGTTGTCGACTGCCTGGACCGGCCGGCCGTCGTACACCTCGACGTCGCCTCTGCCCGTGATCCAGCCCTCGCGTAGCCGCGGCAGCCCGCGCTCGATGTCGATTTTGACCGAGCGGTCGGTGAAGGGGCCCGATGAGTCATAGACCGTCAGCGGCGGCTCGCCCGAGGACGGATGCAGGGTGATTTCGCGCATGGGCACCCGCAGGCCCTTGTGGATTTCCCCGCTCTTGTAGATCTTGCGGGACGCGGGCAACGCTTCTTGGGCGACCTGCTGCGGAACGGCGTTCATTGTAATGCTCCTTGGACGATAACCGCGGAGATCCAGTAAACGCTGTTCTAGCCACTTTCCTACGCCAGCATGAACTGGATCAGGTTCAGAGGGTCGCCATGCCGCGCATGGAGCCAGCCAGGCTCCAACGCTCGATGGCCTCTCAGCCCCCTGTCGGGGCTCCCCTAGCGGGCGTAAAAGTATTACGACTGGACCAAACGGTCAATCATTGGGTGGAGCCGTGTCCGATCTGTTCCACCAGCCGCCGCCCAGCGCCTGCAGCAGTGCCGCGGTATCCGAATAACGGTTCGCCCGCGCCTGCGCGAGATTGAGGACTGCTTGACTGTAGGTCTGCTGGGCCGTCAGCAGCGCCAGGTAGCTCGCCAGGCCCAGCTCTACGTTGTGACGTGTGGCGTTCAAGCTGTCGGCGGCGGCTCGCTCGGCTTTCGAGTTCGCGCCGACGGCGTCCGCATCGAGCTGCAACGCGGTCAATGTGTCGGCCACGTTCTGAAATGCACCGAGGACCACGGCCCGATACTGCGCGCCGGCGGCATCGAGAGCCGCCACGGCGGCCCGCTTCTCGTGAAGCAGAGTCCCGCCCTGAAACAGCGTTTGGGTGATGCTCCCGCCCACCGACCAGAACGTATTCCCGCTGGACAACAGCTGATTGAACTGCGTCGATGTGCCGCCCTTGGTGCCTGTCAGCGTGATCTGTGGAAACAGATTCGCCGTCGCGACACCCACGTCGGCGCTCGCTGAATGCAGCTGCGCCTCCGCCGAAAGGACGTCGGGCCGCTGACGCACGAGCGTGGCCGGCACGCTGACCGGAACTTCCAACGGCAGCGTCAGATCGCCGAGCTCGAAGGTCTGGGAGGGCTCATCGCTCGGAAAGCGGCCCGCGAGCGCCGCCAGGAGGTGCCTCTGCTCGGCGAGTTGCTTTTGCAGCGGCGGTAATGTCGCCTCCAGGTTGGCCACCGCGGCGTCCTGCGCCATGACGTCGGTCTCGGCGACCGACCCCAGCTCGAACTGACGCCGCAGGATCCGGGCCGACTCCCGCTCGCTGTCGAGGATCTGCGTGGTGGAGGCGATCTGCGCCCGCAGAGAGGCTTCCTGGATTGCCGCGGTCACGACGTTCGCCGTCAATGTCAGGTAGGCCGCTTCCAACTGGTAGCGCTGGGAGTCGGCTTGCGCCTGCGCCGATTCCACCTGGCGCCGGTTGTGGCCGAACAGATCGAACACATAGGACACGCTCACCTGGGCGGTGTGCAGACTGTAGACCGGGGCGCCTGAATTCAACACCGGTTGGAGGGTGCCGGTCGCGTCCCGGTTACGACTGAGCGCGTAACTCGCATCCGCCGCGGGAAAATAGGAACCGCGTTGCGCGGCGACGTTTTCATTCGCCTGGCGCAGGGTCGCCTGCGCCGCCTGCAGCGTCGGATTACGCCGCAGGGATTGCTGCACGAGGTCATTGAGTGCGGATGACCGGAACAACGACCACCATTGCCCGGGAATATCCATTCCTGAAACGTATTTCTGCGCGTCCTCGCCGCTCTGCGGTGGCAAGGGCTCGACCGTATATCCGCTGACTTTCGGCGCCGCGGGCGGCTTGAAATCCGGGCCCAGCGCGCAACCGGGAAGAGCACCCACGGCCAGCGCGAGCAGAAGTGCCCTCCTCATACCGCCGCCTCCGGCGCCGGAGCGCTCTCAGGTAACGGCCTGCGCCGTGAATACCTCAGAATCAACACAGGCAGCACCAGCAGTACCAGGATCGGCGTGAGCAACATTCCGCCCACCACCACCAGCGCGAGCGGCCGCTGCACCTGGGATCCGATCCCCGTCGAGAGTGCCGCCGGGACCAACCCGACACACGCCACGACGCAGGTCATCAGGACCGGGCGCATCTGCACACGGCAGGTGTGCAGAATGGCGGCAACCCGATCGAGACCCTGCTCGATGTGCAGGTTGTAGTACGACAGCATGATGATGCCGTCCATCGTCGCGATGCCGAACAGCGCGACGAAGCCGATCGCGGCCGAGACACTGAACGGCGTACCGGTGAGCGCGAGCGCGAAAATCCCGCCGATCAGCGCCATGGGTATGACGCTCGCGGCGAGCAACACATCGACAATCGAGCCGAAATTGATGAACAACAGGATGCAGATGAGCGCGATGCTCAGGGGCACCGCGATCGCCAGGCGGTGCAACGCATCCTGGAGGTTGCCGAACTCGCCCACCCACTCCGTACGATACCCTCCGGGCAATGCGACGGCTTGCTCGACCTTGCGCTGTGCTTCGAGCACTGCGCTGCCCAGATCGCGACCGCGCACGCTGAACTTGATGGGGACGTAGCGCTCCTGGTGCTCGCGATAGATGAACGACGGGCCGGAGATCAACTCCACTTTCGCGACTTCGCCGAGCGGCACCTGCACGGTCGCACCGTTACCGGAAGGGTCCGGCGCTGCAATGAAGATGCGGCGGATGGCATCCGGACTCGCGCGATACTGCCGCTCGAGTCGCACGACCATGGGGAAATGGCGATCGCTGCCATTCTCGTATAGATCACCGGCCGCCTGGCCGCCGATCGCTGCCTGTACGGTTGCGTTGACGTCGCCCGGGGTGAGTCCGAGCCGGGCCGCACGGGCGCGATCGACATCGATGCGGATAGTGGGTTGTCCCAAGGGGTTGAAGATGGCCAGGTCGGTAATTCCGGGCACGGTCTGCAACACGTCACGGATCTTGCGCGCCGTGCTCTCGAGAACCTCGAGGTCGTTGCCGAACAGCTTCACGGAATTCTCGCCCTTCACGCCGGAGGCGGCCTCCTCCACGTTGTCCTGGATGTACTGCGAGAAGTTGAATTCGACGCCGGGAAACTTCCGCAGCAGCGAGGCGGTCAGCTGCGCGGTGAGCTTTTCCTTGTCGATCCCACTGGGCCAGCGGTCGAAAGGCTTCAGGGGAACGAAGAACTCCGCGTTGAAGAATCCCGTGGCATCGGTGCCGTCATCCGGGCGGCCGTGTTGCGAGATGACCGTTTCCACTTCCGGGAAGCCCTTGATCGTGCGGCGGATGCCGTTGACGTAACTGTTGCCTTCCTCGAGGGAAATCGACTCCGGTAGCGTGGCGCGGATCCAGAAGTTGCCCTCCTCCAGCTTGGGCAGGAACTCCATGCCCAGACTGTGGGACGCCGACAGCGCGCACACGATGAGCACCCCCATGCCGCCGAGAGTGATGATCCGGTTCGCCAGTGCGAACTCCACCACCGGCTCATACACCCTGCGCAGAACCCGCACCACGGCCGTTTCCGTCTCGGCGACGCTGTCGGGAAGCAGGATTGCGCTCAACGCCGGCGAAATCGTAAAGGTCGCGATGAGGCCACCGGCGATGGCGTAGCCGTAAGTCTTCGCCATGGGGCCGAAGATATGGCCCTCTATGCCGCTCAACGTAAACAGCGGTACGAAGCCGGCGATGATGATTGCGGCAGCGAACAGAATCGCCTGGTTGACTTCGGTCGCCGCGTTGGCGATGACGGCGAACTTGCCGTGAAACGTACTCGTCGCGCGGATGACGTGCATGATCGCGGAGCCCGCGCGCCGTTGCTCCTCGCTCTCGCTCAGATGCCGGAAAATGTTCTCGACCATGATGACCGAGGCATCGACGATGAGCCCGAAATCGATCGCGCCGACGGACAACAGGTTCGCGGACTCCCCGCGCAGCACCATCAAAGCGATCGCGAACGTCAGCGCGAACGGAATCGTGCAGGCCACGATGATGGCGCTGCGCAGGTTGCCCAGGAACGCCCACTGCAACAGGAATATCAGCAGGATGCCGGCCAGCACGTTGTGCAGCACCGTGTGGGTCGTGACCCGGATGAGATCCGAGCGGTCATAGATGCGCTCGATACGGACTCCGGGGGGCAGAATGCCCGAGGTGTTGATCTTGTCGACCTCGGCCTTGACGCGCTCGATTGTCGGCATGCTCTGCTCGCCGCGACGCATGAGCACGATGCCTTCGACAATGTCGTCGGCGTCGAGGTCCTGGCCCGCGATGCCGAGGCGCGGCTGATTTCCGACCCTTACGGTAGCCAGGTCACCGATCGACACGGGTATGCCGCGCACCGAGGTCACCATCGTCTTGCGGATGTCATCCATTGAATGGATGAGGCCGACGCCGCGCACGACCGCGGCCTGTGGCCCGATGTTGACCGTCTGGCCGCCGACGTTGACGTTACTGTTGTTGAGTGCCTGGAGCACCTGGCCCAGTGACAGGCCGTACTGCAGGAGGCGATGCTCATCGACACTGACTTCGTAGGTTTTGGTCTTACCGCCCCAGCCGGTGACGTCGATGACTCCGGGGACGGCCTTGAACCGACGCTCCAGCACCCAGTCCTGGAGCGTCTTGAGATCCATCGAAGAGTACCCCTGGGGACCGACCACCCTGTAACGGTAGATCTCCCCGATCGGACTGGTCGGGGAGATCTGTGGAGCGGCGCCGTTGGCGAGGTTGGGCAGCTGTGAGAGTCGATTGATGACCCATTGCTCCGCCTCCTGGTAAGTGAAGTCGTAAGTAAACTGCACTTTGACATCCGAGAGTCCGAACAGAGAGATGGTGCGCACAGCGCTCACATGCGGAATTCCCGCCATCTGGATCTCGATGGGGATGGTGATGTACCGCTCGATCTCCTCCGCGGACTGCCCGGTGCTCTGCGTAACGATATCCACCAGTGGCGGGACCGGGTCGGGATAGGCCTCGATGTTGAGTTGATTGAACAACGCGAGCCCGCCGATGAGCAGCAACGGCAGCAGAACGGCCAGAAAGACGCGCTGCTTCAGCGCGAATGCAATGATCGCATTCATCCCGGACGGGCGGCCCGGTCGATGAAGAGGCTCCCACGGGTGACAACCCTTTCACCCGGCTTCAGACCATCGAGAACTTCGACCATCCCGTCACTGCTGCGGCCCGTGCGTATGGAGCGCAGAGTCAGTGTGTTGTTCTGTGCGACCACCCAGACCCTCGCCTGGTCTGCCTCACGCACGATCGCCTCTTCCGGAACCGAGGGCGCCTGCGATTCGCCGCTGGTGATGATGCTGAAGCTCGCAAACATCTGGGGCTTGAGTTTTCCAGCAGGGTTCGCGAGCGTGGCACGTACAGCAACACGACGGGTGACCGGATCCACCTGGGCGCCGACGGCCGTCAACCTGGCTTTGAAAATCTGCCCCGGCAGGGCCAACACCCGGACCTCAACCTCCTGGCCCCTCTCGATGTACGGCGCATCGGTCTCGGGAACCGCCGCTACGAGCCACACCGTCGACAGATCCCCAATGGAGAACACCGGGGTGGAAGCTCCGGCCTGTATGTACTGTCCCGGACCCACCTGCCGGTCCGTGACCACGCCACCGATAGGAGCAACGACATACGTCGCTGCCTCGGTCTTCTTGGTGTTTTCGAGCGCGGCGATTTCGCTGTCGGACTTCCCGAGAATGCGCAATCGGTTCCTGGCCGAGGCCGCTGCATTCTCAGCCGCCGCCAGATCGACCTGGGCTTGTTGCCAATCCTGGAGGGAGCCGCCCTTGCTGTCGTATGCGGCGTGCTTGCGCTCTTCGTTGATCCGCGCGAGCTTCAGTGTGGCCGCGGCGTTGTGCAGGTCCGTCTGAGCTTGGACGAATTCGGAAGCTTCGATGAGCAGTAAGGGGGCGCCGCGCTGCACGTACTCGCCAGGGCTCGCCATGACCCGCACAACCCGACCGGAGTACGGCGAAAACACCTGGGTGGTCGTGTCGCCATTGAGAGCAATCTGTCCGTCCGTGACTTCCTCGGTGCGGAAGCTGCGGGTGCTCACAGTGTTGATTTCCAAAGTCGCCAGCTGCGCACTGCTGAGGCGCACTTCGCTCGCCGCTCTGGCGTCATTGGCGGCGGGAACAGGCTCGCTGGCGCGGGCTCGCAGTCCCCAGCCGATCACGATCGCCCCCGTCGCCGCCATGGCGGCAATGAGGACGATCCGCAATTGCTTACCCGGCGGCAGTGCGCGCCGCAGCAGGGAAAGCTCTGGCTTCTCCATGTTCGAATGACCACCCGTGAAATGGGGTCATTCTAGACGGAGCTCTTTTCCGCAGACTTTCTACGAGCTTTCAACAGCCTTTCAGGCTATTGATCGCGCGCTCGGTACATCCTAACGCTTCAGTGCACGTGCCAGCGCTTCCGCCATCACGCCGTTGGATTGCGGCTCCGGCTCACGGGGCTTGCTTGGTCGGCGGTCCTGTTCCCGGCCACCACGATGTTGGAAGCTTCCCGAAGGAGCAGGCCGGCCGGGTGCATCCCGTCCACGGCCCGCCGGTGAGCCACCCCGACTCGCGCCTTGGGATTCCGGGCGCCCGCGCGCCGGTGCCTCGTCCAGCTTCATGGTGAGCGCGATACGCCGCCGCTGCAGGTCGACTTCCAACACCTTGACCTTCACGACGTCGCCGGCTTTGACCAGCTCGCGCGGATCCTTGATGAACTTGTGCGACATCATGGAGATGTGCACCAGTCCGTCCTGGTGAACCCCGATGTCGACAAAGGCACCGAAGTTCGTGACGTTCGTGACGACTCCCTCCAGCAGCATGCCTGCCGTGAGGTCCTTCAGATCCTCGATGCCTTCCTGGAAGGCCGCGGTCTTGAACTCCGGGCGCGGATCGCGGCCGGGTTTTTCGAGCTCGCGCAGAATATCCTGAACGGTCGGCAGTCCGAACTGCTCGTTGGTATACCGCTTGGCATCCACCTGCCGCAGGGCCCGGGTATCGCCGGTGACCGCCGCTATCGGCTGGCGCAGGTCCGCCAGGATCCGCTCCACGACCGGATAGGCTTCCGGGTGCACGGCAGAGCTGTCGAGCGGGTTGTCGCCGCCCATGATGCGCAGGAAGCCCGCTGCCTGCTCGAAAGTCTTGGCCCCGAGGCGCGGCACTTTCTTCAAGGCCTCACGGTTGGTGAACGCACCGTTCTCGTCCCGGTGCCTCACGATCGCCTCCGCCAGGGAAGCCGACAAGCCGGAAATCCGGGCCAGCAACGCCGGCGAGGCGGTATTCACATCCACCCCAACTGCGTTCACGCAGTCCTCGACTACGGCATCGAGCGAGCGCGCGAGTTTCGTCTGACTGACATCGTGTTGGTATTGACCCACGCCGATGGATTTCGGATCGATCTTCACCAGCTCCGCGAGGGGATCCTGCAGGCGCCGCGCGATGGAGACCGCGCCGCGCAGGCTGACGTCCATGCCGGGCAACTCGCGCGAGGCGAGCTCCGAGGCCGAATAGACCGACGCACCGGCTTCCGACACCACGATGCGGGTCAACTTCAACTCGGCATGGCGTTTGATCAGGTCGGCAGCGAGTTTGTCGGTTTCGCGGGAGGCCGTGCCGTTGCCGATACTCACCAGGTCGACGTTGTGTTTCTTGGCAATGGCGGCCAGCACATGCAGCGAGCCGTCCCAGTCGTTGCGTGGTGCGTGCGGATAAATCGTTGCCGTTTCGACGACCTTACCGGTGCGATCGACCACAGCGACCTTCACGCCCGTGCGCAGCCCCGGATCGAGTCCCATGGTGGCGCGGGGACCCGCGGGCGCCGCGAGTAACAGGTCATGAAGATTTCTGGCAAAAACGCGGATGGCTTCCTCTTCGGAGCGCTCGCGCAAAGCGGAGAACAACTCGCCTTCGAGCTGCCAACCCAGCTTCACCTGCCAGGTCCAGCGTGCCGTCTGCAGCAGCCAGGCATCGGCCGCGCGCCCCTGCTCGGCAATCTTGAAATGGACCGCGATACGGCGCTCGCAACTGTTGAACGGTGCGCTCGCGGGCGCTGGCGTGCCCGCCGGTGCTTCCATGAGCTCCTCCGGCAACTTCAGCGCCAGCTGCAAGATCTCCTCTTTGCGACCGCGGAACAACGCGAGGCCACGGTGCGAGGGAATAGCACTGATCGGCTCGCGGTAATCAAAGTAGTCGCGGAATTTCGCGCCGGCCTCCTCCTTGCCCGTCGCGACTTTCGACACCAGCTGGCCATTCGCCTGCAGATGCTCGCGCAGCTCGCCGAGAAGTTGCGCATCTTCGGCGAACTGCTCCATCAGGATCTGGCGGGCTCCGTCCAGTGCCGCCTTGCTGTCCGGCACGCCTGGATTGTCGCCATTCTCGGTAGTGAAGGCGGCCTTGAGATATTTCGACGCTTCACTCTCCGGATCGAGCGTGGGATCCGCCAGCAGCGCACCGGCGAGTCCGTCGAGTCCGGCTTCGCGCGCAATCTGCGCCTTGGTCCGGCGCTTCGGCTTGTACGGCAGGTACAGGTCCTCGAGGCGCTGCTTCGTATCGGCCGCCAGAAGGGCGGCCTTCAGCTCATTGGTGAGCTTGCCCTGCTCCTCGATGCTCTTGAGGATCGCGTCGCGGCGCTCGTCCAGCTCGCGCAGGTAGCCCAGACGCTCTTCCAGCGCGCGTAATTGCGCGTCATCGAGACCTTCGGTCGCTTCCTTTCGGTAGCGAGCGATGAATGGAACGGTGGAGCCTGCATCCAGCAAGGCGACAGCAGCGGCAATCTGCTGCGGCTTGACGGCGAGCTCCGCCGCGAGACGTGTTTCGATAGACAGCATCGTCAAAAGGAAGTCCCGAAGACAGGGCGCGCACTATGCGCAAACGCCTCCGTCACAACAAGACTTGCCAAAAGGCGGCGAGCCTGCTTCGTTCCGAGGGGAGCCCCTTGCCCAGACGGCGCATCCGCTGTCAACTTCCAACACCCCCGGCCCGGGGCATATCGGGTCGCTATGGACCGTCGGCGCTGCCTGGCCCGCAGGAGATGGTCGCGTGATTCGGCAACACGGCCTCATTCAGCTCGCGGGCCTGTGCATCACGCTGCTCCCTGGGCAACTTGCACAGCCCGTTGATGTACGCGGCGGCCACGGTTTTCTGGTCATCCGGTGCGCTGGGATGCGTCTCGTTTTCAGCCTTGGGTTTGCCTCCGAACCAGGGCGTCGCGCAACCCGCGGCAGTCATGCCGCCAGCCACGATCCCCGCCAGAGCGATAACGGTCAGCCTCTCTGAATATTTCATTGGTGCTTTTCTCGAGGGCAAGAGCCTATAGGACCACCGAGGTTGCGCATAACCGACAGCCCGGCAGGCAGGGCTATAGTCTTATGTGCAACGCAGCAATTCCACCCATCGATTCATCGCCGCAGATTCCGTGACGCACTGCGCCAGCACCTGGAGCGCCAGCGCATCGGTAACTTCTGCAATGCTGAAGGCAAACTTTTCACGGCCGAGCGGTGCGGGCCGACCGACCCATCAGGCCTTCCGCCGGCCACACCGGACAATCCCGGGTGGCGCGACGGCATTCGGGCTGCCTCACTGCAGCCCTGCAACGGACTCCTGCAGGCGCTTATGACTCCTCGGTGCGCTGACGCTCCGTCGTTTCCCGCTGATGGGATTCGGCATTGGCGCTCGAGCCGCCGCCGTGACTGGCCTGTCCGCCCTTGCGACCCGCCTCCGCGGCGAGCTCAGGATTCTGCGAGAAACTGCGCTTCTCGTCGGGAACACTCTGACCGCCCTTGCGACCGGCGACCGCCGCGAGCTCGCGATTCTGCGAGAAACTGCGCTTCGAGCCGGGAACACTCTGACCGCCCTTGCGGCCGGCTTCGGCGGCGAGCCGCCGGTTTTGCGAGAAACTGCGCTTCTCGTCCGGAACCGCCTTGCCGCCCATACTTGCAATCTGGCGCTGCCGCTCCTGATTCATCGACGCGAATCCACGATTGGAAGTGCGTCCATCCTGAGTTGGTTCGTGAGCCATCGTTACTCTCCTCCACACAGTGAAATGCCAAGACTCGCGGGCAACACAAACTGGCAGCAAACGATGTGCGACCTAGAACCTCCCACGGAA
>DAITMW010000013.1:0-21201 GCA_036834945.1 Steroidobacteraceae bacterium
GGCGACTACGTCCTGATCCTCAACCCGGACACCGTGATCAAGCCAGACACGCTCTCATCCCTGATAGCGGTCATGGAGCGCGATCCCAAGATCGGTGTCGTGGGCCCCAAGAACGTCTACGAGGACGGCAGACCGCACACCAGCTATCACCATGGCTGGGGATTCGGACATCTCATCCTCTGGCGTGTGGCCTCCTATTCCCTGATGCGCCGGCTGTACGACAGCTGGGCAAAGTATCGTGAAGGCGACGTCTACTACGTTTCCGGTGCATGTCTTCTCGCGCGGGCGGACGTATTCCGCCAAGTGGGCGGATATGACCCCGCCTTCTTCCTCACCATGGAAGACACGTGTGACCTGTGCCGCCGTATCAGGGAGCGTGGGTATAGGGTCGTCTATGCACCGCACACGCAGATAACACACCTGACGGGACGTAGTGGCGCACAGGTGCCGTACCTCGCCACGCTCGAAAGCTACAAGGGCAGCATCTACTACTTCAGGAAATTCAACGGAGTCTGGGGCGGATACATCGCCTTTGCGATCATCGTCCTGGCCTGCCTCACGAGGATCACGACCTCGTTGCTCAAGGTCATCGTAAGGCGTCGTGAGGTCGATCGGCAGAACCTGCGCATCTACCTCACCATCCTGTCCAAGCTCTTCGCCGGCGGGACGAGGATCGCGTACTCGCATGGACAGTAACGCAGCGCCCTTGCGAGCCTGACCGGGTCCCTCCATGAGCCGAACGGTCACCTCTACAGCGATCAACGTAGGCATCCAGATCGCCGGCTCAGTGATCCCGGCACTGCTGATGATCATCACCTTTCCGGTGATGAAGGCCGGTTTGTCGGCGCCGTCATTCGCCACGTTCGCGTTCCTGTTTACCGCGCTCTCCTTCATGAACGTGTTGGACGTCGGGCTCGGCAGGTCGGTGACTTATTTTGCCGCCCGCTACCTGCAACAGGGACAGGAGCGCGAGGCGCTCGGATCGCTCTGGGCGGCCAT
Organism: Steroidobacteraceae bacterium; assembly: GCA_036834945.1. GTDB lineage: Bacteria > Pseudomonadota > Gammaproteobacteria > Steroidobacterales > Steroidobacteraceae > 13-2-20CM-66-19. The sequence goes on from DAITMW010000013.1 coordinate 1,000, forward strand.
CGCGATCGGCCTGGCGATGAGCGGGGCCATTGTTGGCCTCGTTTGGATCGCCGACATCGTGTTGTCCGCCCGCCCGGGCCTGAATGTCGGGATCGATTTCCACACCGTCTTCCGCCTGGTGTGGTTCCTGCCCATCTTCATCTGTGGGGCGCTGCTGCGGGGCTTCCTGGATGCGGAACAGCGCTTCCTCGCCTCGAACACCGTGCAACTCGTCTACGGCACCGTGCTCGCCTTCGCGCCGCTCGTGGCGATCCACTTCACAACCGACATCGACAGTTACCCGGTCATGTTCGGTCTGATCCGCACCGCCATGGTCCTGGCCTATCTGCTGCTCATTCGCCGCAGTCAGCCGCGCCTCCTGGTTCCCGAGCTCCACACCAACTCCAAGCTGGGCGAGGTGCTTCGCTACGCAAGGTGGCTGTTCGTCTCCAATCTGCTCGGTATTGCCATCGTCTATGCGGACCGGATCGCCGTGGCGGCGGGGCTGTCTTCCGAGCTCATCTCCGCCTACGTCGTTCCGATGGAACTGGTGCTGCGGGGCCAGATTCTGATCGGCGCACTCTCGACCGTACTGTTTCCGATGTTGGTGCGGATCGCCGACCGCGGGTCCGGCGAGTTGCTCACGGGCGCGATCTGCGGGCAGTTCGTCATCTTCGGAGGCGTCCTCCTGGGAGCGGCTGTTGCAAGCGGCTTCGTTCCCTGGGTGTTGGAGAAATGGATGGGCAAGGCCTTCAGCGTCGATGCGACGTTGATTGCCCGGGTGGCGATCCTGGGTCTCGCGCCGATCGGATGCGCCAATCTGGCCACGACGGTCCTGCATGCCCAGGGGCGTACCGCCCACCCGGCCGCTCTGTATGCCCTGGAGTTTCCGCTGTACTCGATTGCGCTGTGGTTCGCGGCCCGAACCGGGAGCGCGACTTTCATCGTCGGCTCCTGGCTGGGACGATTGTGTTTCGACATGGCCGGCGCCCAGTATCTCCTCCTGCGGCAACGCTCCCGGGCCTTTTCCCTGTGGATGTTGCAGCAGCCCCTGTTTCTGGCGATCGTGGTCGCCTACTTCATACTGGTGGCGCGATGGGGCGGTGGCGGTATGCTGTTCCTGCTGATATTTGGCGCGCTCGGCGCGCTCATGATGTTGGGGGGCCTCAGAATGATGCCCGGGTCGCCGCTCAGGCGGACCCGCGCCCCGGCCATGCGCTGAGAGTGATCGAGTGATCTGACCCGTGCAAAGACTGATCGTCGACAAATGCCCGGTGAATGCCCATGCGGGGCAGGCGGCTTACTCCGAGGTCGTGGACCATTATTTCGGCAGTCCGGGCACGTGGACCTACCTGCGGGATCAGGACACGGGCCACCTCTGGATGAGCCCACGCCCCGCGGACTTTGAGATCCCCGGGCTCTATGGACAGTACTACACACACGGCGAAGCCCCGGATGCATCCGGTACGCCAGTACACCGTGCGTATGAGCTGATCCTGCATCGCCAGCTTGGCTATCCTCTGGACAGACAGCCCGGCTTTGCTGTCCGACTCCTCGCCAAGGTCCCAACTATGGGTGCCGCCGCCGTCATGGAGGCACTCAAAGTGTCGGCGCGGACGACCGGCAGGTTGCTGGATTTTGGCTGCGGCGCCGGAAATTTCATGTCGCGCATGCGGAGGGTCGGCTGGCAGGTGAGCGGTATGGACCCGGACCCGAAGGCAGCGGAATCCTTGCGAGCGCGCCTCGGGCTCGATGTACGGCCGTCGCTCGAGGACTTCGCGGATCGCGTCGGGGAATTCGACCTCATCACGGTCAGCCATGTGATCGAACACCTCGCGGATCCCGTGGGGACGCTTCAGGGTCTGCGCCGGTTCCTCGCGCCGGGCGGCCGCCTCATCGTCGTGACACCCAACGCAAACAGTCTGGGCGCGCGATGGTTTGGAAAGTTCTGGCGCGGCCTCGAGCCGCCGCGTCATTTCAACGTGTTCACGCCGAAATCACTCCGCTATGCACTGGGTCAGGCGGGCTATCAGGTCGAGGAGTTGACGACCGAAACACGTATGGCGCGCAGGTTGTTCTGGGTCAGTGCGCTTGCGAAACGCGGCGTGCGCGAGATCGAGTTGACCCCTCGTTCCGAACGTTTCACCAAGTGGGGCGGGTACGGCTTTCAGCTCGTCGAGGCATTCTGCAACGCGCTGGGCGCCGAAATGGGGGAGGAGATCTACTGCCTCGCGGGTAGCGGAGCGGGCGTCGCAGAATGAGCATCGAAGAGATGACAGCGGCCTGCGCACAGCGATGCCGCATCTGCGGCAGCATGGGACCTCACCGTCTTCTCGTCCTCGAGGAGTCCATGTTCGAAAGCTGGGAACCCTTCCGGTATTTCGAATGCGTCTCCTGTGGCTCTGTACAGATAGTGGACATTCCGCCGGACCTGGGGCGTCATTATCCCGCGGAGTACTATTCTCTGGCGCCGTCGAGCCATGGAGGCTTGCACAAGCTGCTCAAGTCCGCGGTGCTGGGTTATGTTGGCGGCAAGCGCTCCCTCCTGGGTGCCATCCTCTACGCGTTGGGTTTGCGCCCCGTCGATACTCCCTGGATGGAAGCCGCGGGCGTCAGCACGAAAACGAGAATCCTCGATGTAGGCTGTGGCAGCGGCGGCCGCCTCATGGATTTGTCAGACGCCGGTTTTCATCGCCTGATGGGCGTAGACCTGTTCCTCGATGCGGACCGGGTGTTGAGCTCCGGCCTCACGTTACGGAAGGCCGAGCTCGGCCAGATCGAGGGAACGTTCGACCTCATCATGTTTCACCACTCGCTGGAGCACCTGCCAGACCCCGGCGCGGCGATTCTCAGTGCCAGCCGGTTGCTGGCACCCGATGGCAAGATTCTGGTACGGGTGCCCGTGATGGGAAAGTGGGCCTGGCGCCACTATGCCGCGGATTGGGTGCAACTCGACCCACCACGGCATCTCTACACCTTCACGGAGAAGGCAGTCGCGATACTGGCCGCGGCAGCAGGGTTGCAGGTCAACAAAGTCCTTTACGACTCGGAATCCTTTCAATTCGAAGGCAGTGAGCGGATATTGCGGCTGCGCTCACAACGAGGTGATGGCACAGATCTCGCGTTCCGCAGTGCGGGGTTGGCGCCAGCCCAGATGAAGCAGCGCGCCCAGGAGCTCAATCGCGCGCACGACGGCGATCAGGCCTGTTTTTTTCTCGTACGCAGCACATCCTGACATGGGCCTGTACCTCGTCATCGGCGTCGCTCTCTTCGGCCTGGCCTTTGCACGGTTGACCGACGCCATCGACAGGCGTTTCGAGGTCATACTCACCTTCTACCTGACCTTTCTGGCCTACGTCATCTCGTTCATCCGCTGGGAAACCGGAACGGACTGGCCGATGTACTTCGAGATGTATGGTCAGATCACCAGTTTCAATGCCGCACTCACGTCGACCTGGTGGGGTCCTGGTTATTCCTTCATCGCATGGCTGGTGAATTCCGCCGGTGGCGGTTACACGGTCTTCCTGTTCTGTATCGCGACCCTTCTCTATACCCTGAAATTCCACCTCCTGCGGATGACCTGTAAGGCTCCGTTGGTGGCTGTATTCGTCCTGTTCTGCACGAGCTTCTTCGATATCTTCTTCGTGAGACAGAGTGTCGCGGGTACCTTGTTCTGGGCATTCGCCTGGTACTACTACCAACGGCGCTATACGTTGGCGTATACCGCCGCATTGGTCGCGGTCGCCTTCCATTACTCCGCGGCGATTCCCATTGCCGTCGTCGTGATGGCGGGCAATTTCAGCTGGCGCCGCGTGATACTCATCGGTGTGCCGGCTTTGCTGGTGGTTTACTACGTCACCACGCAGATCGACATCACCGCCGCCTTTTCCGCCGCCGCTCGCGTGAACGACTACATCAACAGCGGCTTTACGGAGCAGAAGGCGTCCTCCCTGAGCACCACCCTGCGCTCGTACATGAAACTGAGTTTCTGGCTGTTCGTGATCGCGGCAGCGTACTTGTCGTTCCTGAAGCAGGACGATCCCGAGTCGGACACGAGTTGGAGCGCCTTTTGCCTGCGCAGCGCGACCGGCATCATCCTGTGCACGGCGGTACTGGTGCCCGTTTCGGAGATATTCGCCCGGTTGCCGGAATATTCGTCGTGCCTGTTCGCGGTAGTGCTGTCCAACTACCGGTTCCGCATGGCACGGCTGTCGGTGGGAGGTTTCGCGTATTTCGCGGCGCTGTTGCTGTTGTTCGTCCAGTTGGGATTTGCCTACAGCGCCTATCCGGATCTGTTCTATCCGATAAAAACCATTCTGGGCTGAGCGGGTGCTGTACATCGTCGATGCGAACAAGCGGGGTGTCGAGCACGTGTCGTTCAACGCGGCCATGCTGCAGGCGTTGCTCGCGGCCGCGCGGGAGCGGGGAGCTGCCGTTGCGCTCTTTAGCGAGCGAACGCATCGGGATGCCGTATTGTCATTGCTCCCCGCCGGCACTGGGATGGAGTGGCACGAGATACCCGTCGTAAGCGGTTTCGAGCGGAACTTCATCAAGAAGTTTGCCGTGGAGCTCGTCGCGCTGTGGAAACTCATGCGCAGGGCAAGACGGGCAAAGGCGGATGTCCTGTTGCTATCGGTGTTCCCGAACACCCTGGCTTGTCTGCTGCTGCTGAAGCGCCTGTTCCGTGGAGTACGCCTGCACGTCATCCTGCATGGCGAGCTGGAGTCCCTGGTCATCGAGGAGAAGCGGCCGATTTATCGGGAAGGCTTCTGGGTGAGACTGGCTCTGCTGCGCCTATACGATGGCTCCTGGCCGGACCTGTACGTCCTGGGCGGGGGAATCCGGTCGCGTCTGCTGCAGCAGTTTCCGGGAGCGCCCCAACTGCAGCGGGTGCGGGTCATCGAGCATCCCTACATCTTCGCTGCAGATCCGGGGCAACCCGTTCCTACAACCCGCCATGGGAAGCTCCGCGTCGGATTCGTCGGGGCAGGGCGGGTCATCAAGGGGATTGCATCGTTCTTCGAGCTGGCTGACTTGCTGACCGATCGCGTCAGCTCCGGTGAGCTCGAATTCGTGGTGATCGGCGGGATTGAAAGGAGCTACCCCTACGACCCCCATGGACCGGTCAAGGTCCTCGCTGACGAGCCGGGCGGCTTAGGTGTCGCGGAATTTCGCGCGGCGATTGCGAGCCTCGACTGCGCGGTGTTCCTTTTCCAGGCAGACTACGTCTTCACGGCGAGCGGGTCGGTCTTTGACGTGCTCGACGCAGGTGTGGCAATTCTCTCACTCGAAAATCGATACTTGCGCGATCTCGCGCGAGAGGACTCCGAGGGCGGGATGACGTTCTTCGGAAGCTTGCAGAGCATCGAGATGGAGATCAGACGGCGATTGGACAGCGGCACGCGTTTCCCGCGGCGGGCGTATCCGGGAATCAAATGGAATCATTCGGCGGGCACTCAGGTTGCCGTCGCCGCTGAGATCTTTGCGCCTTCGCAGGCGTTTTGAAACACTGACGCATGTCCTACACCCAGGCAACACCGGTGCAACTTCCCAACGCTCGAAGGAGAAGTGTCGGCCTGCGCGAGCTTTGCAACCTTTTGTGGGCCAACAGGAGGTTGATCACGATCACCGCCGTGGTTGTCTCGATAGTGTCGACCACCATAGCGCTGATCCTGCCGAGGAGCTATGAAGCCACCGTGGCTGTTGCGCCCGTCTCGGACGGTCCTGACAGCGGGCTTCGCTCTGGTACGAATTCCCCGCTCATGTCAGCGTTGGGAGGGCTTTCGGAGCTCATCGGGCTCAGTCCGGAGGAATACACGAAGAAGGCCGAGGCGGTCGCTTCGTTGCAATCGGATGCGCTCACCGAGCAATACATCCAGGAGAACAACCTGCTGCCGATTCTGTACGCCAGCCTGTGGGATGCACAGGGGAAGCGGTGGAAGGTCAGCGATCCCAGGAAGATACCCACCCTCTGGCGGGCGAATGAGCTTTTCAAGAAGAGCATCCGCACGGTCAAGGGCGACAAACGAACCAACCTGGTCAGACTCACGATCGTGTGGAAGGACCCCACGCTCGCGGCCACCTGGGCCAATGGATTGGTGAAGCTGGCGAACGATACCCTGCGGGCCCGGGCGATCACGGACTCCGAACGCAACATCGCCTATTTGAAGCAGGAGGCCGCCAGCACCAACCTGGTCGAGGCCCAGAAGATCATCTACTCGGCGCTACGGATCGAGATGGGCAAGGCGATGCTTGCCAAGGGCACCCAGGAATACGCGTTCAAGGTGATCGATCCGGCGCTGGTCGTGGAGAGGCCGGTTCCTCCGGAACGAATCGTCTGGGTGCCGGTCGGGCTGCTCCTTGGAATGTTCCTGTCGAGCTTCTGGGTCACACTGAGAGCCGCGTGGCTCTGAGATCACACGAGATTCGAGGCGATCTTCCTGACCTTGCCGCGCGTGATCGCTTCCAATGAGGGGGCTCCCTCGATCTCCTGGCCGACGACGGCGTCCTCGTAGTTGATGAACCCGCTGTCCGAGCCCGAGCCCGCCGAGCACAAACCCGCGCCCGTACCAAATTGAATCCGCGGGTGCGCCCCGGTCACCGTCAAACGCGCGCTCGTGGTCGCCGCACACTCCCAGATGACGGACGAATTCGGGATGCTGATTCGCGCGTCCGTCAATTCGTAGTGGACCTCGCCTCTGACCGTGAATGCTGCGCGCGGAGTGTAGCCACCGATATCCAGGTTGTATTGGATGAGCGTCATCCGATCCAACAGCAGTGGCGTCGTCAGCGTCATGACCGGCCGGACCTTGCCGGAGAAGTCGCGTTGAAACTGGACTCGTACGTTCCGCAGGGTGAATGACTTCGATACGGTGTGGGTGCTACCGTCCTTGAGATGGACGGTCCAGCTGGGGATGTGTGGGTTGTTCACGATCCACTGCAATGCGCCATTGAGTGTCGTGGGAGCGTCCGGTCGAAAGCCGTCGAGGCCCGGGCTCCCGGTGACATCGTCGACGTAGAGGGTGGTCGGTACTCCGGCACCGGAAACCGGGTAGATGCGCGTCCTGTTGGTCGTTGAGAAACGAGCCGCCAACCCCTCGATCGCATCCGGGTTCACGCGCGGATTGTGGATTTCCACTTCGAAGCTCGAGGAGGTCTCGTGGTCGAACGGCGTGAACGTGGCTGAGCAGCTCAGCATGTGAGGCTGACGGACGATCACCGACTCGCCATCCCCGGTCGCCAAAGGGACGCGGTCCTTGTTTTTCAGCCCGTCGACCGTGATCCGGGATGCTCTACGGCACAGGAAGAGTACGTTGTTCGTGAATTCCTGCTCCATGTGCAGGATATTGAGGTTGCTGCTCATGCACTCGATACCCACGGTGCCAAGCGCGATGAACGCAAACCCGATCGTGAAGTTTTCACAGAAGGCAAACAGGGCGGCCTTGGTCGCAAGCTTGTACCAGGCCCCGGGGTTCACCAAACCACAGTTGGGCGTTCCCCGCAGAGCGAACACATAGAACACGTTGTCGATGAGCTTCTGGTTGGCGGAGGTCCATGACGGACTCGCCGAGCCCGAGAGCCACAACTCTCCGGTATCCTGCATGCCCGATTCGCATCCGGCGGCCCACCACGCTATTGGCGCTTCGCCTTTGAACGCACCGATGGAGAACTCGTATGAGGCCAACGTCGCCAGGCACGTGTAGAGGGCCTTGATGACGACAACGCCATCGATGCGGAAGTTGGATGCGCACTGCTGGCGAATGCCACCGAACGCCGAATGGTTGCAGTCGATCACCATGTTCAGGATCGAAAATCCGTGGCACCACGTTCCGACGGCCTTGTCCTTGTCGCCAGCCAGGTAGAATTGATCCTGCGCATCGATGGCGCGATAAGGCCGTGATACGGCCCGCTCCGTAGCTTCGCTCTTCAGTCGCCAATTCGCCGTATCGATGACATAGGCCCCATTCGGAGCTCCAGATACGCCACGCGAGTAGTCCGCACGGATGATGGTCAGATTGGCATTCGTGAAGCGGGTTCCGGATTGATTGACTCGACAGACGCCCTGTAGCGTCACGCACGGTGCGCCCATTATCGGCGCCGTGATCAGGTACACAGCCCCTGAGAAATAAACGGTTCCCCCGCGTGACATATCGGGAGAAGTGCCGTGCGGGTTGCCAATGTTTCCGGGAGAGTAGACCGATATATCATTCATCACGCGGATCGCCGCGTTGATGGCATCGGTCATGTCGGTGCTGCCCGGCTTTGTGTTGGCGCCGTAACGATCCACGTAGCCGGGAGGAAATGAAAAGTTCACCGGCGTAATGCCAGCAGCCAGCTCGGCGGGAGTTTGGGGATACCACGGAGTGGCACGGGTCTGGGCGTCGGCTTCCGGCAGCAACGCGCCCGCTCCGGTAGCAGTGACAGCGGCGAGCAGGCCTTGCGAAATATCCCGGCGGCGCATCGAAATTCCCCTATGTGGACAGGTCCACACCCAGTCCTTCGCGGAAGGCACTTTGTTTGAGCCGGTAGGTTGTCCACTTCTCCCGGCCGGATAGAAGCCGCCAGTGGAAGAGGAGCTGCAGGCTCGCCAGCCAGAGCAGCCTCGCCGGGAAGGAGAGATGCTTGCGGATGAAGATCACCCGGTTGCGCGTCGTGTAGCGCACAAAAAAGGGCGAGCCGCTGCCTCCGGTCAGTGAGCTGACCTTGTGCAGCAATGAGGCTGTCGGGGTGTACCAGAGTTTCAGTCCGAGCGACTTCGCTCGCCAACAATAATCCGCATCCTCGGTATAGACGAAGTAACGCTCATCGAAATAGCCCACTCGCTCCATCGCACTGCGCCGGATGAGGATGCAACAGCCTGGTGCGAACTCCACCGACCTGGGCTCATCGTACTGGCCCGCATCGATCACTTGCTCTCCCAGGTGCACGCTGGCATAGCCCCGGAGGCGCTGGAAGCGGCCACCGGCGGCCCAAAGCCTGCGCGGCTCGTCGAAGTGGTAGATTTTGGGCACCGTGAAATCGGCGCCGAGTTGGACCTCGGCCTCCAACATTCGGGAAACGAGCGTTGGGTCGAACGTCGTGTCGTTGTTGATGATCAGGACGTGGCTGCAGCCCTCCGCCTGGGCCGCTCTCATTCCGATGTTGCAACCCGCCGCGAACCCCACGTTGGCGCCGCTTTCGATCACGCGGATACGCGGATCCTGAAAATGACGAACCCGCCGGAGCGTGTCATCCGAGGAATCATTGTCGATGATGTAGATCAGGAGCGAGCGGTGATCCTGCGCCAGAATGGAGCGCATGAAATCATCCACCACGTCGCCACTGTTATAAGTGACGGTTACCACCGCCACCAGGGCAGTCGCATCAGACCTCATGCGGTTGGGATATGCCCGGCGCCGGCGCCACGATGCTGCGCCATTGTGCCGCGTACCGTTCGCAAGACAGCGCGCCGCGCACGAAGTCATTTCCCAGCTGTGCGGCCGAGATCCACACGCTGCTGAATTCTTCCGGATGCAGCACATGGTTGGCCCATTCGGTTTCCTGCAGCGCCAACGGATAGCCGGGCACCTCGATCCCTTCGAAGGCGAGGGGGTTGCCGAGAACCGGACAGCCGTAGGCCCAGGCCTCGATCACCTTGGTCTTGATGCCACCCGGCAGGAGACACGGAAGCAACAGTATGCTGCCGCTCGTGTAGGCTTCCGCCACGTCGTCCACAAAGCCGTGCCAGGTTACATTGTCCTGTCGGGACGGAGGGCGTTCCTGGCGCCCATAAATGTGCAGGCCTGCCGCGGGCTGCAATTCGGTCCAGAGCCGCAGCAGAAAATCGATCGCCAGGCGGTTCTGGACCAGGCGGTCGCTGCCGATGAAAGTGAAGCGAAGGGGTCTCGCAAGGGCCGGAACGTCGTGGCAGGTCCCGGCCGGCGGAGTAACGGCATGCACTTTCTGCCGGGCATCCGCGGCCACCCTGTGACGTAACAGGTCGCGCTCGGCCGACGATACCAACACGATGGCATCGGCGGAGCGGGTGGTTTCCAACTCCGCGTTGCTCAGTGCGGCGGCCTCGTAGCGCGCGATCAGGCCGGAAACGCGGCTCTGCGCGGCCCACTGCAAGGGTTTTGGGAACAGGTGACGCAGGAACCCCAAGGACAGGGGGAGGCGCCTGGTCGCCAGTTGTTCCATGCGCCGGGACATCAGATCGTCCATGTCGACGACGAGCCTGGCGGCCGGCAAACGGCGACGGATTGCGCGTATCAGCAGCTGGCACCGGACGGTATCGAGATAGACCGCGGCGAATTGTCCCGCCTCCAGGGTGTCGATCAGAGCCCCGATTTCGCCCGCTCCGGAATACAGCAGGGTCTGCAGGGGGAGCGGGCGGCCGCTCAGCAAACCCAGCAGCAGCCTGGCCCCGGCAGTAAGGAGATCGCGGATCCGGCGAGTCTCGACCAGGCTGTGCAGACGCAACTCTGTGACCGCGAAGTCCTCGTTGAGCGCTTTGCGGATCTCACGTAACACATTCACCCGGCCGACACCCGAGTCGTCCGCGATCGATCGGGTCAGAACCACCGCGACTTTGGGGCGGTCACACCGGGTATCGGCGCGGGCGGGCGCCGGCGACAGCCGCGGAAACGTTTGGGGTGCGAGCACATTCATGCTTGAACTTCTGAAGATGGCAATCCCGGCAGGCCTGTGCCAATCTGCCTGTTCGCAATTCTACAGGATTACGCGGGAAACCATGCACGAGCGAGCGCTGCGGGAAAAACAACAGTGGAATGCCGGCACGGTCGATCAGGAATGGGCCCAACTGCGCACCCGCTTCATCCATGTCTTCGCCTGTCCGAACACGCAACGGCTCAATGCCCACTGGGCCCGCTGCCTGCAACGGGCCCTGCCCGGAAAATCCGCGCTCGTGATCGGTTGCTTTCGCGGCGAGGAAATGGGGCAGTACTCGAGTCATGGTCCCGCGCGGATTGTTGGAATCGACATTTCGGACGTGGCGATCGCTCACGCCCGTGAGCACCTGCAGGGTGAATTCCATGTCATGGACGCGCATGCCATGGATTTTCCCGACCAATCGTTCGATGCGATCATCGGGCGCGGGATCCTGCATCACCTGGATTTCGAGCGGGCGATCCGCGAGGCCGCGCGTGTGCTCAGGCCGGGCGGGCGCCTGCTGTGCGCGGAGCCCCTCGGGGACAATCCGGGCGCCAAGTTGATCCGCTGGCTCAATCCACGCTCCCGGACAGTGGATGAAACTCCGCTCACGCGGCAGCGTATTGACTTTGCCAACAGCTACTTTGGCGGCGAGCACGACCACTGGTTCGCCAACCTCGTCAGCGTGCCGGTCGGAATGCTGACTTCACTTCTGCCTCTCCAGCCCGACAACTGGGCGCTGCGGGCGAGCGATCGGATCGATGCCGCGCTGATGCATACACCGCTGCGCACATGGATGCGCTACTCAGTGCTCGACTGGCAGAAGAAGTAGCCCCGAACACGCGGGCGGGTGTTATCCCTTCTGCCACGCGAGGCGGGCTAACACCGCGAGAACCGCCAGCAGGAAGCTCCCGAAAAACGCCGCGAGGACCCAGATGATCTTCTGCGGAAACGCCGCCTTCTCGGGCACCAACGCGGGATCGATGACCTTGAAAGCGTATTCGGGGGTACCCCGGGCGATCATGCTCTTGCTGATCTCCGACTGCAGCAGGTTGTAGATCGCCTGCTTGATGCCGAGCACGTCGGTGCCGGCCGCCTGTTGGGTGAGATAGGCGATATTGCGGTCCGACTCGGCGATGGCCGTCTCACGCTCGTAGTCGTTGGTCATTTTCACGAGTCCGTTCGCCCATTTCGATGCCAGGGCCGCATCCTTCCAGCGAACCTTCAGAGTGACCATGCCGGTCTTGTTGTCGGGCGCGACGGTGCGGATATCCTTGAAGAACTGGGTGGCCTTCCACAGTGTGGGAATTTTCTTCGGGTCCGTGACCTTCCACTTGCCGGTGCGGGCGTCCCACTTGTCCTCGTAGAGGATCGGCATCAGGTTGTTTTCACGGATGTAGCGTTGAATGAGGGCCTGCGATTGCAGTGTCGCGAGGGATTCGTTCTTCTTCGAGTCCGAGCCCAGGGACATGCCCGCCAGGGCGGCCAGGCCGCTGAGCGAGCCCAGGGCGCCGCCACCCAGCGCCTTCTCGGAGGTGCTGCTGACCGGGGAAATGACAATCACCGCGTCGTATTGCTTCTGGATCACGAACGACAGGATCCCTACCGCGATCGTGCAACAGATCATGAACAGCGCGATCCGGTAGCGATACAGCAGCAGCGTTTGTACGAGATCCTTCATGCGGATCTCGTCGGAGTGACTGACTGTATGTACGGCTGTGTCCATCGTAGGGCTTATGTCATGGCGTGGGGCCGTCGGCTGTACCGGTGACGCAGCATAGCGCCAATCAGTTTCATCCGTTCGGCGGCGATCACCGTCAAGGGCCGCCGCAGGCCGGTGGCCGTTACGGAATGCACGTCCTCATGTCGCCTGTAGAGGATCAAAGGCGTGCGCAAAACCGCCAGGGTATTGTCGCACGCCGCATTGAAAGTAAGCCAGAAATCATGCGGAACGCCCGCCGGAAAGGGCAGCAGTGTTTCCAGGTAGTCTCTCCGGCAGGCCACGGTGGCCCCGATGATGGAGGGCTTCAGATAAAGGGACAGGCTCGAGAAGTGGCGGGCTCCACGCAACTCGAAGTACGAGCGATGGAGAGTCTCGAGTCGATCGTCGACCACGATCGCATCCGACGCGGCGCACTCCGCGGTGCGCAACGCGGCATCCAACATCTCGACTTTGTTGGGCAGCCAGATGTCGTCCTGGTCGCAGAAGAACACCGTATCACCGCGGCAGCCTGCGATGGCTCTTTGAAAGTTGGCGATATAGCCGACGTGTGTATCATTCGCCAGCACCCGGATCCGCGCGTCACCCCGCCGGGCGATCACATCCACCGTGCAATCCGTCGAGAAGTCATCCGACACCACGACCTCATCGTCCTGCGCGAGTTGCGGGAGGACGCTGTCGAGCTGCTCCTTGATGAACCGCTCACCCTGGTATGAGGCGAGTACGACACTTCGCATCATTCTCAAATCCACCCGCACAGCGCGGACAACACCGCCACCATGTTGTCGCGTCTGCGGCGGCGCGCCCCGCGGAGGCAAAATCTCGCGATCCGCAGCCGACTGCCCCAGGTCCGCGGCCCCATGAGCTCGCGGTGCCAGCCGCGGACGAGCGCATTGCCTGGGGCGGCAATGCGGCAAATTCCGGCGATGGCCTGCAACTGCGTCCGATACCAACCCCGGCGGATCATCCCGATGCGTTTGATGACACCCCGGAAGCTGCCCCGCGCCCCCGTGTGATTTCCGGCATGTTGGCGATAGCGCATCGAGGGCTCGAGATCGAAGCACCACGGCAAGTCCCAGGAGCGGGCCAGCGCATAGATCAGCCAGTCGTGATAACGAACCGGGTCCGTCATCTCCTTGTGACTCGCGACGAAGTGCCGCACGCGCTCGTAGAAGTCGCGAGTCAACACGAACGTGCAGCCCTGGCCGGCCCCTTCGAACAGGAAATCCGCCGCGGTCGGTGGGCCGGAAATCCCCGTCAGGGTTTCGCGACCATCCTCCCAGGCAGCGGTGGTGGCACTCGAGTAAGCCACGGCGATGTTGGACTGGAGCATCCGGCACCCTCTGGCGAGCTTGTCCGGATTCCACAGGTCGTCCTGGTCGGAGAACGCCACGAAATCCGCCGCACCGGCGGGGTTCTCACTGATCAGGCTCAGGAAGCTGCGTGCCGGTGAGCCGCTCGCCACGGGGACGGTGACGATGCTCACCTTCTCGTGGTCCGCGAATCTCGCCAGCTCCTGGTGGGTGGCATCGATGGAGCCTTCGTCCCTGATGGCAATCCGCAGGTCGACACCCTGCTGGCTCAGAATGGTCTCGAGCTGCTCCCCGATCCAACGTGAGCCGTTGCAAGTGGCCAGCAGCACCAGTATGCGGGGACAACGCACAGCATTGGCTTGCGTGGGTGCAGCGAACAGGGCCTCGTCGTGTCGTGGGACAGCTTGGGTGTCAATAGGCGCCGCTTCCCCCCAGAACGACCCCGGTGGTCTTCGCCAGAATATACAGGTCGAGCAGAAGGTTCTGGTTGCGTACGTAATAGGTGTCGAGGACGACCCGCCGCCGGTAGTCCGTATTGTTCCGGCCGGTGACCTGCCAGAGTCCCGTGATGCCGGGTTTGGCCGCGAGATAGGTGCCAACGCTGCGCCCGTATCGCAGCAGTTCTTCCCGTACCACGGGACGGGGGCCAACGAGGCTCATCTCGCCGCGCAGGACGTTCAACAACTGGGGCAGCTCGTCCAGGCTCGTACGGCGCAGAAACCGTCCCAGCGGGGTGACCCGGGGATCATGCCGCAACTTGTGATCACGCACCCATTCGGCTTGCAGCTCGGGGTTTTTCTCGAGCAGCTCCCGCAGCACCTGGTCGGCGTTGGGAACCATGGTGCGGAACTTCAGGCAGGAAAACATCTTGCCGTGACGGCCGACGCGGCGATGCCGGTAGATGACCGAGCCGCCGCCCCTGCGCATGAAGAAGATGATGACCACGATCAGCGGGGAAAACACGATTCCGAGGAGAATCGCCCCGAGGACATCGACGACCCGTTTTACCGCCGCCGCACCACGCGAGGGAGTGAACGCAGGCGCAGACGATCGTCCAGTGGAGCGCGGGAGCGCCTCAGAAAAGGTCAGGCTTCCTCCGGGGGCCAACTCGAGAACGCCCTCGGCTTCCACGGCCGGTTGCGTCGCCGGCTCTCCGGGCAGGCGCATCTCTGTCGAGCTCACCAAGTGAGGCTTGCGCGACGGCACCCGCACCACTACCGAACGTTGTGTGGAAGTCTCGTTCGCTTGTTGCGTCGACAACTCAGTCCCCTTGTCATTCTTACTGGATTCACTGTCGCACCCAAGCGACAGGCTGTTCGCGTCAGCTGTTGGTCCGAACTACTGCAGTCTGATCGCAGGGCTCGTTTGCACACGTTTCCCGCTAACGCCGCCCCGGGGGCCAAGTTGACTCGTGACACCCACAAAGATCGCTCTCGAGCATCGATCGCGGTGACTGAATCGGACTTGTGAGAGGGCAAGCAAATTGTGGGCCTGTGATGGCCCAACAAAGGTCCCGGCAGTACCGCCACGCCGGAGGCGGGCGGCCAACAACGCGGTGATTCACGCGTTGCTGCGTCGGTTGGGTAGGCGAGTGTAGAGGGCATGCATCCTTCCTCGAGTGCTGCGTCCACGCAGCCCAGTCTCTTCCCCCTACGCTCATTCAGAGACTTACGGGCGAGTATACCCAGAGCTGTGCGGCTCGCAGCAAAGAAAATCCGCCCTGTGGCCGATAACTGACACCGAAGAATGCCAGTATGGTCGCGTTTAAATCTGTAACACTTTGTCGTCTGATTGTCCGATCTCGTAAACAAGCTGCGCCGTGCGGGGTGGTCGTGCGTTGATCGCACCTGTTCTTGAGGCCTCCGGGACCTTCCGCTAGGCTTCCTGACCCTTTGCCCCATACGGTTCAAAAACTTAATGCGTGTCACGATCTTCGGCTCCGGTTATGTCGGTCTGGTTACCGGGGCTTGCCTGGCCGACGCGGGCAACCACGTCATCTGTGTCGACGTCGATGCCGGCAAAATCGAGCGCCTCAACCGCGGCGACGTTCCCATCCACGAGCCCGGGCTCGATGCGCTCATCAAGCGCAACGCGGAGGCCGGCCGACTGGAGTTCACGACGGATGCGGCCAAAGGGGTCGAACACGGACTATTCCAGCTCATAGCTGTAGGTACTCCTCCGGATGAGGACGGTTCAGCGGACCTACGCTATGTTCTCGCTGCCGCTCGGACCATCGGTACACACATGAACCGGTACTGCGTCGTCATCACGAAGTCGACCGTCCCCGTGGGAACGGCCGACAAGGTGCGCCAGGAGCTGCAGGCGACGTTGGCGGGGCGGGGGGCGGCGATCGAGTTCGATGTCGTCTCCAACCCGGAATTCCTCAAGGAGGGGGCCGCGATCCAGGATTTCATGAAGCCGGATCGGGTGGTCATCGGGACCGACAACCCCCGCACCACGGAATTGATGCGTGCGCTGTACGAGCCGTTCATCCGTAATCACGACCGGCTCATCGTGATGGACATCCGTTCTTCCGAGCTCACGAAATACGCTGCGAACGCGATGCTCGCCACCAAGATCAGCTTCATGAACGAGCTGGCCAACATCGCCGAGCGCCTCGGCGCCGACATCGAGAAAGTGCGCGTCGGCATCGGCTCCGATCCGCGCATCGGCTACAGCTTCATCTACCCCGGCACGGGCTATGGCGGCTCCTGCTTCCCGAAGGACGTGCAGGCCCTCATCCGCTCCTCGCAGGAAGTCGGCCACAAGGCGCAGATCCTGACCGCCGTCGAAAGTGTGAACGAGCGTCAGAAGGAAGTGCTGTTCCACAAGATGAAGCGGCATTTCCCGGAGCTGCGGGGCCTGACCCTCGCTCTGTGGGGACTGGCCTTCAAACCCAACACCGACGATATGCGCGAGGCGCCCTCGCGAGCGGTGATCGACATGCTCTTCGAGGCAGGCGCGCGAGTGCGGGCCTACGATCCGGTCGCAGCCAGCGAGGCGCGCCGAATCTATGGCAGCCGGCAGGATTTCGTACTGTGCAAGAACGCCTACGAGGCTGCCGAGGGCGCCGATGCGCTCGCCATCATCACAGAGTGGCAGGAATTCCGCAGCCCCGACTTCGACCGCCTCAAGCAGCTGCTGAAATCCGCGGTTGTTTTCGACGGTCGCAATCTCTACGACCCGGCCATGGTGAAGCGCTTCGGGTTCATGTATTACGCGATCGGGCGGGGTACGCGCCTTGCTTCCGCCTGAGGTTCAATTACGGGAGTTATTATGCTCACCCCAGTCATCCTGTCGGGCGGTGCCGGTACACGGCTCTGGCCGCTTTCACGCGAGCTCTACCCGAAGCAGCTGCTCGCCCTTACCGGCGAGCGCACGATGCTGCAGCAGACGGCGCTGCGCCTCGAGGGGCTTGCGGCGACGCCTCCGGTCATCGTCTGCAACGAGGCGCATCGCTTCCTGGTCGCGGAGCAACTGCGGCAAGTCAACGTGGAGCCCCGGGCGCTGGTGCTCGAGCCGTTTGGACGCAATACCGCCCCAGCCATCGCTCTGGCCGCCCACGCTGCCCTGAAAGCGGTCGAGGGGGGCGCTGATGGCGATCCCCTCCTGCTGGTCCTGCCTGCCGACCACGTCATCCGTGACGTTCCCACCTTCCAGAAGGCCGTGCGGGTCGCCTTGCCGGCGGCGGAGCAGGGCAAGCTGGTGACGTTCGGAGTTGTTCCGAGCGCGCCGGAGACTGGCTACGGTTATATACAGCGGGCCGAGCAGGGTGGCGGGGTACACCGCATCGCGCGCTTCGTCGAGAAGCCGGACGCGGAGAGGGCAGCCCAGTTTGTCCGTTCCGGCGAGTACTACTGGAACAGCGGTATGTTCCTGTTCAGGGCGCGCCGCTATCTGCAGGAGCTCGAAAAGCACGTTCCGGAAATTGCGAAGGTGTGCGCCGGGGCCTTCTCCTCTGCCAAGAGCGACCTCGATTTCACCCGTATCGATCCGAAGGCGTTCGAATCCTGTCCCTCCGACTCCATCGACTATGCGGTCATGGAGCGCACCGAGGATGCGGTGGTCGTGCCGTTGGATGCGGGCTGGAGCGACGTGGGCTCCTGGGCGGCGCTCCACGGCGCTTCCGAAGCCGATGGCCGCGGCAACGTTGCCCGGGGCGATGTCATTTCGGAGGACTCGGGCGGCTGCTACCTGTACTCGGAGAGCCGGCTCGTGGCGGTGGTGGGCCTGCAGGACCACGTGGTCATCGAGACCAAGGACGCGGTCCTGGTGGCGCCGAAGGACCGGGTGCAGGACGTCAAGAAACTGGTGTTCCGCCTCAAGGAGCAGGGGCGCTACGAGCACTCCCTGCATCGGGAGGTTTTCCGCCCCTGGGGTAGCTACGACAGCATCGAGAACGGCCCGCGCTTCCAGGTGAAGCGCCTGAAAGTCAAACCGGGCGCGACGCTATCGCTGCAGATGCATCATCACCGTGCCGAGCACTGGATCGTGGTTTCGGGGACGGCGCGCATCACTCGAGGCGACGAGGTTTTCCTGCTCGAGGAAAACCAGTCCACCTACATTCCCGTCGGGGTGCGGCACCGCATCGAGAATCCGGGCAAGATTCCGGTGCACATCATCGAGGTGCAGTCCGGCTCCTACCTCGGAGAGGACGACATCGTCCGCTTCGAGGACCGCTACGGCCGCCAAGGTACGACGACCTGAGTCACGCATGACTGTCAATCTCAGCTCCTTCAAGGCCTACGACGTCCGGGGCCGCATTCCCGAAGAAATCAACGAGACCCTGGCTTACGACATCGGGCGAGCCTACGCCGCCTTCGTGAAGCCGAGGCGTGTGGCGGTTGGATATGACATCCGCCTGTCGAGCCCGCAGCTCGCCGCGGCGTTGAAGCGCGGTCTTACCGACAGCGGCGTCGATGTGCTCGATATCGGGCTGTGTGGCACCGAAGGCTCGTACTTCGCGACGTTCGCCTACGAGTTGGATGGCGGCATCATGGTGACCGCGAGCCACAATCCGCCCGACTACAACGGTATGAAATTCGTCCGCGAGCAGTCGCGGCCCATCAGCGGCGACACCGGACTCTTCGAGATGCGCTCGCTGATCCAATCGGGTAATTGGCCCGCGAAGGCCACGCCGTCTGGCAAGGAGACCCGCCTCGACACCAGTGGCAAATATCTCGAGCACCTGCTGAGTTACGTTGATTCAGGCAAGCTGCGCAAGGCGGGCGCGCCCCGGCTCAAGGTCGTGGTGAATGCCGGTAATGGCGGGGCGGGTTTGATCGTCGATCAGCTCGAGCCACACCTGCCGTTCGAGTTCATCAAGGTCAACCACGAGCCCGATGGCACTTTTCCGCACGGCGTACCCAACCCCATGCTGTTGGAAAACCAGGCGTCCACCGCGGACGTCATCCGCCGTACCGGAGCCGATGTGGGGCTCGCCTGGGACGGCGACTACGACCGTTGTTTCTTCTTCGACGAGCACGGGCAGTTCATCGAGGGCTACTACCTCGTTGGCCTGTTGGCCGAAGCCTTTCTGCGCGGGGAGCCGGGTGGCCGCGTCGTCCACGATCCGCGGCTCACGTGGAACACCATTGATATCGTACGACGATGTGGCGGCGAGCCGGTGTTGTGCAAGTCCGGTCACGCGTTCATCAAGCAGAAAATGCGCGACGTCGACGGCGTGTATGGCGGCGAGATGAGCGCCCACCACTACTTCCGCAAATTCTCCTATTGCGACAGCGGCATGATTCCCTGGCTGCTGGTGCTGCAGGTGATCTGCGAGCGCGGCCTGACCTTGTCCGAGCTCGTCGGCGAGCGGATGCGGCTCTTTCCGGCCAGTGGCGAGATCAACCGGCGCCTCGAGACCGATGCGAAGTCCATCCTGTCGCGCGCCCAGAAGCGGTACGAGTCCGAGGCCCAGAGCATCGATTTTACCGACGGCCTGTCCATGGAATTCCGCGACTGGCGTTTCAACCTGCGAGGCTCCAACACCGAGCCTCTCGTGCGGCTGAACGTGGAATCGCGGGGTAGCGAGGCGCTCATGAAGGATAAGACCGCCGAAATCCTCAAGCTCATCGACGGGTGAGCTCCCGGGTCACCGCGGGAACGTTTCTTGCTCGGTCGCGCCGGTATGCACTCGGGAAACTCTTTGGGGGCCACCAAGCCGTTGCGCGTGCTGATCGCGGAAAACCACCGCGACCTGAGCGACGTCATGAGCCAGTTGATCGATACCGAGCCCGACATGGAATGTGTCGGGCAGGTATCGGACGCGACCGAGGTGCTCTCCGCCGCGCGGGATGCGTCCGCGGATGTATTGATCCTCGATCTCATGCTGCAGGGAGGTAGCGGGCTGCCGCTGGTCGAGGAGCTCACCAGCGCCATGCCTTCACTGCGCGTCATCATTTTCAGCGGCCTCGCCAATAGCGAGGAGGTTGCCCGGGAAGTGAAGCGTCGCGGGGCGGCGGCGTTCGTCACGAAGGGATGCGACTTCCAGGTGCTCCTCGACGCCCTCCGGCCGAACCAGGCGCCCCGCCTGGC
>DAITMW010000013.1:21301-41514 GCA_036834945.1 Steroidobacteraceae bacterium
CACAGCTGGGCAATCAGGCAGTCGATGGTGGACCGCACGGTAAATCCCTTGGCCCGGCATTGGCGGTACAAAGCGGCGGCGTTCTCGTAATCGGCTGAATCCAGATCCGGTGAGACATCGAACGCGGAAAGCACGCGGGCGATCCGGCCTGCGTCAGCATCCGTCCGCACGCCCTGGAGAATCTCCGTCAATACCAGGCGCGGTATGGTCAGGGGCCGGGCATCAACGATGCACGAGCGCAGGTAGGCAGCCTCGACTGAGTCGTGTCCGTTGAAGAAATCGATCCAGACCGACGTGTCGACGAGGATCACGGGCGGCGCTTGGTCCGGTCGGCGCGTAGGCTGTCGAGATTCTCAACCCAGGGAATTTTGCCCTGCATTTCCAACAGCTCGCGCCGCTTCAGCAACTTCGCGTATTCGGCGAGAGCCGCATTCACCGCCGCTTTTTTCGTGGCGAACTGGCCCATGCGAAACACCTCTTCCAGCAACTCGTCATCCAGCTCGATATGTGTCTTCACGAGAGCCCGCTCAGGTACACAATTCCAAGGAATTAGTGTACATGAATTAAAGAGATCCAGGTACATCGCACTACCGCATCAGGAGCCCCTGGAGGCTCGTGGCCGCGCGGGTGGCCGCTTGACCATCCCATAGGGCCGGCTTACGACCCGTAGGCCACTTGCCCTGCAAGGCTTCCCGCGCCGCCGCAACCAGACTGTCGGGCTTCAGCAGCCGGTTGGTTCCTTCGGTGATGGTGATGGGGCGCTCCGTGTTCTCCCGCAACGTGGCGCAGGGGATCCCGAGGTAGGTTGTTTCTTCCTGAACGCCGCCTGAATCGGTGATCGCCAGCGTACAGCCCGTCACCAGGCTCATGAACTCGATGTAGCTCAGCGGTTCCGTGGGTCGGATACCAGGGGTACCGGTGATGGCATCGAGGAGTCCGAAATCCTCCAACCGCTTACGGGTCCGGGGATGGATGGCGAAGACCACCCGCAGGTCGTGCGAGAGCTCGACCAGAGTCGAGACGAGCTCCGCGAGCTTGTCCCGCTCATCCACGTTGGAGGGGCGGTGCAGCGTGACCACTGCGTAAGGCTGGCCATCGACGCCGAGCCGCCGGCGAGTGTCGGCGCTCTCGATCTTTGCCCGCAGCATCTCGAACGAGTCGATCATGATGTTGCCGATGCAGGCGATTTTCTGCGGCGGCACGCCCTCCGCCCGGAGGTTGGCGTCGGCATCCGCAGAGGGTGTCCACAGGAGGTCGGCGATTGCATCGGTCGCGAGCCGGTTGATTTCCTCAGGCATTCTGCGATCGCGGCTGCGGAGTCCCGCCTCGAGATGTATGACAGGGATCCAGAGCTTGGTCCCGACCATTGCGCATGCGACCGTGGCGTTGACATCCCCGACCACCACGATGGCATCCGGCCGCTCACGCATACAGACCGCCTCGTAAGCGATCATCGTTCGTCCGGTTTGCTCCGCGTGTGTGCCACTGCCAACCTCAAGATGGTGCGCGGGCTCCGGTAAACGCAGGTCCCGGAAGAAAGTGTCCGACATATTGGCGTCGTAGTGCTGTCCGGTGTGCACTATGTGCGGTGTGCACCATTTTTCTTGTGCCAAGGCGTGATACAACGGCGCCACTTTCATGAAGTTCGGTCGCGCCGCAGCGATGAGATGAATGCGCTCGGGTTGCAAGTGCTATTGCCTCTTAGTCCAGTACGCGCGAAGCTTATCCGATCGTGACATTGCAAATGTGGTGCACGAGACGCCCGAACTGACGTGAGCCTGGCCCGTCGGCCCGCCATAGATGTCTGCCGTTAGAGACACTGGTGGCGCGCTAGAGGGGTCAGGTAAGTTCAACGGTTCTTCACCTGCACGGGGGCCAACATGGCGCTTTGGAAAGATACGAACTCAGGACCCGCTTCCGGACCGGCGACGAGTGCGCCACCACCGTCCGGCCCACCACCACTGCGTGAGCCGGAAAGGACCAATGTAGCACCCCTGAGCCCCGAAACCGCTCGCCGTCCCGTAGTGAAGGAGGCGCAACGCCTGGATATGAAAGAGTCCGTCATCGCCTCGGATCTGACGATCGAGGGTAAGATCATTGGTTCCGGCCATGTGCGCATTGCCGGTCGTTTCAAGGGCGATGTCCAGGTGGACGGCAATGTCACCCTCGATACCGGTGCCCACCTGGAAGGTCAGGTCAAGGCGAGCGTCGTCGTGGTCGGCGGCGAGCTGCTGGGCAACATCGAGAACGCCAAGCGGGTCGAGCTGCTGGAAGGCGGTGTGATCAGCGGCGACGTCAAGGCCGGCTCACTCACGGTAGCGGCCGGATCGCGCATGCGCGGCCAGGTCGAATTCGGCTGGGATGGGACCGAGACCCGCGCCAAGTCAGTCGGTAACGCATGAACGTAGCCTCTCGCCCGGTCGTACCGGGCAAGACGCGTACATGTCCGCACTGTAAGGCTGTCATTCTCGAAAGCCTGAGTATCTGTCCGGGCTGCATGCACCACCTGCGCTTCGACTCGGAAGCAGCGAAGCGCCAGGTGGCGGCCACGTCCGCCTTGCGTGTCGAGGGGCTGATCCGTCATCCGCCCCTCGAGGAGCCCTGGGAATATTTCGTGACCATCGCGATCCGCAACGATCGCGGTGAGGAAGTAGCGCGCCAGGTGGTGAACGTCGGCGCGTTGCAAGGCGCTGAAAAGCGCACGTTCACCTTGTCGGTGGAAATGCTGCCGCCGCAGCCGCCCGTGCCAACCAACAAAACCAGCACCGGCACCACTGGAACCCATCCCGCATTGAATCAACCGGCAGGTGCCGCCCCGCAGGCCAAGACGCCCGCCCAGCTCGCCGGCCTCAAGCCGCCCGTGCCGGGCCAGAAACCGCCGACGAAGAAGCACTGAGGCGGTCTGCCAGGCGAGCCCGTCAGAAGCTCGCTTCGGTCTGGACGAGCAGCTGCGCCTTGTCGACGTCCGCCCGGGTGTTGAGTGGGAAGGCGACGTCGACATGCACGACGTTACCGAAACCCGAGCGCGCATTACCGAATCGCAGGCCGAAACCCACGTCCTCGAGATAGCCGAGTCCTGGTGAGGCGAGTGGTGCTCTGCCCCACGTGCGCCCCGTGTCAGCAAACACGGCGGCACCGACACGGAAGAGCCGAAAGGGATACCAATCGGTGAAGTAGCGCTCCTCCACGCTGAAGAGAGCCCGGCCCGAGCCATCCTGGTAGCGCAGGGGATAGCCGCGCAGCCCGTTGTCGCCGCCGAGCAGGAGTTGGTTCTCGACGTCCAGGCGCCAGCCGTTCGCGGCATGAAGGGTGCTGAAAAACAGCCAGTTCTTGGACTGTTGCACGTAGTAGCGGATCGCGGCATCGAGCACGCCGTTACGGAGAGTGCCGTTCTCCACCCGGCCGGTGAAGACGCTCGTCATCAGGATGGTCTGATTCGCGGACGGTGTGGCACCGCGGCCCGCGGCGAGCATGAACAGCAGGGCGCTGCGGCTCGAGCCCAACGCGGAGTCGGCCCACCCCAGCCGCGCCGTCGCATAGGTTCCGAGATAGAAATCCTCGGTGCGACCGATCTGGTCGCGGTTCTCGAGCTTGACGTAGCGGTCCTGCACGAGATCGAAGCGGATCCACGGATAGACGAACTTGCGATCCTGTGGCAGCGCCGTGGGGCCTGTCCACGTCGGATCCGGAGTGAACAGGCGCTCGTCGTAAGTGACCCCGGCGCTCCAGCGCTGCACCCAACCGTCTTTCAAACCAGCCGACCAACCTCCATAAGCTTGCGCGAAGACGGCATGGTCGTGGAATCGATCGATGACGTCCCCGCGGTCGTAGAGGCGGTCGAGCTGGTCGTTGCTCTGGGCGACGAGGCCGCCGGCATAGCGGGTGTCGAGCGAATAGAACGGGCTGTTGACGATGGCCTTGCGCATCGCGCCGTCGCTGAGCTCGGAATAGCTCAGGTTGACCGTCGTCCAGGTGCCGAACGCATGATTGTTGGCAAAGCTGATGTTGGACTCGTCCCGGTCGATGCCGCTCTTGTGTCCGACACCGATGGCGCTGCCGGTGCCCAGGAAGTTGAGCTCCTGCAGGGAGACGCTCGAGTTGTTGCTGCCGCCGCTGCGTCCGAAGCTGACGCCGGGGTCGAGAGTCCACACGTCGCGGGTCGTCACGAGCACGTCCACCTTGCCGTCGTGATAGCGGACGGGTTCGATGGCGGCGTCGTAGAAATAACTGTCCGAGCGCAGAATGCGCGCGGATTCCTCTATCGCGTGGCGTGAATAGGGGTCGCCCGAGCGGAACAGGAGTTGGTGCCGGATGACGCTCCGGCGCGTCTTGACGTGCAACTTGTCCGCAAGTCGGAACAACGCCTTGTTGTCCTTGGGGTCGTCCCGGTCGAACACATTCTTGTTGTCGATGTGGATGTCGCCGAACACCGCGCCCGAGCTCTCGAGCTCCGTATCACTCGGGATGGGCTCCTGCGCGGCAGCGGCGTTGGCCGCCGGCAACGCCCCGAGTCCCAGGCAAGCCAGGATTACGACGAAGGTCGCCCGCTGTTTGTTCGGCTGACCCTTGCTCCGCTTGACGATCCGCTCGATGGGCACCGGGCGAGAGTAACGTGTCTGGAGCCTTTCTGGGCAGGTTTGTCCCGCCCGGTCGTGATGTCAGTCGTGCTCGGGTGGGACGGCGGTGGAGCGGGACAGGCGCTTGCGTCGCGCCCCCGGGTCCTTCGAGGCACTCGCCAGCGCCTTCGACGTGATGGACTGGAGTTCCTGCTGCGCTGCCGATTCGATCGCCACCGCGGCGGCTCTATAACAACGGATGATTTCCAACCCGAACGGCGTGAGCGTCACACCGCCACCGCCCTGGCCGCCGATGCTCGCGGTGGAGACCGGCTCGCTGAAGGAGTGGTTCAACCCGTCGAGCAGCAACCATGCGCGCCGATAGCTCATGCCGAGCGCCTGCGCGGCCTGGCGCAGCGAGCCGGTTTTCTGGATGCTTTCCAACAATTCGATCTTCCCCGGTCCAAGCGAGCAGGCCTCGGTGAAGTCGACACGGAAACGGACCATTTGCTTCATGGTGTAAAGCATACTGCAATGTCAGCGGTTGCGGACGACCGCGAATGCTGTTATCGGTATGTCCCGTGCAATATTGCGGCGCAGCAGGTCCGGACGCTAACAATGAACCAACGATTGACGCTGCGGGCCCTGCTGGCCGGGCTTTGTGCGGCTGCAGTTGCCCTGTGCGCGCAGACCTCGGCGCTGGGTGCCGAGGCTGCGCAGCCGATCCTGGTTTTTGATGCCGCCTCCCTGACTGACGTGGTGGAGGACCTGGGCCGTGCTTTCACCGCGCAGGCCCACGTGCAGGTGAAGTCCTCTCCCGCCGCAAGCTCGGCGCTGGCGAAACAGATCGAGGCAGGGGCCGCCGCCGATGTGTTCTTTTCGGCCGACCTGGAGTGGATGGACTATCTCGACCAACGCAAGCTCCTGCGCCCCGGCTCACGCCACGACGTCGTTCGCAATCGCCTGGTGCTGGTGGCGCCGGCCGACAGCAAGGTGAGTCTGAAGATTGCTCCGGGATTCGATCTGCTCGGGGCGCTCGGTGACGGCAAGCTAGCCACGGGGGACCCGGATTCGGTGCCAGTCGGCAAGTACGCGCATACCGCGTTGGAGCATCTCGGGGCCTGGAACAGCGTTTCCAGCCGCATCGTGCGTGCGGAAAATGTGCGCGCGGCGCTCGCATTCGTGGCGCGTGGCGAGGCGCCACTCGGCATCGTCTATCGTACGGATGCGCTGGCGGAGAAGCGGGTCCGGATAGTTGACGAGTTTCCGGTGGACAGTCACCCTCCAATCGTCTACCCCATCGCCCTCACGAGCCGGGCTGGGCCGGCGGCGCAGCGTTTCCTGAATTTCGTCATCAGCGATGCCGCCACCCCGATTTTCCGTAAATACGGTTTCCAACCGGCAAGGTGAGAGACTATGCAGCATGGACGCGAGCACCGAATTTCAACGCGCACCGGGCGCACCACCGTTGCCGGATACACCCTTCCGGTTCATCTGCCACTTCATCGCGCGTTACAAGTGGTGGTATCTCGCCATGGTGGTGTTCGAGACGATCAACTCCACCTGCGGCATTCTGATTCCGTACGCGACCGGCCAGGTCATCAAGGGGGTTACCCAGGCGCACGAGCAGTCGCAAGCACTCGTCGATAGTCTGAAGGGGCCGGTGTGGCTCTTCATCGCCCTGAGTATCGGTGAGGTGATCTTCAGCCGGGCGGGCGGGCGGTGCCAGATCATCCTAGGTCCCCGCCAGCGGCAAACCGTCACGCGCGCACTCTACGCGTATCTTCAGCATCACTCGCATCGTTATCTCAGCAATGATTTTGCCGGCGCGCTCGCCCATCGCATCAGCGAGACCTCGCTGGGCGTGTCGCAAACGCTGTGGACCGTGATTTTCGACTTCTGGCCCATGGCCATCGTGTTCGGCGTGGCCATTGGCATTCTGGCCCATGCCTACCCGGGGCTCGCCGAGCTGGTGGCTGCCTGGTCGGTCTGTTTTGTGGCCATTTCATTCTGGCTCGCCATGCGAGCTCGTCCGTTTGCCGTTGCCGCCGCGGCGGCCCGCAGCGAGACCACCGGAAAGGTCGTCGATGCGGTGACGAACCTCACGAGCACGCGTCTGTTCTCGCGCCTCGGATACGAAAGGGAATATCTCGACACGCAGTTGCGCAAGGAGTTGCGGGCCGTGCGGCAGTCGAACGGCTACTCCGAGCGGGTCCGTTGGTTTCAGTACACGGCGGCGGCGATTCTGAAGATCGGCGTGTTGTACTACGCGCTGCAGCTCTGGGGCAGGGGCGCCATCACGGTAGCCGAGTTTGTCGTCGCCTGTACGACCGCCCTGTTGATCATCAATGAGGCACGCAACCTCAGTCGGCGGTTCCTCGAATTCTTCGAGTACGTCGGTAATGTGACCAATGGCGTGCACATCATCATCAAGCCTCACGAGATCATCGACCAGCCGCAGGCGGTTGCCGCGCTGATCACCCGTGGCCGTATCGAGTTTCAGAACGTCACGTTCGGCTACACACCCGACCGGCCGATTTTTCGCGATCTGAGTGTGACGATTCCGGCGGGGCAGCGCGTCGGGCTCGTCGGCTTCTCCGGCTCGGGGAAGTCGACCTTCGTGAGCCTCATTCTGCGGCTCTACGATGTCCAGGGCGGGCGCATTCTCATCGACGGCACGGACATCCGTGCGATGACGCAGGAGTCGTTGCATCGGCAGTTGAGCCTCATCCCGCAGGACCCCAATCTGTTCCATCGCACGCTCATGGAAAACATCCGTTATGGGCGGCTCGATGCGACGGAGGAGGAAGTCATGGAAGCCGCGCGCAAGGCGCATGCGCATGATTTCGTCATGCAGATCAAGGATAGATACGATTCGCTGGTCGGCGAGCGCGGCGTGAAGCTATCCGGCGGGCAGCGCCAGCGCATCGCGATCGCGCGGGTGGTGGTGAAGAACGCGCCCATCCTGATTCTGGACGAGGCGACTTCCAGCCTGGATTCGATCACGGAGCAGGCGATCCAGGAAACGCTCGACGATGTGATGAAGGGCAAGACCGTGATCGTCGTGGCGCACAGGCTCTCCACCATTGCGCACCTGGATCGCATCCTGGTGTTCGACCAGGGAGTGATCGTGGAGGATGGGGCGCACGCCGAGCTGCTCGCTCGCGGGGGAGCCTATCAGCGACTCTGGAGCCGGCAGGCCGGCGGCTTCGTGTTGGATGACGGTGCTGGAGATGGTGCGGCCGCCACTGCCAGGTTGGGTCGCGTCGCCACGGCAGTCGACGAGGACGAGGCTGTCGCCGCGCAGGAGACCCCGGAGGAGGTCATAGGCCACGACCGGACTCCGAAGAGGCGTCCGGCGCGGGAGAGGTGAGAGAAGTTGCTTCGAACACCTGGAGCACCTGTGCGGCCCGCTCGACTGAGCACAGCAGGACGCACTTGGTGAGTGCGTCGGCGATAGCGGTGCTTTGGGCAATGACCGCGGCGTAACGGCTCGTCGGATCCGGGCCGGTACGGTTGTAGTAACCGCTGTGCTCGATCGGGCGATCCGTGGCATCGAGGTCGCTGATGGCGAGCGCGGCGTTCTGCAATGCAAGTTGGCGGTAGCTGGCTGTCCGGCGCAGCAGGATTGTCTCGGCGCGCTCGCCGAACACCCGCAGGTCGCCGCCGGCGTTGACGAGGCCGGCGCTGCAACCCGCCTCGATCAGCTTCTCGATCGCGCGATCGACCGCATGGCCCTTGGCGATACCCCCCAGGTCGATCTCAACCCGCTCATGGCAAACCAACTTCGAGCCTTCGGTCAGCTCCACTTCGTGCAACCTGCCGGGTTGGTCGGGCAGGCACGGATCGAACACACCGTCAGTCAGGTCGTACACGCGCCGCGCGAGCTGCAATACGTGCCACGTATCAGGTTGGACCTGGACCGGGGTATGCAACGGCGCGGTGTTGATCTTGGCGAGGTCGCTGCCGGGGCGGCGCGGGTGCATCACTTGCTCGATGCGGCTGAGGGTCGCGTACGCCGCCTCGATGGCGGCTTGTTCGATTGCCGGGCCGCCCGACGCCCTGGCTTCGACCGCGACCCAGGTTCCCATGGCGATTCGCAAGCGGCTGGTCGGGGATGGCGCATCGTTCGTCATCCCGTTATGCTAACAGCAAGTAAGAATGATTCGCATTTGTATTGTTAAACTCGAGGTGGGTGCGATAGCGCAATGACGAAAGACTGGCCCCTCGTTGCCGCTGCCGGGCTGGCAGCCTTCGCAGTGCCCGCGCAGGTTGTCGTCGCCGCCGAATACATGTCGGTGGAGCAGGCTCAGAAGTCCTTGTTTCCCGGAGCGGATCGCTTCGACGAGGTCGTTCTGGCCCTGAGCGCGGCACAAAAGCAACAGGTGGCCGCACTCGCCGGCCCCCAGCCCCCGCATCGCTCGCTGCGCTCCTGGAAGGCGCTGAAGGGCGGTGACGTCGTGGGCTACGTCTTCGTCGACGAAGTCGTCGGGCGGCAAGACTTCATTACCTACGCGACCGGAATCGATGCCGGCGGCCGCCTCGGCAGCGTCGAAGTTCTCGCGTATCGCGAAAGTCACGGCGGCGAAGTTCGCGGTGACGCCTGGCGCCATCAGTTCGTCGGCCGCAAGAGCCTCGACCAACTGCGCTTCGAAGCGGACATCAAGAACATCGCCGGGGCGACCTTGTCCTGCGGGCACGTGACCCAGGGTGTCCGCTGGCTCATGGCCTTGTGGGAGGTTTCACTCCGCTCGGCCGGCACGCCGGCGGCTTGACCGCGGGTTCAGGCCATGTCCACCGCCCTGCGCCGCGTGATTTATACGATCTGCACCCTCTTGTGGCTGAGCGGCTGCGCCTGGCTGGTGGTCCATTTCTTTTTCCCGGTGGCGACGGAATTCGGGCCGGCGCCGAATCCTGTGGAGCCCTGGCTTCTGCGCCTGCATGGCTGGGTCGCGGTGGGGGCTGTCTTCCTCTTCGGCTGGATCACGTCCGGACACATCAGTGACCGCTGGCGCAAGCCGCAGAACCGGATCTCCGGTCTGTCACTCGCCTCCTTTGTTTCAATCCTCACTGTCAGCGGCTACGCGCTCTACTACACCACAGACCGTCTCCACGATGCGTCGGCCATCGCGCATGAAGTCCTGGGGGCCCTGGCCATCGTTTTCGCGCTCGTGCACTGGCGCGCGAAGGAGCGTTCCGCCGCGAACCGCCGGGGCTTGCGGAGCGTCTAACGGTAGCAGGCTCAAAGGCTTTCAGGCTGGGCTGGGCAGTTCACGGGGCGTTCAGTCCCCCCGGAAGACAATTCGTTACACTGAGGGCTGCGCGGCGTCATGGTGAAGCGAATGCGGATGCGTGGGTTTCTACGACTCTCGGACTGGGTCGCACGTCTGGCGGGCCTGGTGGTGCTTTCCCTTCTCATGCTCGGCGTCGCTCTTGCCGCCGACGACACGGATCCGCCGGGGCGTGTCGCCCGACTGAGCTACGTGCAGGGTTCCGTTTCCCTGCAGCCGGCGGGACAAGACGATTGGGTCGGCGCCGAGCCCAATCGACCGATCACCACGAGTGACAAGCTCTGGGCTGATACCCCCGGCTCGCGAGCGGAGCTCGATATCGGCGGCGCCGTCATTCGCCTGGGGGCCGACACCGGCTTCTCCTTCCTCAATCTCGACGACAACGTCGCGCAAATGCAGGTCACCGCCGGCACCGTGATCGTGCGGGTGCGCGAGCTGCTCGAGAATCAAACTTACGAGATCGATACGCCGAACATCGCCTTGCTGTTGGATCAACCTGGAATGTATCGCGTCGATGTCGCTGATACCGGGGATTCCACAGTGGTGCGCGTGAGCGAAGGCCAGGCGGAAGCCAGCGACGGCGACCAGAACTACCCGATCTATAACCAACAGATGGTGACTTTCGCCGGCACCGCCGAGTTGTCCGCCAGCACGTCCACTCTCGGCTCACCGGACGGTTTCGATGATTGGTCATTCGAGCGCGACCGCGAATATACCCAGTCGACCTCGCGTCAGTACGTCGCACAGGATGTCGCGGGCGCTGAGGACCTCGACGAGAACGGTCAGTGGGAGAACACGCCGGACTACGGGGCCGTGTGGATTCCGACAGCGGTTGCGGTAGGGTGGGCGCCGTACAGCTACGGCCATTGGTCATGGATCTCGCCCTGGGGTTGGACCTGGGTCGACAACGCTTCTTGGGGCTTCGCGCCGTTCCACTACGGGCGCTGGGCGCGATGGCGTGATCGCTGGTGTTGGGTGCCTGGGCCACGGCGTGCCCGTGCTGTTTATTCGCCGGCAATGGTTGCCTGGGTAGGGGGCTCCGCGGGTGGCGCAGGGGTGGGTTGGTTTCCGCTCGGGCCCCGCGAGGTGTACGTGCCGGGCTATCGCGTGAGCGACCGTTATGTTCGCACGATCAACGTTACCAACACGACGATCGTCGATCATACCTACATCACCAACGTCTACCAGAATCGCGTGAGCAATATTCACTATGCCAACAGCAGGATTCCGGGTGGTGTGACCACGGTTTCGCGAAGCGTATTCACGTCGGCGCAACCGGTGAATGCGCATAGAGTCAATTTGTCCGCGACCGAGGTCGCCCGTATCTCCGGCAGTCCCAAGCCACCGGCCATTACGCCGGTTCGACAGAGCTATCTGGGTGGCGCTACGCATGGATTCGGGCGTCGGCCTCCGGAAGCCTTGTTGGCTCGCAACGTGGTCGCCAGAACCGCGCCGCCTGCGGCGTCGACGGCACGGGTGCGGATGGTTGGCTCGCCGCCGCAGCCGGGTAATCGCGGCGGATTCGCCGGAGGGCGCGGGCCGATGATGCAACAGGGGCGGCCGGGCGCGAGCCCATCCATGCAACAGTCTCGGCCGGGCGGTTCGCAGATGCCGGCTGGCCGGCCACCGATCCAGGTGCGACCTGGCGCCAACACGCCGCCGGCGAGTGCGCCTGAGGCTGACAACCGAAGTTGGGCCGAGCGTGCTCACGCATTGGGGCAGCCCAGTCTGCCGCCTTCCCAGGCGCCTCGTAACGAGCGTCCGCCGCAGGTCCGCGACGAGGGCGGGAATGCGGAGTCCGCGCAAGGTCGCTTCGCCCCGAATCGCTCGACTCAGTTCAATGATCGTCCGCCGGCGGCGAATCAACCCGAGCGCGCTGACAATCAACCGGGTCGCGCCGAGCCGGTGCGCCCGCCGATGAACAATTTCAACCGGCCACAGGTTGAGAATCCATCCATCGAGCGGCGTCCGATGCCGCCTCCGCAGGCGCCTGCGCAACAGCGTTTTGTCGCGCCTCCGCCGGCGTCGGTACCCTCGAACCGCTTTGCCTCGCCGCCGCCTGCGTCAGTGCCTTCGAATCGGTTTGCCGCGCCTCCACCGGCGCCCGTTCCGTCAAACCACTTTGCCGCACCTCCGCCAGCGCCTGTGCCCGGGAATCCGACAGGAGCCCCGCCTCGCATGTCACCCCAACCGCAGGCGCAACAGCAACAGCGCGGTCCGGCCGGGCGTCCTGATCGGCCCACCGGCGGTCGCGGAACCCAACCACGTTAACTGGCGGGACTTCCAGCGTGGCCGTGGCGCTTCGGAGGCCGTTCGGCTACCTTGCGCTCATGAGTACTCAGCGCGACCTGGCCGCCTCCCGCACCACGGACGAATGGCGGGCAGCCGATACCCGCCACTACCTCCATCCGTTTACGGACTTCAAGCAGCTCGGCGCGCACGGGGCGCGCATCATCACCAGCGCCAACGGGGTCTATCTCACGGATTCGGATGGCAACCGCATCCTCGACGGAATGGCGGGCCTGTGGTGCGTGAATGTAGGGTATGGCCGGCGTGAGCTCGCGGAAGCGGCGTACCAGCAGATGCTGGACCTTCCCTACTACAACAGCTTTTTCAAGAGCGCCCATCCGCCAGCAATCGAGCTTGCAACGTTGCTCGCGGAAGTCACTCCGCCACAGTTCAACCGCGTGTTCTATGCAGGGTCGGGCTCCGAAGCTAACGACACCATCGTGCGCATGGTCCGGCGTTATTGGGACCTGCGCGGAGAGCCGGGCCGGAATGTGATCATCAGCCGTGAGAATGCGTATCACGGCAGTACGATGGCAGGCGCGAGCCTCGGTGGCATGAAGCCGATGCACGAGCAGGGCGGCTTGCCCATTCCCGGCATCGTTCATATCGAGCAGCCGTACTGGTACGAGAACGGCGGCGATCTCTCGCCGGCGGAGTACGGCGTCCGGGCAGCCCGCCGCCTGGCTGAGAAGATCGAGGAGATTGGACCCACGAATGTGGCCGCCTTCATCGGCGAGCCCGTCCAGGGCGCCGGTGGGGTGATCATTCCGCCGGAGACGTATTGGCCCGAGATCCAGAGAATCTGCGACCAGTACGGCATCCTGCTGATCGCCGACGAGGTGATCTGCGGTTTCGGGCGTCTCGGCCAGTGGTTCGGCCAACAACATTTCGGTTTCCGTCCCGACATCATGACACTCGCCAAGGGCATCACCTCGGGCTATCAGCCCCTCGGTGCCGTCATGGTGGGCGATCGTGTTGCCGAGGTGCTCATCGAGAAGGGTGGCGAGTTTCATCACGGCTATACCTATTCCGGACACCCGGTGGCTTGCGCCGTCGCGATTCGTAACATCCGCATCCTCAAGGAGGAAGGGATCATCGAGCGCGTGCGAACCGATACGGGACCTTACCTCCAGGGCCGCTGGCGAGAGCTTGCCGAGCACCCGCTCGTTGGTGAGGCGCGTGGTATTGGTTTCATCGGCGCGCTCGAGCTCGTAGCCGACAAGGCGACGCGGCGCTTCTTCCCAAACCGCGGTGATGTCGGAACGATCTGCCGCGATCATTGCTTCTCGAACGGACTGGTCATGCGCGCCGTGCGCGACACGATGATCATCTCGCCATCGCTCATCATGGAGCGCTCACAGATCGATGAGCTCATCGAGAAAGCGTGGCGCTGCCTGGATCTCACGGCTCGCGATCTCGCGCGGTCTTAACGGCTCGTCACGCCAAGGGGCGCGGCGTTCGCCGCGCAGCGGGGGCACATGCATTTTCCGCTGATGATCGTTGGGACGATGCTTGGGCTTCTGGTCAGGGGGCTCGTCGGCGGTGAGTCATCGCTGTGGTGGCCGGCGTTGTTGGGAGCGTTTGCTGGCTACGCTATCGGTGAGTTTCGCGCGCTGCGCGCCCGAAATCAGGAGTTAGCGGCTGAGCTTCGATTGCTGCAAGAGCGGCTGGCGAGTCTTCCGCGCAGTAGTACCGCACGCGATGCTGAGGCTCAGCCCGCTAAGGACGCCGATTCAGTGCGAGCGCCCGGGGCAGGGCAAGCGCCAAGCTCCGCGCCGGCCTCGGGGGTGGCGCGTGAGTCGCGAACCCCGGCAACCAGGCTTTCCGACGAATCTCCTGTCATCAACCTGCTACGTGAATATTTCACTGGCGGAAACGCGCTCGTTCGAGTTGGTATCCTCATCCTGTTCTTCGGCGTTGCGTTTCTGTTGCGCTACGTCGCCGAGCACTCACATGTTCCTATCCAACTCCGCCTGAGCGCCGTCGCCTGCGGCGGTGTCGCGCTTCTGGTCCTCGGGTGGCGATTGCGCGGCAAGCGTTCGGGGTACGCGCTCGCCCTCCAGGGTGGTGGTGTCGGCATCCTGTACCTGACGACCTTTGCCGCCCTGCGCCTGTATTCAACCCTGTCGCCCGCGCTGGCCTTCGCTCTGCTGGTATTCCTGGCGGCATTCTCCGCCGTCATTGCGGTGTTGCAGAACTCCCAGGCCTTCGCGTTTCTCGCCGTCACGGGCGGATTTCTCGCTCCGGTTCTTGCCTCGACGGGAGAGGGGAGTCACGTTGTCCTGTTCAGCTATTACCTCGTGTTGAACGCGAGCATTCTGGTCATCGCCTGGTACAGAGCCTGGCGCCCGCTGAACTTCGCCGGGTTTGCGTTCACCTTCCTGATCAGCGCTGCCTGGGGCGTGCTGCATTACCAGAGCGGGCTGTTCGGCAGCACCGAGCCCTTTCTGGTGCTGTTCTTTCTCTTCTATGTCGCCATCGCGCTTCTGTTTTCTCTGCGGCAACCTCCCGAGTTGCGTGGCTATGTCGATGGGACGCTCGTCTTCGGCACACCCATCGCCGCGTTTGGTTATCAATCCGGAATGCTGCACGACAGGCCCGTCGTTCTCGCGCTGAGTGCTTTCGTCGTCGGCTCGTTCTATTGCGCGCTCGCCTGGCTGCTCCATCGCCAACAACGCGATACGCAACGTCTCCTGGTCGAGGCGTTCGTTGCGCTGGGTGTCGTATTCTTTACCGTTGCGACGCCGCTCGCTCTGAGCGGTACTGCCACAGGCGTTACATGGGCGCTCGAAGGGGCGGCACTCGTCTGGATCGGCGCTCGCCAGGACCGCGCTCTGCCACGGTTGTTTGGCGTTCTGTTGCAGATATTCGCGGCACTGATTCAGATCAGCAATGTCGACGGGTTTGTTGGTGTCGTGGCGCCGCCCCTCGGGCTGTACCTTGCGCGCGCCATAACCGCCCTCGCGGCCGTACTGACTGCGGCCATTCTTCGTAGGTACTTGCAGCGCCTGCGCTCCTACGAAGCCGCCTCTTGCCCCACGATGTTCTTTCTCGGTGTTGCGGAGTGGCTCTTCTGCGGTCTCGTGGAGGTGGCGCGATATGCGCCCAACCACTATGCGCTGTCGATGGCTCTCGTGTTCGTCGCTCTTACAGCGCTCGGCTGCAGCGAACTGGCCCGTCGTACTGCGCTCACTCTTGCCCGCTTGCCGGCGTTGGCGCTGCTGCCCGCGATGGGTGTATTCGCGCTCCTATCCCTGGTGCCGCCGGCTCATCACCCTTTCGACTACGGCGGATGGCTCGCCTGGCCGCTGGCCTTTGCGGCTTTCTATGGCATTTGCCGTCAACATGAAGGGGCGCCGGACAGTCCTCTCGCCGACGGACTGCATGTCGGTTCGGCGTGGCTGCTCACCGCTCTGTTGAGTTGGCAGGTAGCCTGGTTGGTCGAGCGACAGGTTGCCGGTCATGGGTCGTGGCTGGCGGTCGGCTGGATGTGCGTTCCAGGGCTTGCGGTGCTGCTGCTCCCCCACGTCATGGAGCGTGTTGCGTGGCCGCTGCGTGCCCATCGTGAGGCCTATGCAGTGATCGCCGGTGGTGGCCTGGCGCTCTATCTGGCGCTCTGGAGCCTCTATACCAACTTCACACTTCCCGGGGACCCCTATCCGTTTCCCTATGTGCCATTGCTGAACGCGCTCGATTTGGCGCAGGCCTTCGTGCTGGCTGTGTTGATACAGTTCTGGACGCGCCTCAAATTCTCGGATGACAAGCCCGTGACGGGCATTCTCGCGGCGTTGGCCTTTGTATGGCTCAATGCCGCGCTGGTGAGGACCTTGCATCGTTGGGCTGGGGTGCCCTTCGAGCTCGATGCCGTGATCAGCTCCACCCTCGTTCAGACGTCCTTGTCGATCTTCTGGACGATATTGGCGCTGGCCACGATGCTCGTGGCCAACCGCCGGGCCTCACGTCCCGTCTGGATCACCGGAGCGGCGTTACTCGGTGTGACGATCGTGAAGCTGTTTGTGATCGACCTGTCGCGCGTCGGTACCGTCGAGCGGATCGTGTCCTTTGTCGGTGTGGGTCTGCTCACACTCGTGATTGGGTACTTCTCGCCACTCCCCCCTGCTGCCACGAGGTCTCATACGACGGCGTCGTAACTACGGGGTCTTTGCTGTCGCCTGCGACGGCGCCACGGGGCACCGTGTCGCGCATCTTCCGGTAGACCGCGAGTGCGCAACCGTACAGAGCCAGAGCGATGATGATCGTGAAGTTGAATCCCAACTCCAGGCCTCCGATCACGCTGGCAAGGCCTCCGATGACGGTGAACAGTCCATTCATGCCCCAGGCCCAGGCAACGGCGCCGCGCGGTTGATGCTCGATCGCCAGGATTCCCAAGGGGAAGGGCATGCCGAGGAAGAAGCCGAGCGGGAAAATCATCAGGCCGGAGACCGCGATACGGCCCCCGAGCGGAAGCGACAGCGCCATTTCGGCGATCGGCGGGTACAACAGCACCAGGGCGAGCCCGATCGCCATGATGGCGATGAACGGTACGGCCCAGCGTCGCTGACTGTTGATGCCCAGACGCTCCGAAGCGGCGCTACCGATGCCCGCTCCCAGCAGCATCATGAAAATGACCGTCGAGTAGGTATACAGCGGGCTGCCGATGAGCTGCATGAACTTCTGGATGAACACGAGCTCGAGAGTGATGAAGGCGGCCCCGAGGCACGAGAAGTAAGCCAGCAGGGGCAGCGCCGTCGCGCCTTCCTCGCGACCGACCTTGGAGAATCTCAGGGGCAGGAGGATGAACAGCAACGCGAATATCGCGGAGGCGCCGGCCGTGATCCACAGATGGATCTGGTCCATCGGCAGCCCTTTGAGCAGGGAGGCATTCAACATGTACGCCGTGCCGGGATCGACGAAGGTCTTCGGATCCGACTTGATGGGACGGATGTGCTTGCGGAACTGGGAGAAGTACGGGTTGTCGTCCGTGCGCGGCGTGAAGTCGACGGGCATCCGCTCCGCGAGCTCGGGCGGGAAGCTCCCGGAGTAGAAATCATCCGACAGGAAGCTCTTGCTCGGGTCGATGGGATTCTCCATCAGCACGAGCCGGTCTTTCTCATCGAGCTCGGGCGGAGCGAGGTATGCGCTCAGTGAGGCGATTTCCTCGGGGGTCCACGGCGTCATCTTGATGAGCAGCGTGGGCAGCGTCAGCTCCGAGGGCGAGAAGAAAAGCGCAACGTGTTTGCGGAAATCCGTGCGGCCCATCTTCTTCCAGGCGAGTGCCGCGGTGGAGATCATTCGCGGGAAGCCGTAGTGATTGATGTGCAGCACGCCGTTCGGCGTCAGGTGCGAGAAGTATTCCTCGTAGGCCTCCTCGGTCTGCAGATACACCGGGGCCAGCGCGCCGCTTCCCTGGGCAATGCTCGAGCTCGTGTGATTGCTGTAGATCTGGATGATGTCGTATTTCTTGTCGGTCGAGCGTAAGAAGCTACGTCCCTCTCCTGCATGGGGATGGACCGCCGGGTTGTGAAAGATGTCGCCGATGTAGGGTGAGTAGAGCCCGGTAGCCAGGTTGACGACCGTGGGCACCAACTCCACGGTGTCGACGTATTTGGCTCCGTAAATGAGCGACGCCTTGGTTTCCTGACCGCCGGCGCTGCCGATGACGAGCACGCTCTGGCCGGAGTCACGCTTGAGGAAATGCGAAGCGAGCACCCCGATCTGCCAGAAATTCTCATTGACCTTCGAGCGATCGCGGTCCATCTGCTCGCGCAACGCTTTCAGATTGCCATCGAACTTGTAGAAGTAGCTCGTCTGGTTGCCGCCGTCGTATTCGATGGCTTTGCGATCGCCCGACTTGTGCCATGGGGCGGCCGTCTGGGGTGAGTAGGTCTCATCAAACACGTCGATCTTCGAGATCGGATCCCAGCGGGAGAGCTCCTCACGGCCCTGGGCTATCGCGGTCATGATGCCGCGCTTGTCCATGTGATAGGAGAAGTCGATGTAGTGCTGACCCCGGATGATCGGGACGGCCGCGATGACGAGGGCGGCGACTACGTAACCGCGAGTGGCTCCACGCGATTCGGTGAACAGGGCGGCGGCGACCAGGGCAAGCGCTGCGGCGCAGATGATCAATCCACCCGGACCGATCTGCAGGATGAAAGGGATGACCAGGATCGTCCCCAGGCCGGCCCCCACCAGGTCCCAGAAGTACAGCCTTTGAATTTTCGCCGCGTACTTGGAAAAAATGGCGATCAGCACATAGCCGGCCAGAAAGAAGGGGACCAGCAGCGTCACGTACAGGATGGCGAAGGACCCGAGCGTAGCCACCGGTGCCTTGCCTACGTGCGTGTAGTCCAGCTCCAGGGCGTTGATGATCGGGTGAAGCAGGAGAATGGCGACCGCGAAGCCCACCGAGCACCCTACGAGCCGTCCGCGGATCTCCCCCTCGACCGGTACCGGGCGCAAAGTCGCGTAAATACCGGCCAATCCGAAGGAAAAGACGGCCAGGGAGACCACGAAATAGGACAGGTTCGGGGTCAGGGTGACGTCGAAAACCCGGGTCAGCATCAGCTCCAGGACCAGCGTCGACAAGGCAATCAACATCAGACCAAAAGAGAGTCGTCGCATGGGCGTTCCTTGGACCTTCTAAAGCCAGGGGTAAAGCGGTTCGGGCAGACCTAGCATTTACTGGACCTGGGCCGCAGCCCAGATGCGCAAAGGCCTGATTCGACGGCCGGATTCGCCATCTGTTGCAAGCCTCTTGCCAATGCCCGAGGCTTGCAGCCGTCCAAGGGAGCGCCGACCACCCATGCAGTCCGCAAAGCCCGATCTGCGCGCCGCCTTCGTAGCGGTGACGACCCTCTTTTTTGCCTGGGGATTCATCACGTCGATGATCGACCCGCTCATCCCTTCGGTGCGCGCGATCTTCAGCCTGACGTACGCCCAATCCATGCTCACGCAGTTCGCCTTCTTTCTGGCGTACGGCATCGTCTCGCTACCCGGAGCCGCGCTCGTTGCCCGGATGGGGTACGGCCGGTCGGTGATCTGCTCACTGGCCGCGATGCTCGCGGGCTGCCTGATCATCCCTTATGCGACCAAAGTCGACCATTACGAGCTCGTCTTGCTGGCGCTGTTTGTCATCGCCAGCGGGATCACGGTACTGCAGGTTGCGGCGAATCCCCTCGCCGCCGCGCTCGGTGTGCCGGAGAGATCACACCTGCGACTGACCCTGTCCCAGGCGTTCAACTCCCTCGGCACCGTGATCGGTCCGTATCTCGGATCGATGCTCATGTTGCGAGGAGGCGTGTTTGACAAGGGGAGCGGGACGTCGAGCGCGGCGGCTTTGCGCGAGGTCTCGCTGCGGAACATCGATACCTCGTTTCTGCTCATTGCCGCGATGATCGGAGCCTTGGCGCTCTTCATCTGGATCTTTCGCCGGCGCTTCGAGGATGCGCCCCCGCCAGCTCATGCGCAGGACTCTGTTACGGCGGCATTACGATCCCCGTGGGCGGTGTTGGGTGCGGGGGCGATTTTCCTGTATGTCGGCGCCGAAGTGTCGGTGGGCAGCAATCTCATCAACTTCCTCCACCAGGCCGATGTGCTGGATGCCACCCCTGAACGGGCGGGGAAGCTCGTGAGCCTCTATTGGCTCGGCGCAATGGTGGGGCGGTTCGCGGGCAGTGCATTGCTGGCTCGCTTCCGGGCCGTGCGCCTGCTCAGCATCAACGCGTTCGTGGCAGCTGTGCTGTGTCTTGCTGTAAGCCAGGGGGCGGGAGGTTTCGCTGCCGTTTGCGCGCTCGCCATCGGACTTTTCAACTCGATCATGTTCCCCAACATCTTCACGCTCACGCTCGAGCGCAGCACGGCCTCGGCTGCCGCGACTTCGGGGTTGCTCTGCATGGCGATAGTGGGAGGTGCCGTGCTACCGCCGGCGACCGGTTTGATTGCTGACTCGATCGCGGGCTCAGCCGGATTGCATGCGGCGTTTCTGTTGCCAATGGTGGCTTATGCGCTGATCTGCGGCTTCGCTATCAGGGCGGCCAGGGCTCCGGTGGTGGCGGTCGGCGAGACGGCGGGCGCA